>JAADHW010000185.1 GCA_013151695.1 Gammaproteobacteria bacterium
CAGTGGATTATGTCGAGATTACAAACGTTGAAAAGTAACGTTGCATCACAGATGAAAGGTTATCGTCTATATAATGTCGTGCCGCAACTTTTTTCCTTCATTGAAGATCTAACTAACTGGTATATCCGCTTGAACCGTTCTCGATTTTGGGGTGAAAGTGTCACTGCTGACAAGATATCAGCCTACAGTACGTTGTATACCGCCTTGGTAGAGCTGAGCCAGGTCATGGCCCCGTTCGCACCATTTTTGTCTGAGCACCTATATCGTCAACTGGCGCTCTTGTCCGGCAAGCCTCCTAGTCCTGAATCGGTACATCTATGCGATTACCCACGCTCAGAAGACAATTATGTTAAACCGCAGTTAGAAGAGGCGGTTGATCAAATGCAACAGGTGGTCTTGTTGGGTCGGCAAAAACGTGAAGAGGTTAAAATTGGACTGAGAACGCCATTAGCAAGTTTGACGGTGGTGAATCGAGATCAGCAATTGTTAGACGAGATGCAAGCCCTGGATGGGTATATTGCAGAAGAACTGAACGTGCGCAAAGTTTCATATTCAGCGGATGAGGGTGCTTACATTGAGTTGGTGGCTAAACCCAATTTTCCGTTGCTAGGTAAGCGATTGGGTAAGCGTATGAAGATGTTCACCAAAGCGATCGGCGCGTTGAACAGCGAGCAGATCAACGAGTTGCAAACCAAGGGTGTTATTTCTATCGATGATGAGCACTTTTCAGACCAGGAGATTCAAGTGCTGCAACAGGCTCGGCCTGGGACCAATACGGTGTCTAATAGTCGAATTGCGGTAGATCTGGATTGCGATCTAACCCCCGAATTGGTGCGCGGCGGGCATGCTCGGGAGATGGTTAATCGGGTTCAACGGGCTCGAAAAGATCTTGGCTTTGAGGTGAGTGATCGAATTCATGTCAGCTACGATTGCAGCGGTGATTTGGCCCTGGCAGCGCATGAGCACAGCACCTACATCATGAGCGAAACTCTAGCGTTAGAGTTTGTTGGTGAGAGTCTTGCGAGCTCGGGCGAAAGTGCAGGCGAACAGGCAAGTGATGTGGTGGAGGCGCAAATCGATGGTGAGAGTTTCAAATTTGTCATCACTAAGGCGGCGGATGCTTAGAGGATGCGTTATACCTACACTGCGCCACACGACGCTTCAAGAGTTGATCATGTAGGCACCTATACTAGACCGTTGCCGGTTTCTCTTGAGCGAATGTATGAAAATGCATTGGATTGGCAACACCTCCCTCATTTGCATGCCTCTAGTTTTACTGAAATTGAATGTCTGCACAGTGGCGCATGGGGTTGGCGGGCACGAGTAAAAGATCATAAAGACAGGGTCAGCTTGCTTGAGTTATGTCTTGAACGAGAACGTCGACGCTGGATCACAAGAAACCTTGAAGGACCAAATGAAGGTGCGGAAATATGGTCACATGTTTTTGTCACTGCACCGCGCCAGATGGATATCGTGATTGACTATTTTGTGCCTGGTGTGGCAAAGCAGGAGCGTGAAAAGGTGGGTAAGGCATATGCGCGTGCCTATGAATTACTTTATGACGAGGACGTATTCATGATGACCGAGCGTCAAAGGCTCATCGACCAACGTCTGAATTCGATGCGTTCAGAGGAGGTGTGGCAATGCCAGATTCCTTTAGCCGACGAACTACCAATGCGGGTAGAGTTCTCAAGTAGGGAATTTTTAATCAATCACCTTAATGGCAAATGGGTGGTCTATCCGGCGGTGTGTCCTCATCAGCTTGGTCCGTTAACTGGAGATATTGACTGTGCTGGGCAGGTGACATGCCCATGGCACGGTTATACCTTCGATATTGCAACCGGCCAATGTATCAACGTCCCTCACGTCAGCTTTGGGGTGTGCCCAATGATACAAGTCCAAGGTGACCACCTGATCTTGAACTGGGCACAGGTGTCAGTGGGTTAGCTACCGTCAAAGGTCCGGGTTTGTTTGTTTAAGTAGGTTTGCACTGTTGTGGGTAGGGTTTTGCGAGAAAAGTAGGGGAACTGAGATCTATTTTAAGATCTCCAGCCCGCCTACTAAAAAAATTGGAGGGATATCCGTTTGGAGGGGAGGGGCGGATGCGGATATCCCTCAAGGAAACGTTGTGAACACTGTCTGTGTTTTTCACTCTATGCCGGTATGTTACTTTAAGTAACATGCAATGCAACTAAAAGTAACGCAACACTATGTTGCGTATTTGCAACGCGCTCCAAAGCCTCGTACCCTGTGGGTTTTCCTGATTGAGCTGTAAATGGACTGGGATGACTTTCGTTACTTTTCTGCCACTGCTCGGCATGCATCGGTCAGAGGCGCCGCAGATGAGCTTGAGGTAAACCCTTCTACCGTCACCAGAAGGCTCGACAACTTAGAACAACGACTGGGCGTTTTACTATTTACTCGCTCGCCGAAAGGTCTGCGTATTACGCGTGAGGGGGCGGATGTCGCACGGCGAGTCAATGAAATAGGGATACAGCTGGCGCGTATTGAAACGCAGTTAAAAGGTCATGATCAAAAACTCGAGGGTAGAATTCGTTTGGCGGTGCCAGATGTCTTAGCAACTCGTTTCGTATTGGCAGACCTGGCGCCATTTACTGAAGAATATCCGGCCATTGATATAGAGCTATTGACTGGATACCAGGATTTGAACATTGGCCACGGCGAGGCGGATATAGTCATTAGAGCGACGGATGCCCCGCCAGAACTCCTGGTGGGTCGACCGCTGACTCGGTTTGCACTAGCCGCTTACGGCAGCAAGGAGTACGTGGCTAACCATCAAGTACTGGTTGGCTACCAAGGTGCGGCTTGGATCGATTGGGCAAGCAAGGGAGAGGTGATGAATTTATATGCGCAACTGCGTGAGCGCCACTTTTCTAACATTCACGTACACATCCGCTGTGACCAAATTCAAATGCAATATACGGCTATTAGAGCTCACATGGGACTAGGTATATTGCCTTGTATTATTGGCGACAATGATCCGAAATTAATACGTTTACCGCACATGCCCGTACAGCAAGGCCCTATGTTGTGGTTGCTGACGCACCCAGACTTGCGGGGCGCCAGACGTATTAAAGTATTAACAGATTTTCTGCGGGGTGTCTTCGAGCAGCGTGAGCGGGAACTTCTTGGAGATCTTGCATGACCATTGTGTTACCTACAGATCATAGATCTTTCTTGCACCTCCATAGTGCGAAGCGCACACTAACGCTACGCACCTCTAAGGGAATACAGGGACGATGCCCAGCGCACCGCTCCGACTCCGTTGCGAGCTTGTCATCAATCCGCTCGGCGTTACCAATCATCCACATCTTTCTTGGTGGATTAACGACGCGCGCCCCGCTGAAATTCAAAGTGCCTATGAAATAATAGCCGCAACAACTGCCGTAAAGCTCCAAAATGATGAGGGAGATTTGTGGCAAAGTGGTCGTGTGGAAAGCTCGGAGACCGCCCACGTAATCTACCAGGGTTTACCTCTCGCCTCCGGGCAACGGGTTTGGTGGAAAGTGCGTACCTTTGACAGCGATGGGATATCGAGCCCATGGAGTGAATTGTCTCACTTTGAGATGGGTCTGCTGGACGATGCAGACTGGCGCGCTCGATGGATCGCCACCCCCCTGTTTGGCAGTCGAAGCCACGGGGTTCATGTTGCGGCATTGCGCCGCGAAATTAGTGTTGCTGCTGACCTCGTTCGGGCACGTATCTATATCGCGGCCCTTGGCGATTATCGGCTCAGTGTAAATGGTCAAGTGGTACGAGAAACTGTTTGTAGTGCCGTATGGTGTAATTATGAGCAACAACACTACTACCAAACTTTAGACCTCAAAGAAATGCTGACCCAGGGCGATAACGTGCTTGGTGTGTTGTTGGCAGACGGCTACTTTGCAGGTCACATTCCTGGCGCGGGTCGGTCGGTGTACGGCGACCGGCCTAAGTTGCGAGCAATGCTTGTACTGGAGTATGAGTCCGGTCATCAAACGGTCATCGGTACAGATTATATGTGGCGTTGGCGCCCTAGTTGGATACTGTCCGCTGAAATTAACGCCGGTGAGCATGTTGATGCGCGGCAACATGATCCGTCATGGGATACCACCAAATACCTCGATCGTGGTTGGTTCAATGTGGATGTTGTTGAAGATATTGAAAGCCGGGCTAAGTCACAACCCTACCCAGCCATCGGCATTCATCAAGCGCTGCGTGCGACAAAATCAGAATGTAACGATGATCGAGATCGACATATTGCCAGTTATGACTTTGGTCAACAAATTGTGGGGCGTATCAGAGTTGATCTTAACTGCGCGCAAAGTGACGAAATTGTGGTTCGATACAGTGTTGACGAAAAATTTAGTGCAACAACTAGGGATACGTTTACCAGCCTCGGTGAATCTGGAGAGGTTTTTGAGACTACTTTTGCGCTCCACACCTACAGGTATGTGCAAATAGAAACCACTGGGATTCTTACCGAGATACTCGATGTGCATGCTCTGCGGGTCGGCCACTCTGATCTGCTGAGCATGACGTTACGTTCGGACCATGCCACTCTAAATCGATTGTTTGAAGCGCTAGAGAATAACCTCAAGGCGGTGAGCTTTTCAGTACCTATGGCTGGCGTAGCGCAGGCGCAACGGCTACCGCATATTGGCATAGCAACCACATGGGTACCCTTCCTGGCGCAGCAAAGTGGTGCTCGAGGGATTGTCACCAAATGGTTAGATGACATGAAGTTGAGTTCTCACCTAGCAGATCAGACAAGCGCCTTTTCTCCAGCTGTGCTGAGTCCACGAGTCACTCAATCAGAAGACGACTACACCCACTTCGAATACCTGGCTAATGTCCTATGGGCTTGCTACAGGTACCAAAATGATCGTAACGTGCTGCAAGAATGTTATGCAGAGATTCGTGTGGCTGCGCTTGGGTATCGCCATCGATATCCAAAGTTGTTGCGTGAATCTAGTTCGACGGCCTTGTATGGCGAAGGTGTTACTGCAGGATTGGTAGCAACTTGTACGCTGTTTGGCGCACTTCGTATCGCTGGGCGCATCGCCGGGGTGTTGGGTCATTTAGGAGATTATGAGCGAATTGAGGGTTTGGCTGAAGATGTACGACAGGCGTTTAAGCGCCGGTATTTGTCCAATGATGGGCACTTGCAGGGTGATACACAATCTGTGTACGTCGCTGCGTTGTATCACAATCTACTCGACGATCATGAAAAGAAAATTGCGCAAACCCGACTTATTGAACTTGTTCAGAACACAAATTATCACGCAGACGTAGTACCAGCCGTTGTACATGGGTTATTGCCCTGCATAACCACTGCCGGTCGTTTGGATTTGGCTTACATGATCTTGTTGCAAACTTCTCAACCGAGTTGGATGGCTAATATTCTTGAAGGAAATTCTCTGTTAACCCGTGAGGTGGGTCAGTTTGGCGTTGCAGATATCGGTCTATTGGAGTGGTTGCAAGAAAGTTTAATTGGTATCTCTTTGGGAGACGACTATTCGGTTGATAAAAATGGTTATCGCAGTGTGCGTATATACCCAAAACCGCCACTGGGTGCACAGTTTCTCGCAGGAGCACCAATTGAATTCGTAGAAGCTCGCATAGAAACATTACAAGGGCGATTTGAAATCAAGTGGTATATCAATGGCGAAACCTTCGAATTAGATTTGCGCATTCCCCCAAGCTGTTGTGCAGATGTCATCATGCCGGACGGTATATCACAGAAAGTTCAAAGTGGCGCGCACCACTTTGTTATGGATTTCAGTATGGGTGGGGACGGCATTCCCACCTTGCTGGACATGGCCTCTGATAGGTAAAGAGTGATAAAAGTGGCTAAAAGCGAGAATAGGGACCCATAAATGGATGGCATACATGACCTAGGTGGTAAGCACGGTTTCGGAGCGATAGATCGTGGTGAACCGAAACAGTCGTTTCCAGAAAGATGGCATGCTGTTGTGTTTACCATCATCAACACGTTAATGCGTAAACGTGTGGCGCACAATATTGATCACTTTCGTCATTCGGTAGAGCGAATAGACCCCATTAGTTATTTGACCGATGGGTACTATGGGCGCTGGTTAGGGGCTGCAGAGACCTTGTTGGTGGAAGCGGGTGAAATATCCCAACAAGAAATTAATTTTCGGGTTGAAGCGCTGGGTGGCCAATTAGGTCGTATTGCTGCGCGTCCGATGCCTGAGCCAGACACGTTTGCTGAAAGCTCCGCAAGGATTCCAGGTGCCCGTCGCGATTTGCAAAACCAGCCAAACTTTAAAGTGGATGAACTGGTTGTTACCAGCAAGGTGGGCGTGGCCGGTCATACCCGCCTGCCAGCTTACGCAAGAAACGCGACTGGGAAGATTGTTGCCCATCATGGTGGTTGGGTTTTTCCGGATAGCCATGCCCATGGCGGTGGCACTCAGGCTCAGCACCTCTATACAGTGGCTTTCTCGGCGCGCACGATGTGGGGGGATGAAGCTGAATCCGAGGTAGAAGTTTGTGTAGATCTGTTTGAGAGTTATCTAAGAGCGGTTGAGATATAGGATGGGTTTTACTCCCTAGCTCGCAGATTCCGATAAATTTCTAAATTTTTCAGTTACCTACAGTCATCGCAATCCGCTTTTAGTGCGGATGGCATGCTAAATTCGAACTTTAACTCTGAAATTAGCTTAAATTGGTTGTGCGGCTAAGCTTGCAATTCAGGCGCGGTCAAAGTAGGGTGCCGCCGCGATCCGCATTACACTGTCTTCCAGCTTCCTCGATAGACTTCGTTTATTGGTTTGAAATATAGATATGAACAGGGTCGTTCGTTAACTGCACCCGATTTGTGTGCATAAAATAAATAAATGGAGCCCAATATGGCTACAGGTACTGTGAAGTGGT
>JAADHW010000288.1 GCA_013151695.1 Gammaproteobacteria bacterium
AATAAATATTCTAATAGGAATAGGGTAGCTACGGGGTCATATTCATGAGTTCGGGGAGAAACGAATGAGATACTTTACTGTCATATTACTGTGCGGTTTTGGGCTTGTTATTCAGGCAAAAGAAAGACGCATTGAAGAGATGGTTGTCACCGCCGAAAAAAGAGAGGCGTCAATTTCTGACACCTCTATCTCTATTACGGCATTCGATCAGTCGATGATCGAAGAGTTGGGCATGCAAAATGCTGATGAACTGGTCAACTACGTACCAGCAACGACACGGGATGACTTTGATATTCGTATTCGAGGCGTCGGAAGGAACTTTCGTGCCTTGGGTGGCGACCCAGGGGTAGCGACCTATTACAACGGTGTTTACTCCGAAGATTTTGGGATCGCGACTACCGAAAACGCGTGGTTTGATCTCGCACGCGTGGAAGTTCTACGCGGACCTCAAGGTACGTTATATGGGCGGAACTCAATCGGTGGGGCGCTTAACTTCATTACAAACCAACCCAACTATGAATGGGAAGGTGTGCTGCGTACACAGTTTTCCAATTATGACGAACGGCAGTTTTATGCTCTTTTGTCTGGCCCACTTGTCAAAGATAAGTTGGCGTTTCGTTTGGTGGGGGTAAAGCTTTTCCAAGATGGGGTGCAAGAGGGTCGTGCTGGAACAGAGAACTTAGATACAGTTAATGACGAGAATTTTTCGCTGGCACTCGATTGGCGGATATCGGATACGCTTAATGCTGATGTGCGATGGAATACTCGTTCAGCGAAAACGATTCCTGGTCAAAGACTGCTTATCAATTCTGGTATAGGCGCGTTGCGTGCAACACTTGACCGCGACTCGCCTGTACGTGGGTATACCAACAATTATGGCGCGTTTACGCCCATCACGGGTACCACACCGGGGGCTATTGGGTTTACCGACCCGCGTGACGGCAGTACGCGTTATGCAGCACCGGTGCGGCCCGGGCTAGATCGCAACCCGTTCCCACACAATATAAACCCCACGTTTGGGGATACGGGGCAGACCTTCAACGGTGGTGGTGACATTGAAAATATTGATCGTATTGATGGAACGAACAACAACCGTAACGATCTTCGCTTCGACCAACAAGCGATCAACTTTCACCTCACATGGGATCTTAATGAAACCACACAGTTGAAATACATTGGCGGGTATTCAGAGTTTGAATTCATCACTGATACGGACAATGATCTAAGTAATGCAACACTTTCGAATGAACGGACATTGGGAGATGAAAATGTTCATACGTTTTCTAACGAGCTGCAGTTGTTGTGGCAGATAGGGGATAACTTAAGCTTAACCTCGGGTATCTATCAGTTCTATTCCAACCGCAACCAATACTTCGCACTTGCCAACGATAGTGACCCTCGCATTACCAACGCCGTTGACTACGGTGGTTTCGCTTCCTTTGTTGATTTCGCGGGTCCTCAAAAAACATTCCGTGATGCCGATGTTTTTGCATCCCTATTAGGAACTTGGGATGGCGATGCCGAAGGGCGCTATTTCACGATGGACAATTTGGTCGAAACAACTCAGTGGGCCGTTTATTCGCAGGGTACTTATACCTTTAATGATGAGTATGCTTTGACCTTAGGCGTGCGTTGGGCGAAAGATGAGAAGGAAGCTTTGGAGCGTCGGCAAGGGTATTTCGAAGAAGAGTTGGGCGACGGTGGGTTTATGGATTTTGTGATTCCAGCGTTAGATACTGAATTTGGCTTCGACACCGATTTGGTTAACCTCACTCCGCTGGGTGTGATGAACATTTTTATGGGTAATGCCACCGCTACGTTCGACCCAGACTTTCCACTTATTCCTACCTGTGCAATTGAAGATCAAAGCTGTGCTACACCACTTCGTCTCGGCGGCGTGCCGCTATCATTTGCGACTCAAACCTTGGGTGAAAATGAATGGTCTGAAGTCACAGGTCGAATCAATTTAGATTGGACGCCGAATGAAAATACCTTGGTGTACTTCTCTGTCACTTCTGGATACCGAGCAGGAGGGTATTCGTTAGGAGTAACCGATGCCAGAGACTTCCCGAGAAATCCGGACGGCACACCCATCAACACAGCAGTCATTGGGGCTCCATTTGACTATGATGAGGAGACTGTTGTCGCGTATGAATTAGGCTATAAAGGGGCGTTGTTGGACGGCTCCTTACAACTATTTGCAACGTTGTATCGCTATGACTACGAAAACTATCAAGATGAGTTGAACGTCTTCGATCCAGTTAGAAACCGCGGGGTTCAAGTGGTCGAGAACGCACCCGAAGCGGAGAATTTTGGTTTTGAAGTGGAGGTCGTTTGGTTGGCGACTGAAGACCTAACCATTGGCGGTAACTATAGCTTCACGGACACTCAATACAGTGCGGACTACTTGGTGGTTGAATTTGATGATCCTAATGTACCTCAAGCCGCATTCGGTGGGCTGAGCGATCCGGCCAATGCATCGTTGTACATAAACAACGTCAAAGGGAATGCTCTGAAACGAATTCCGGAACACAAGGGCACGCTGTGGGGAATGTACCAATGGCAGCTAGAGTGGGGTACGATAAATTTTGTCACTTCCGTGCAGTACACTGGCGAGTACCTTGCAAGTGGGCTAGATCGAACCTTCGACGAGGTGCCTAAGCGGACGCGAGTTGATATGAGTATACGTTGGTCATCCGCTGATGAACGCTGGTCGGTACGGGCGTACATGGACAATGTCTTTGACGAGATCGACGTTAGAAACATTGACGCCGCAGATTCAGACGAAAACTGGGCGCTCACAGGTTCCTACCTTGAGCCGCGCCGGTTCGGAATCGACATACGACGTAACTTCGGAAGCTAATTGTGCGCTATATGCTGCAGAGATTTACTTAATGCTCAGCTCAGAGTTGACTTGAGAGCGGGTAAGTGATGACTGCAGGAGAACTGGTTGATTCGAACGGGCGAGAACCTGTTTGGATCGACCCGCTACAATCTGTTTTCGATGCGTTGGAGCGGATGAACTCAGAGAACATTGGCGCACTTCTGGTGCAAATTGAGGGCTACATAGTCGGCATTGTCAGTGAGCGTGATTATGTTAGACGTGTCATTCTTGACCATCGTGCGTCCAAACTCACTAAAGTTTCTGAGATCATGACTCGCGAGGTTGTCACGGTATCTCCTCAACAGACGGTTAGTGACTGTCTTGATCTTATGAAACACCACAACATACGCCACTTACCAGTGGTCGAAGCGGGTCGAGTCCTCGGTATGCTCAGTCTGCGTGATCTGTTCTTGAAGGCTATCGAAAAGACCCACGTAGCTACCACCTCTTAAGACCAAAATCAGATTCCATCTTACCCGCCAGAGGTAGCAAAAGATTTGCCCAAAGAGATCACAAATTTGCCATGAGGCCCTGTGTTTCGTGGAGTACTTTGCTTTAATTTCAATTGTGGTGCGCATTCTTGATATAATGTTTGGCGGTGGATGTCCGTCTCGCTGAGGCGTCCTCTAGAAATTTTATACAGCGAACGATGGAAGCGTAAATGGCACGAATGCCCAAGACAAAAAAAACCAGCACGACTCTGGCGTATTACAAACCCACCCAGGCGAGGGCTCAAAAGACGTTCCATCATATTCTTGATGTATCGCTGTCGATTATTGAGAATGAAAACGTGGGTGCGCTCAATACAAACCGCGTGGCGGATGAGTGCGGTATCAATATCGGCACCCTCTATCACTACTTTCCAAACAAAGATGTCATCATCCTAGCGTTGTACCAAGGCTGGTATGACCAAACTATCGCATACACTGAAGAGCGGAGAAGAAATCTTCGAGAGCGTTCTAATGCGCGACAGTATTATAAGAACGTGATTCTAGATGTCATTAGTATCGATGGGTTTTCTTGTCAATCAGCTGTTGAGTTGGAGCGTGCGATGAAGTTGCGCCCAGAACTGGCAGAGCGCGAAGACGAGATGACGGAACAGATGATTGGAATGTACGAAAAAGCACTAGTAGTGATGGTACCCAACGTTTGCGACATAGACAGAATGTTGCATCCCGCAATGATGCTCTCGGCAGTTTGGGGCGCGCTCACAATCGCAGCCGAGGTAGAGGCAGACTGCCACGAAGACGTAGCGGACAACGCAGCTATTATGATCGCTGCATTGGTCAAGTCGGCGAAAGAAAATGCGCGAGGTTGAACCTAGATCGGCGACTAGACTGACGATTACGCCAGATGCCATCGACCAATATGTTGTAGTCACCGGAGGAGCTACGCAGAAATAAAAAGTGGTCGAATTGGAAGACGCTATCCATTCTCAGCCCCTATTTGAATCATTAGCGAGAATTTTAGCGATCCGATGCGACAATCGTAATTTCAGCGCGTGCTCCTGGAATTGCAAATCCACTCACGCCAATTGCAGTCCAGGCAGGGTAGGGTGGCTTGATAAACTCATCTTTAACTTGTGTAAATGTGTCTATGTGAGTATTCAGGTCAACGTGATAACTGGTGATCTCAATCAGGTTTGAAAAACCCAACCCTGCTTCGGTCAGTACCAGATCAATGTTCGTCCAGGCATTGCGAAATTCCGCCTCCGCAGTGTCAGGAACACTACCGTCTGGCTGAACACCGATTTGACCGGAAAAATACAGCATTCCATTGTGTCGTCGTGCAGGTGCGAAGTGATAGAGGTCGTAACTAGATTGCAGGGCAGCGGGTAGGATGAGTGTGGACATAGAGTTTTCTCGGGTGTTGGGGTTTAGGTGACCTATTTATGAATTTGTAGATAGCTTCCGTCGGACAATGGATCGCCAGCAGTCAGCTTAGGAAAAATGTGATGGGGAATATCTCGATGGACTGCTTGCTCACCGAAAAAGCGTAGTACTAAAGTATGCCGCTCTGGGCAGGCAGCGCCCAAAGGCGCGCCACCGTGCAATGCGCTTGGGTGAAAGAGAATCACATCTCCAGGTTGTGTTGCATAAGACTTAACTGGCCATTTTTCAGAATCCACCATGCGTTCTGCTTCGATGTCGGGTAGAGGCGGCAGCCCAGAATCAGCACCCCATAGCGGCTCGGTGGGTTTTTGAGGGTCAGCATACTTTGTGCCGTCATATAACACACCCAGATGTGATCCTGGAACAACTTCAAGACTGTTTTCCGCGGGAATCGATTCGAAGGATATCCAAAACCCTGCAAAGTCCTGTGCTTCGATGGGAATATAGGATGTATCCTGGTGCCAAGGTGACCTTCCGACGTTTCCACCTTCCTTGGCAAACAATTCCTCGGCGAGAAACCATATCCCTTCGACACCCCATAGATCGGCAAGCAATTGCCCAAAGGGCATGTCGGGAAGGGTCCCAGCATACATTGGTAATGCATTCGGATTTGCGTTGTCGTTGTAGTGAGCGTCACGAGTGTTTGCAAATACCTCGACGGCATTGCGACTGGGATTTTCCCGCCCCCAGTCATAACATACTTTTAATTTCTGCAGCTGCTCTTTGCTTAGGAAATTCTTCAAACAAAAAATACCTTCTGCTAAATATTGCTGTTTTTCACTACTCTTCATCGAATGGCCTCCTATGGCTGCTATGAGAGGTTCTGACTCACTGGTGAGTTACTTATACTAAATTAAGTAAATGCTTGATACAAGTAATAGTCCAACCGACTAAGGTCATTAGGCTAAGCATTTAGGCAGGTCTTTTCGGTATCGATTCGAAATTTTCTGTGTTAGATAAAAGCTGGAAGAAGTTGTTAAACCGCCCAGCTATTCTCGTATAGAAAGAACATCTGAACTTAGCTTTTGCGCTAGGACTTACTAAGTATCGCCGTCGTTCTATCTGAGGTTGCCAGGTTTTGTTTGGTATTTTTGTGTTGTTCTACTACAACAAGTACTCGTTATTGATGCACGTTTGGTTCAAGTCGTGCTGGGCGTGGAGATTTTTTTCGGACGCAATAACAGATCTATGCGCAGCGACCTACTCAGATAGCCTAAGAGATTTTTGGGAGCGTCTAAATCCAGAAGGGCATACGCTAATCAGTACAACACATAGGAGCTGATCGCATGGCATTTTCCGGTGGGTGAGCGAAAAAAGCCAATCTATTAGACAGATAGCAACGTAACAAGTTGGCTATACTATCTTCATCAGATTGAGAAACGACATAAGTTGGGGTGCGCTGCAACATGGCATGTGCCCAGTGGTTATTGCTGTCTCTGGAGTCATGGTAGCCGCCGTAGCACGGCTACCGATGGCTCCTTGAAGCTCGTATGTTTCCGTATTTAAGCCTAGGAAAAGTATCCTAATCCGTTTGGTTGCACACTAGGCTATAAAGTTAGCGGTTGTTTGTTCGGCGATGAAAGCCAGAGCAAGGTGTATGATGTTGTTAGTCAATGTATCGAATGGCCATCGCTGCTTCTAGACCGAAACCGTGTCCCCATGCTGGCTTGCAGTATTGATACCTAAGATCCACGAAGTCACCCGTTGGTTTGAAACCGCAGTAGCCGGTCAAACCTGATTTGTCCTTTCGCTCAACACCAAAACGAGCTAGGCCAGATTCCTGATTGTGTTGGATGATCGCCAATAGTTGCTGCCTTGAAGCGTGAATGGATCGGCAAATTAGTCTTTTGGTTTCGAGGCGCATAACCTGATCTTAACAGCCAGCGTTGACGAGGCGGATTGTATGGATAAATGTGCGTGTGGGTACTTACTTTGAAAATACTTCTGCTTACGGTCTTGTTACTAGTTTCAAACTGTCTAGTTGCCTCTGAAACGTTTCAGACTCAAATTCCTGCCTCGATACATTGCTCCCAGAAATGTTCCCATCTAGCGGGTAGATGGGTCGACGCACGTTTTCAAAACTCACCTGGCTATAATCTGAAGTACAAACA
>JAADHW010000096.1:0-6865 GCA_013151695.1 Gammaproteobacteria bacterium
GCAGGCGAATTCAAGTTCAAAGAAGTGTGGGCAATTACGAGATAGAATGGCTACACGTTCGCGTTTTACGATACCAATGTTTTGTAAATATCCAGCAAGGGCGCTACTACGTTGTTCAAGCTCTAGGTAGGTCAGTGCGGTGTTGGTGTCCAGGTCTGTAATGGCTATCTTATTTGGTCGTGTCTCTGCTTGTTTTAGTGCCCAATCAAAATACTCCATCGTGATTTCTCCCCTGATAGATTTAGTTTCTAACCGTTAATTTTGTGTTGCAACAGTTTTTATCGCTTGCCAATGAGTTGCAAAATCGTTGTTGTTTGCGTCGTGTGTAGTTGTGCTGTACGCCGCTACTAATTCGGGCCATGTGATCACGGATGAAGGATGCCCCTTTGGGAACGTTGCACGCTGATTAAAAACTATGCGCGATTCGATTGGGGTGCCGGGCGCCAGTCTGGTCACTGCGGCTACGCGGTCTTGCATGTTGGGTAAGGGATTACCAAAAGTCACACGTTGGCCGTTGTCCATGGCAGTCCATGTATCCATTTGAGCGCCTGCAAAAACCTTCCCAGTCACGTTCTTAACATCTAATACCAACAAACCTTTTTGGGTCAGTAAGAGGTGGTCGATGTGAATCTCCCCTTCTACGCCATCGGGGATGAATACATTGACGATGGCATCTGCGCTGATTGATTGTACGATGACACGGATTTGTCGGGCTTCTGATTTATACCATCGACGCAGCCACAGCAATACGTACGTGCTGACTAAGGTGACGCCTACGAGCATCGCAATGAATTCTGGGGTAGGAATGGCTAAAAGTTCTTCGGTGAATTAAAGACACATAGACTAAGTTCACTTCATCTTAAAGTGAGAGAAAATTGTCGCAGTTTTTAGGCAAGGAAGCTATGGCCAGCAGCTTGAGGAGACTTGCAGCGTGTGGCTTTGTAACTGGCGTAGGTGATCATCGAGACGGATAGGTATCGGAATAAATATGCGTAATATCGATAGAAGTTGAGAAAATATACGAATAAATATCAAATTAGCCAAGAAAATGAGAATTATTTCAACGATACCCGGATTATAGTTAATTTCATATCAGCAATCTAAGCCGCATATCATGCTCCAACTTTTTCAAGATCACCCAAAATCAGTAGGGGAAAACTATTTCCAACATCTTTGCCACGCCAGCGGGTTTGGCTTGCGAATGGTTATTGCAGGGCTTGCTTGTTTACTGCACGCAGTGTTCCCCTTTGTGTTTGTTCACACTGGCAGCGGTAAGATTGCAGATCTTAATAGGGTGTTAGAGGCGCGCAACGCGCAAGCTAGCGCTAATCAATAGGATGCGCTTAAGTGAGCACTTACTTCACTGCGCGCCTATTATGCCGATGCCCCGTCCTGTTAATTAGTATCTCCGCCAGTAGTGCATGTGGAATGTAGCTTGCCAGGGAAAGTGAAGTTTGAAAGTAAGACTTGGATAGCCGGAGGTTTGGGGCGCAGGGCATACTTTGGTCACTTGAGTTTGTTATGGACATCGATATGAAGACAGACACTCCAGCCGATCAGTGGCAAGCGGTACTAACACGAAATTCGCAAGCAGATGATCAGTTTGTGTTTGCGGTCATAACTACCGGAATCTATTGCCGACCTTCCTGTCCGGCCCGCCGACCCAAACGAGAAAATATCCTTTTCTACAAAAGCGGTGATGACGCCAGAGCCAAGGGCTTTCGGGCATGTAGGCGCTGTGAACCTGATGGTGATAACAAAGCCAAACGGCGAATCAACCTGGTGGATAGGGCTTGCCGTGTTATTGAGGCCGCCCATGAACCTATATTGTTGCGTGATCTGGCGGCCGCTGTTGACATCAGTCCTTCTCATTTGCATCGGCAGTTTAAGGCGGTGATGGGGCTCACCCCAAAGGAGTATGCCCAGGGTGAGCGAGTGCAAAAACTTCAAAGGCAACTCAAACAAGAAGGCACGGTGACTGAGGCTATTTATGCAGCGGGTTATTGTTCCAGTAGTGCGGTGTATGCTGTTGCGGAACAAACCCTAGGCATGACACCAGGGAAATACCGCTCAGGTGGTAAAGGGCTTAACATTTTTTATGCCTTTACACAGTCACCCTTGGGGACGCTGCTCGTGGCGGCCACGGATGAAGGTGTGTGTTGTATAGAAATAGGTGAAAACAACAAGTCGCTTCTCATCAGCCTGAAGTCGCGTTTTCCTCAAGCTAACCTATGTGAAGGTGAGCAACATTTAACACAGTGGCTGTCGCAGATCGTTCGATTTATCAGTGCGCCAGACGCAGGTTTAAATTTACCGTTGGATATTCAAGGCAGTGCTTTTCAGTGCAAGGTTTGGAAAGCGCTGCAGGCAATTGGCTTGGGTAAGACCATCAGTTACAAAGACCTGGCGATCGCCGTTGGCAAGCCCAAGGCGCAGCGAGCAGTCGCGCAAGCTTGTGGGGCAAATAAAATTGCTCTAGCAATACCCTGCCATCGGGTGGTGCGCAGCAATGGCGAGCTGGGCGGCTACCGTTGGGGCATTAGCGTTAAAGCACAGCTGCTCGATAAAGAACGAGAAAGTCTGAAGAGGCCGGGCAAGTTAGAAAAATGAACAATTCCAAATTCAACTTTGCAACGATAAACAAGGCACTAAACGACCAAGGCTATGTCGTGGTACCAAAACTACTTTCAAGCCAGGCATGTGCTCATGCTATTGGTTTGTACGATAAAGAAAACATTTTTCGCAAAAAAATTGTCATGGCTCGACACGGCTATGGTCAGGGAGAATATCAGTATTTCAAGTATCCATTGCCGCCTTGGATAACAACACTTCGAGATGAATTCTACTCAATGCTGAGACCCATCGCTGAGCAATGGGCAATGCAGCTTAAGCTGGAAACACACTACCCCGAAACGTTAGATTCTTTCTTGGCCCATTGTTGTGCACAAGGCCAGCAAAGACCTACGCCGTTGATCTTGAAATATGGCCCCGGGGATTACAATCGGCTACACCAAGATGTCTATGGGGAGGTTGCGTTTCCACTACAGCTCGCCATTTGTCTCAGCCAACCTGGGCAAGATTTTCAAGGTGGACAGTTTGTCTTAACCCAGGCGCGCGCGCGCATGCAAGCTCAAGTTGAGGTGGTTGAGTTGGAGCAGGGTGATGGGGTGGTCTTTGCCAATCGATATCAACCCACACAAAGTGTACGGGGCTATGCGCGACTAAATGTGCGTCATGGTGTGAGCCGAATTGTTAGCGGCAGTCGATATTGTTTGGGTATCATATTTCACGACGCAAATTGAGTGGCTTGCCCGGCGACAATATACCAAGTAACCCACAAGCCATTTATCACTGCGCCGGGCAAGTAACTACCCGTGCGGCGATAGGTGAATGTGCTGATGATAGAAACAATCAGCAGCAAGGGTACAAATTGAATCATCACAATTGTGTTTAAAGGCTCGTGCGGGGTCAGCAAGGCACCAGTGTTGAACAGCGCAACGTACTGTGCGGTAAGAAAAATTAGGAAACCACCCATTAGCACGGCAGCATTTACGCCATAGGTAGTAAGCCTGTTGTCACCCTTGACCGATAGGCCGTGGTGTAGGCCACGCAGGGCTAACAGGAAGTAGAGAAGAAAGGGTAACAAGTAAGGTAGCGCGGTGATGAATTGAGAGAGCGACATTACTTTTACGCCAACAAACCAAAAACGAAAATCGATGAGGAACAGCCAGTCTACTAATAGTGCAGAGAGGTAGCCGATGAAAACCGTTATCAGCGCAATTAAAATGCAATGCACCACGCTGTGCGAATTGGGTGTTGTGTTCGACTTGGCCAGCAAGGTCACTATGCTGGCGATAGCGACATTTGCAAGTGCCCAGAATATCACCTGGTTAGTGATGCTTTGCGGCATCCATGCTGAAGACGGTAGCAAACCTTCTGCCCAAGAGAAGAAAATGTAAAACGTGGCCACGGGCACAATGGCGGTGAACAGCGCCACTGCCCACCACTTGTATGTTCTGTTGGGATATGCGGTATGAGTTGGAGGTGCGGACAGGAGGCTAAACATAGGGGTCGAGAGCAGCAGTTGAAAACTCCCCAACATCAGTACGACAAAGCCAATCAGCGCAATCAGCGTGCCGATTTCTTTGCGAAACCAAATTTGATCTTCGCTGGGAAGAGGTGTTCCACCGCTTAAAGTTTGCGCAAACCAGTCTATGGCGTGCCCGATGGCTGTGTGTGAAATATGATCGCCAGGATGGGTCACGGGCGGCTGCAGCAAAATCCTTGCCGTACCCGAATCGATGTCGCCATAGGTGTGGCCTACTTTGATCTCTTTGTTAGTGGCAAATAGGGTTTGTAGTTTGTTGCTGTGAGCGACGTTTTGTGCTTTGTCGATCCCCCACATAACTTGGGAGAATTCGTCGAACTGTGAAAATACTACGGCAACGTTACGCGGCCAAGAGGCAGTGCCGTCTGCCGCAAATGGGGCGCCAGTACTTGAACCTTGCAACACCATGGAAGTATAGGCAGCGGGTAAAGTGCTTGCGGCAGCGAGCACTGTCCAGCCGCCCATGGAATGTCCTTCAAGGCCGATGTTGTTCGTATCGACCATCTCCAAAGAGCGTAAGTAAAGCAATGCTGCAGGACCGCCAAATCCTTCAGCGAACGCTGGTGGTGCTGAGTAACCGTGGCCCATTTGGTCAAGGGCGAGCACAACATAACCTCTTCGCGCGAATTCGATGGCAAAGCCAGATTGTACTTCTCGAGAGTTGATGTAGCCGTGCACAGCCAATATGCCAGGAGCTTTATTCTGCGCTGATGCGCCAGCGGGAACATATAACAAGGCGCTTAATTCAGCGCCACTGGGGCTATCGAAACGAACGTCTTTGACGGTGATGCCGTTGCTGGTTTGAGTTAGGTGCGCAATGACTGCACCAAAAATAATGATGACCCAGCCGGTCAAGAATCCGCGCCACGATGCCTTCATTATCTCCCCTGGAATTGGCTGTCTTATTTTGTCCTGCACTGTAAAGGGGTTGCCTACAAAGATCACCCTAGACATCTAGTCAACTTCTGCAGAGCTTTGGTCGCCAGGGCTTGCAGCACGCTTGACTAGATAGCTAAATATGGGACACACTTTTCTGCATTCAACAAATTAATCCGACAGGACACTGGTGATTCAGGAACAAAAACTATGAAAATTGGTGTGGTGTTTCCCCAAACCGAAATTGACTCAGATCCGCAGGTGGTGGCTAAGTTTGCGACCACGGCGGAGTCTCTCGGCTATGATCATTTGCTGGCTTACGATCACGTCCTTGGGGCCAATACTCAGAGTCGACCAGACTGGCAGGGGCCGTACACGTCCCAGAGTATGTTCCAAGAACCCTTGGTGTTGTTTGCATATCTCGCGGGTTTAACCACTACCATTGAACTTGTTACCGCGGTCATCATTTTGCCGCAGCGACAAACTGCCTTGGTTGCCAAACAGGCCGCCTGTGTAGATGTACTGTCAAAAGGTCGGCTTCGTTTGGGAGTGGGCACGGGATGGAATGATGTTGAATACGAAGCCTTGGGTGCTGATTTTCATAATCGCGGTCGTCGCAGCGAAGAACAGATCGACTTACTACGAAAATTGTGGGGTGATGAGGCGATCACCTTTGACGGAGAATGGCACAAAGTTACCGATGCGGGTCTGAATCCATTGCCGGTTAAAAAGGCAATTCCTATTTGGTTGGGTGGTATGGCGCCTGCCGTCATCAAACGCGTGGCCCGGCTGGCTGACGGTTGGTTTCCGTTCGTGAATAAAAACCTTAAAAGCCAAATTGGCCAGATGCATGACGCTGCAAAAAAAGCTGGGCGAGACCCGGCCAGTATTGGCATTGAATGTATTATCCCAGCGGATACCAGCCTTGAAGACCTAAAGGCGCTACAAGACATGGGTGTGACTCACGTGGCAGTTGTCACCATGAATCAAAACCTAGCAGATCCACAAGCGCATCTTGATGCCATCTCTCAAGCCAGAGATGTGTTGTCTACTATTTAAGGAGGGTGTGATATCACCGCTAGGTCAAACCGCTAAAAGATAAGGCTGCTAACAATCGTGCCCCATCTTAGTCCTTTTGGTGGCTAGATAGTCCTGGCAGCCTCGGTGGGTACTGTTGGTAAGCGGTATTCGAGTGGTGGCAATACCTTGTGCGATCAGTGCTGTTACCTTGTGGGGGTTGTTGGTCAGTAGATTGCAGTGGGCGATACCTAGGTGATGTAGATACTTGGCCGCGCCATCGTAACTGCGCGAATCAATGGGCAGACCAAGGGCTAAGTTTGCCTCCACTGTGTCCAAGCCGTCTTGTTGTAGAGCATATGCGCGCAGCTTGTTCTCAATACCTATGCCGCGCCCTTCCTGTCGCAGGTATATCAGCAAGCCACATTTTTCATCCCTGATGATTCTCAATGCCTGCTGCAACTGATGGCCGCAGTCACATCGTACCGAAGCGAAGGTATCTCCAGTGATGCATTCTGAATGAATACGAACCGTAGGCACAACGTCGAGGTCCAAGCCTATCGACAGTGCAAGATTTGGTTGCAGATCATTGCCCCAACGAAAAGATTCTATTTGATAGTTGCCAAATAGTGTAGGCAATGCAGCCTCGGCGGTAACCTCGAGCCGGTTGGGAGTGCCCACCGGTCAGACCTCCTTGATCACAGTTTCGATGCTCAAGCCAAAGCTTGCGATACCGGGGAAAGTGAGTTCACGGCTAGCAAGCAAGTGGATGCGTTGAACACCGAGGGTGCTTAGAATATAACTGCCTAAACCAACTTCGCGCCAAATGGCGCCACCATGTTCGTCTTCCCGAGTTTGATGGTG
>JAADHW010000096.1:6907-7531 GCA_013151695.1 Gammaproteobacteria bacterium
CGTCAGTGATCAACTTTAACGAGCGATGAATCACATTGTCTGCAACCACTGCGCTGGTGAGGAAGTCGCGATCTCGGGCACCTTTCACTACACGAACGAGGGTTGGCGCAGAGCCGTCGATGTCGCCTTTGACAATGGCAGTAATGTGTTTTTGATCAAATACAGTTCGATACACGTGCACATTGAGGTCGGACCCATTTAACCGCATCGGCGTATTGGCGATTTCCTCCACCAGGGTGTCATTTTCAGCTTGGTAGCGGATCAAAGAGTCAATTGAAATGATCGGCAAGTGATGTTCTTTGGCGAAAGCCAGCAAGTCTGGTACACGTTGCATAGAGCCATCGTCATTGACCAATTCGCTTAATGCGCCGGCTGGTTTTAACCCAGCCAAGCGACACAAATCAATGGCAGCTTCGGTGTGTCCGGAACGAACCAACACGCCACCAGCCTGGTAGCGCAAGGGAAAGATATGGCCAGGCCGCACAAAGTCTGCAGCCGTGGTTTCGTTGTCTGCCAGCGCGTTTAAGGTTCGTGCCCTTTCGAATGCAGAGATACCCGTTGTCATGCTAGGTAGATAGTCCACAGATACAGTGAATGCACAACGATGGGGTTCTTCGTTCTTCT
>JAADHW010000077.1 GCA_013151695.1 Gammaproteobacteria bacterium
ACATGGCAATTCCCATCGGCAAGGCAAAAAGTATGGTAGTTAACGTCGCCGCAATCATCAATGCCATGGTGTTGCTGTGCACTCCTGAAGCCATAGCCATAACCACACTTTCAATCATAGATACGCATATCACTGCGCAGCAACTGGTTGTTGATATTTGCTCGGTGAAATCTAAGATCTGTGCATTTGCTCAAGAGCATGGTGTTGCTGGTGAGTATATGAGTGTGCATCCCATGTTTGGCCCAGAGCGTGAATTTGCTGGGAGCAATGCGGTATGTATTGAGATTCGAAGTAGGGAGAAATCTCGGTACTTTCGGCAGCTACTCACTCAATGGGGTATTCATGTCATTGAAACAGATGCGCAAACCCATGATCGAGTGGCCAGCCTTGTGCAAGTTTTTACCCATGCGGTACTTTGCACGTTTGCTAATGCAAGAACTCAGTTCGACATCTCGCCAGACTTGGTGACGGCATTCGCAACCCCTGTGTTCAGTGATTTGGAGAGGGTGTCGCAAGGTTTGGTGGCGGAAGATCCACTACTGTATCACAACATCCAAACCTCTAATCCGTGGGCTGCACAAGCTAGAGATAAGTTGTTAGACGCTACACGCGAAACTGTAGAAATTCTCGCCGCCCAAAATCCAGACTTGATGGTTGAGTTGTTTGAGCGTGTGCGAGTGCCAAAGACCTAACCAGAGGCTCCCAAGCCGAAATAGTCTCCTGACGAATAGGTTTTGGGCGTAGCGATCAAGCGGCGCGGCGAGTTCTTCGTATTGGCAAAACTCAACACATCTTTTTGGATAATCTCAACACTTTCAGGTCTCGTGTAAAAGCGCTCGCGCAAATCTTCGGTGCTGGCAAATCCACACAAGGCAAAACCGTCTATGTCAGGGCCAGATATTTTGTGTACAACACTCAGCTGAGCGTAGTGGGTCATATGTATATGGTGTTCTAGAGCCAATGGGGCGTGCACATCTCGCCAATGGGCATCACATTGCTGATGGCTTTTATCGGCGTGATGTAACATTGGGAACAGCCCAACGATGTGTGGTACGCCTGGTTTTACGATGCGTCGACAGATTACATACAAGCCTACATCAGCAATGTTATCGAATATTTCGAGGTTGTCTGTAGTTCCTGTGACCAGTGCTTGAAAGGGTAGTTTTGATGCATTGGGCCGCTCGTCGATATAAGTAGTACCTGAAATTACCTGAGCAAGTTCAATTGCGGCGGCGATATCGAAAGTGGTGGCTGCAAACTCTAATGTGTGCATAAAATTAACTCGATGCTATGTTACACCCACACATAGTAACAAATAAGTACTAGGGATTAAGGGCTAGGGATTAAGGGCTAGGGATTAAGTGGTTTGCAACCACGGCCAGCTATCAGGCTCGTGAAGCGGCTGCGTTGTTCGCGACCGGTGTCTCTTTGTGTCCACCAGGTAACGTGGGCGTTTGTACTGGCGTTGCGCGCCAGCGTAATACCCCACATGGGGTCTACTTCGTTTGGAGTCATTGAGTAGCGTAAATCACCCACTCGTTGACTGCTAGCATCTGTCTGTTGCAAAGGTGTTAGATAGTCGTGGGAAAACCATCTAAACCGGGCTAGATCTTTTGCTTGCTGGTCGCCTTGGGTAAGGAAGGGGAGGTGCCGTTTAAGGTCAAGTTTTTCAACACGCTGGCCAACGCACCAAGAGCCGTTGGTGGTGATACGAACAGCGTCTACATAGTAGGACTCGTCATGTTCATAAATAGACTTCCATAGAATCAGGTTTGCGAAGGACGGTTTTAAGGTCAGTCGCGCAGGAGTATGTCCACGCTGCTCCGCGGCCAGCCGTGCGACTTCGGTTGCTCTTAACATCTGCACCGCGCCCAAACTTAAGTAAAATAGAGCCCACGCTAATGCAGCGTACGCATACGCTTTGCGCCGCTTGCGTGCCGCCATCACTACCAAAATTAGCAGGGGAATAGTAAATACCGGGTCTACCACAGAGACATTGTTCCATGCGATGCGCTCGCTTGAGAAGGGCCAGAAAAGCTGAGTGCCGTAGGTGGTACACGCATCTAACAGACCATGTGTGGCGTAGCCGATGAAACAAACCAAGTACGTCTCTCGCCAAGATAGTCGCTGGCGGGCGAAATAATATAGGCCTGCTGCGACCACAAGTGCGCCAAAAGGGATAAAGAAAAGAGCGTGGGTAAAGTGGCGATGAAACTCTAAGAAGAGCAGCGGGTCGGAGGCAGACCGAATGAAGACATCCAAGTCTGGCGCCATGCCTGCGGCACAGCCCAACCAAGAGATGGTAACAATTTTATCTCGTTGAGCTGGGCGTAGTGTAGATTGAGCAAACGCGGCTCCAACAACACCTTGACTGATCGGGTCCACAGCAGGTCAGTTAATGTACATGCCACCGTTTGGATACAATGTCGCACCAGTGGTATAACTGGACTCCGCGCAAGCCAAAAATAGAGCGGTGTTGGCCATCTCAGCAGTTGTGCCCATGCGTCCCATTGGAGTCATTGTCAGTATTTGTTGTAAACCTTCGTCGTCGTCGGTTAGAACTTGCGTCATAGGCGTTTCAATAAAGCCTGGACCTATCGCGTTGACTCGAATGTTATGTTCTAGCATTTCCATAGCAAAGGCTTGAGTGAGCATGGCCACACCCGCCTTGGACACGCAGTAGTCGACGGCGCCGGGCAAAGCTACGCGTGCCGCAGTGGACGCAATATTGACAATGGAGCCGCCATTTCCTGCTGCTATCATGTGTCGAGCGGCTAAACGATTCGTTAGCATCACACCGGTTAGATTGATTTGTAAGACACGATTCCAGTCCTCTAGTGACTGGTCGATGATGGGATTGTCAAATGCAGTATTGTTCTCGCCACTGACATACCCAGCACCGGATACTCCAGCGGAGGCCACTACGGCGTCTATTCTGCCAAATTCGTCGATAGCCAGTTGCATAACATCGGAAATTTGTTCTTCGAAGCAGACATCAGCCTCGCGCAAAGCAACCTTGCCATTGGTGGTTGCGCGTATTTCTTCCGCTGCATTTTCAAGTCGTTTTGCACCAAGGTCGGTAATAACTATCTCTGCACCCTCCTCGGCAAAGCGCTTCGCGCAAGCCAAGCCAATACCACTGGCACCACCAGTAATAACTACAACTTTGTTTTCCATACGAGCGATGGCCATAAAAATTTCCTTATGCGTTTGAGTGATTAGCCTATGCGGTTTAGTCTGTGGAGTCTATTCAGCGGGAGAAGGGGAGAAGTAGGTGCGGGAACTTAAAGATAAAGTCGCGGTAGTTACTGGTGGTGCCAGTGGTATTGGCCTGGGTATGAGCCGCGCATTTGCCCAGCGTGGTATGCAGTTGGTTCTTGCAGACCTGGATAACAAAGCACTTGAGGCAGCGGTTACTGAGTTTACCGCTGCAGGGGTGCCGGTGATTGGTCATGCCTGCGACGTATCAGACCTTCAAGCAGTGCAAGCGCTAGCAGACAAGACGATGCAACACTACGGTGCTGTACATGTGTTGTGTAACAACGCGGGCGTGGGCATTCCTACTTCGGCAAGAAATATGAAACTTGAAGATTGGAAGTGGATTATTGATGTAGATCTATGGGGTCCTATCTACGGCGTGAAAGTATTTCTACCGCTGATAGAAGCTCAAGGTGAGGGGCACATCAATTCAACCTCCTCCATGGCTGGGCTTCTTTCTGGCGGTATGATGGGGGCTTACAGTGTTGCAAAACACGGCGTCGTGGCGCTCATGGCTGCTTTGGAACGGGAGTTGAAGGCCAAAAAAAGCCCGGTTACCGCCTCGGTGTTATGCCCAGGCCCGATCAACACCAATATCAGTAAACACTCTGTAGAATTTCGCCCTAGTCGTGCTAAGCCGAAAGCTGACGGAGATAAAGCCGGTAAGATGGCCAGTAACATACAGGCTAGGTTAGAGGCAGGCATGGACCCTGATGAAGTTGGCGAGATGGTGGCTCGCGCCATTGAGAATGAAAAGTTTTGGGTATTATCCCATCCTTGGGGGGCTAAAGGTGTACAAAAACAATTGGACGCTCTGATGCAAGACCAAACGCTGACAAGAATTTGATGCAAACCGCCGATTTCACAGTATCGCCCTTGGACGCCACTTTCGGCGCTGTGGTGACGGACCTAGTTTTGCCAGATCTTAGTGCCGTCGCGTTCGATACCTTGTACAAAGTTTGGCTTGAATATGCCTTGCTGATCTTTCCTGGCCAAAACTTAAGTAATGTTGCGCAAATAGCTTTTGCCAAACGTTTTGGTCAATTGGAGTTTGAGTTAGCAGCGATCAGCAACCTGTTGCCTGATGGTCGAGTGCGGCAAGACAACGAGACGGACGATGTTTTAAAGGTTCTGAAAGGCAATATGGGCTGGCACTGTGACAGCACCTACATGGCTGTTCAAGCTAAGGGGGCCGTGTTTACCGCCCATGTGGTGCCAAGCCATGGCGGCGCCACGGGCTGGGCAGATATGCGTGCGGCATACGACGAATTAGATGCGCAAACAAAGGCAAAGGTACAAAATTTATCGGCTTATCACTCGCTGTATTACAGTCAGGCGCGTGCCGGCTTTAAACCTAGCATAGATGGAAAATACAAAGGCTACGGCTACTTTGCGCAAAAGCCCCCGCTGCGTCGATTGGTTAAAATACACCCAGAAACCCAACGCCCGAGTTTACTCATTGGACGCCATGCGTTTGGCATTCCTGGTTTGAGTAAGACGGGCTCAGAAGAGCTGCTGGATGGTTTGGTCGAGTTCGCCTGCCGCGCCCCAAGGGTCTATCACCACCAATGGAAAAAGGGCGACGCAGTCTTGTGGGACAATCGTTGTTTGTTGCACCAAGGCACACCCTGGGACTTATCTGAAGCCAGGGTCATGTATCACTCGCGCATCGCTGGAGACAAAAGCACTGAATACGCAGCACCGAGCTAGTGATACAACGATTCACCCCAGCCTTTTTCGTAGTTAACACTCATACCCGGTCCGGTGATTTTTAAATGTTTGATTTTCCACTCACCCTGTTCTTTCTGGTAAACCTCTTTATAGCGGGCCGCCTGCCACTTGGCTTGATTTGACTCGATAAAGGTAAAGGGCCCAAAAAAATACCAGGTTCCGGTGGCGCTCTCGCCGTCTATTTCAATGCGCGGATTCACCGTCATATGTTGGGTGAAACTCATCATGCTTTTGAATTTTTCGAATAGGGCGTGAATTTCCGCATGCCCCCTGGCGTGCGCAATTCCCTTGCCTTCCCATACTGCGTCTCGAGTAAAAATGGTCACAATCCTGTCTGGATTATGGTTGTCATCGCAGATTTCACAGTAAAGTGCTTTGAGTTGTCGGATAGATTCGATGTCCTCAAGGCGTGTTATCCGTGCTTCTAGATCGTTGTTTGACATGTGTTTATTTCCCCTCTATTTAGTCGACCCTGAATAAAGTCTAACCCATTGAGATACACATATTTTTGATCAATTTTTCAGTATTGGTTTTGGCGAGTAATGGCGCCAAGGGGGCGTTACCTGGTAAATACGAAGGTCGATTTGAGGTCTATAGATGGCCTTTTAAAAACGTGCACCGAAGCTGATACCCACTTGATCGATGTTGTCACGTATACCTTCGAGGTGGCTTCGTAAGAGGTTTATTCGTACAACAAATTGAGGCCGAACATACCAGTGGCCCGCAAGCGCGTAGGTTTGGTCTTGGTTTGATCCTGTGTCGGTCAGAGTGTAACCCGCTGAAATGCCCGCGCTGCGAGTAGCGTACCAAGTGGCATTCACTCCGGCAGACCAGATATCGTCAACCGGCAGACTGAACGACGTGGTTTGAAACGGAGGGATGGGTAGGTTGAGCGGGTTGTCTGTCACTACAGTGCGTATCGACAGGTCGATCTCACTATTAGTGTGCTGTACGAAGCCACTAATGGCGTAGTGGTGGTTGGTAAGTTGGCCCACGTGTTTCGCGGCCAGGCCCACAATGAGATCATCCTTTTCGTTTTTGCTGCGAGAAGTTAGGCCAATACATAAAAACGTAGGAATTGAGCAAGTTGTACTTAGGCTTGTTTTTGATACTTCATCGTTTCGCTCGACATAGAGTTGTACGGTGGATGTTGGCGTGAAATAGCGACCAATCGCTACTCTAAAGCGCGTACCGTCAATGTCGGTAGGCACAACGCTGTCGTTTTCGCCTTGGATATCGGAAGCGCGAATGAGGCCAAACCAGCCGCTGGGTTTGTGTATGTGAGTATAGCTGATCTGATGTTGGTCAAGGTCGGTGGTGATTGACGGCGCGATTGCGCGTCTAAATCCGCCGTCCTGGTGAGTTCTAGATGGCGAAAAAAAAGGCGGTCTTATGGGTGCGATAAAGATCAGCGAGCGTGGCTCTACTTCGCTTTCAAGCTGAGTGTAGCCATAGCTAAGTGATGAGGTTTGGGACAAGAACCCAGCTTCGTCAAGTGGCATATTAGCAGCGGAGACGGGGGTCCAATACCAAGTGGCGTAAATGTTGTTGGTTTTGTTGTCTGTGAAATCTCCTTCACCTTGAGCGTGATTAGTCATGACTTCAAATTGAAAAGCACCGACAGCGGGTTGGCTGAGGTAGCATAAAATAGCGCAGGCAAATAGGCATAGGCGTGGCGATCTAGGCTTTCGGTGCTGCATTAAGAATTTCTTACTCAGGTGATTTGGAGTTGGTCTGGTGTTTGATACAGTGAATTAAACGGTGACCCGATTAATGTACGTTGCTTCGTGTCGTCTCAAAATATCGTACCAGAAATGGGTCTTGGCCAGGCGACTAATA
>JAADHW010000354.1 GCA_013151695.1 Gammaproteobacteria bacterium
TGTACATTTTGTTCCATCACCGAACATGAAGGTCGTATTATTCAGAGTCGATCTGAGGCCTCAATTCTTCGTGAGGTGCAAGAAATCAGAGATCATGCGCCTGGGTTCACTGGCGTCATATCTGACCTCGGGGGGCCCACTGCGAACATGTATCGATTGAGCTGTAAGAGCAAGCAGATAGAATCAGCTTGTCGTAGACCTTCCTGTGTATTCCCAGGTATTTGTCCGAATCTCAACACAGACCACAAGCCGCTCATCAATTTGTATAAGAAAGCACGTGAATTGCCAGGTATCAAGAAAGTGCTGATCGCTTCTGGTGTGCGCTACGACTTGGCGATTGAAGATCCAGATTATGTGAAAGAACTCGCACAGCATCATACCGGAGGCTACCTTAAGATTGCGCCAGAAGCCCTGTCTGATGGACCGTTGTCGAAGATGATGAAGCCTGGAATGGATAGTTATTATCGGTTTAAAGAACTCTTCGACAAATTTTCAAAAGAGGCAGGCAAGGAACAATACCTGATTCCATACTTTATAGCGGCACACCCAGGTACGACAGATGAAGATATGTTAGACCTCGCGCTATGGTTGAAAAGTAATGGCTTTCGTGCAGACCAGGTGCAAGCCTTCTTGCCGGGTCCTATGGCCACTGCCACGGCGATGTATCACAGCGGTGTCAATCCGCTTCGAAAAGTCACTGATAAAAGTGAAGGCGTGTATGTTCCCAAAGGCTACAAACAAAGACGCTTACACAAAGCCCTGTTGCGCTACCATGACGCCAACAACTGGCCCTTGCTGAGAGAAGCGTTAGTGAATATGGGCCGAGAGGAGTTGATTGGTAATGGCAAAAAACACCTCATCCCCATCTATCAACCCCGAGGAACAGGTGGGGAACATGGCGCGCGAGGAAGTCAGCAGCGTCCTTTTCGCACCCAGCATGTTCGTTCTACGAAGTCAAAGTTGCGACATAAGTAACGTGGTAGGAGGTTACCTCATCTCTATCCCATTCAGCTTGCCGTTGTCGCGCCATTCAGCTAGCTTTTTATAAAACACGATGGGCCCTGGGCCGTACATGTTGGAGAAGAACCCTTCTTTATTTCCTTCAGCCCCCTCGCTGTTGTAGTAGCCAGGTGTGCATTCAGCGTAGAAGCGAGTGCCTGTTGGTGCTAAGCGCTTTATTTCGTCTACATAGTCTTGCTCGGCGTCTTCAGTGACTTCCACAATGTTTTTATTACGCTCGCGAAGCTCCGCCATGATATAGGCGACATGCTTGGCTTGTTCATTCAAGGCGTGGGGTACGTTCACAGTAATGGCTGTTTGGGTGAAACCTAAAAAGAAACAATTTGGAAAGCCATGAGTTTGAAGCCCATGTAGGGTGCGAATACCCTCGCCCCAATGGTCGGTGAGAGATCTCTTATCGCGACCTTTGATGTCGTAACCGGCGCGCCGCGTATAGGCAGTACCCACTTCGAAACCGGTCGCAAAAATTAAACAATCAACTTCGTATTCTTTGCCATTCACCACCACACTATTTTCTGTCATCCGCTCCACACCCTTGCCGTCGCTATCCACAAGGGTGACATTGGGGCGGTTGTAGCTGTCTAGGTATTCGTCATGGAAACAAGGACGCTTACAGAATTGGCGATACCATGGCTTCAACGAATCTGCAGTCGCCTCGTCGCCAATGGTATTATCGACGCGTTCACGAATAGTATTCATCTTGCGGTAGTCTGACAGTTCCATCAATTCGGACCGTTCCGCACTGGTGAGCCTACGCCCTAAAGTACGGCCCGCATATTTTGCCGCAACACCGGTTAGGTTGCGGAAAATATCTGTCCAGCCGTCGTGAACCAAATCTTCATCTTGGTCGCCGCCACTGACCATGATATTAAAATTGTCCATGCGTTTTTGTTGCCAGCCTGGTTCAAGCTTGTTGGCCCATTGAGGGTCAGTTTTGTGGTTGTTGCGAACATCGATAGAAGATGGGGTACGTTGAAAAACGTAGAGTTCTTTTGCCCATTTAGCTAGATGAGGAATACATTGCACCGCGGTAGCGCCAGTCCCAATGATCCCCACACGCTTATCTTTTAGACGGGTCAGGTTGCCACTTGAGTCCCCGCCGGTATATTCATAATCCCAACGACTGGTGTGAAAGGTAAACCCTTTATAGTCATTGATGCCTGCAATGCCAGGTAGCTTTGGACGACTCAATGGACCGTTCGCCATGGCAACAAATTGGGCTTTCATGACGTCGCCGCGATCAGTCTTTATGGTCCAAAGCGCGCTGCCTTCATCCCAACTCATATCGGTCACGCAGGTTTGCAAACAAGCGTTGTCATACAAACCGAAATGTTTGGCAATGTTTTTGCTGTGATCAAGAATTTCTGCAGCGAAGGAATACTTATTTTTTGGCATATAGCCCATTTCTTCTAGCAAGGGTAGGTAGCAATACGACTCAACATCACACATCGCACCTGGATAGCGATTCCAATACCAGGTCCCGCCAAAGTCTCCCGCCTTTTCGATGACTCGAAGATTGGTAAAGCCTGTTTGTTTGAGGCGCGCACCCATCAGTAAACCACCGAACCCTCCGCCTATGATGGCAACTTCTACTTCGTCAAACAGTGGGTCTCGATCTAGCCTTTCGATATAGGGGTCTTCTTGGTAGCGAGAAAACTCTGCAGTCACTTCAATATACTGTTCGCTGGCATCATCGCGAATTCGTTTATCGCGTTCGGAAAGGTACTTATCTTTGAGCAATGTTGGATCGAAATCTATATCGCCGAGATAGCTTTTTATTGCTGATTCGTGGCTCATGATGTTTCCTTATACTTTGCGGATTAATAGTACATAAAATTGCCAACTCGTTGGCTGAAAAATTGATTCTGCGAATCGCACCCATATGTCGTAAAGTCCTACGGGGTTGGGGAAGGGAGGAAATCAACATGAGTCACAACGAACACCTGAACTGCCAATGGCAGTTGGCGCGAGTTCCTCCTGCCGGGTGGCCGCAGAACGACGATTTTTCTTGGCTAAGCACAGAAAAAGTGGAGCCTGAGAAAGATCAACTACTCAGCCGTACGCTCCATTTATCGATGGATCCTTATCAATGGGGCCGACGACGTACCGGTGTAGAGGTGCCAGGAGATGTTTGTCACGGGCGGACCGTATCGCAGGTTATTCGCAGCCGAACACCCGGGTATGAAGAAGGCGACTACCTGTTCAACACCAACGGTTGGCAGCAATTTGGTCTCACCGGGGCAGGTATTTCCAATTTCAGTTATATGCATCCGCGCAAGCTAGATCCCACATTGGCGCCCATTTCCACCGCCCTAGGCGTGTTGGGTATGCTGGGGTTAACGGCATATGCCGGCATGGTCTTACAATGTGATCCGCAGCCCGGAGAAACCGTCGTGGTAAGTGCTGCGTCCGGCGGTGTTGGTCAAGTTGCTGGGCAGCTTGCGAAAATAAGAGGCGCTCGCGTTGTTGGTATCGCGGGGGTGCAAAAGAAGTGTGAATTTGTGACCAACGAGTTGGGCTTTGATGCTTGCGTATCGCACCTGAGCGACGACCTTCCCAGTGATCTCGCTAAAGTATGTCCAGATGGTTGTGATGTGTACTTTGAAAGTGTGGGCGGGCACGTATTTGATGCCGTATTACCCTTCCTCAATCATGCGTCGAGAATTACTGTATGTGGATTTATCTCCCAATACGGCAATACAGATGGTCTCAACCCGCGAAAGTCATGGCAACAAACAGGCCAAAGTCGATTCGACAAACAAGCGGTAACCGTACATGACTTATTCGTCGGAAATTTTGTTAATGAGTACCAAGCTGCGTTTCTAGCGGAGATGGGTGACTACATAAAGGACCAATTGGTGTTTTATCGAGAAGATCAATGGTCTGGTTTGGAAAATGCACCTGCGGCGTTCATGGCCATGTTAGAGGGCGGTAATTTCGGCAAGACGATTGTGAAAGTTGGGGCGGAGTAAAGGTTGGTGGTACGTTTTTTTCTGTGTTTGTTGGTATTTGGGTTTTCTGTACAAGTGCTAGCTGACAGCTACTGGATCGGTCTGGGTAGTTTTCGTGGCTTAACCAATGCGGAACATTTTCGTGATGAGAGTGCGGAAAATCTCGGCCAGCAATTGATTATTCGCAAAGTATCGACCCAAAAAGGAGACTATTTCCGTATTCTCGCCGGACCGTTTTCTGACAACAACAAGGCAAGCGAAAAGCTTCGCGCTGTTAAGAGCCTAGGTTTTCCTACCGCTTGGATGATGCTTGATACTCGATTTCAATCTTCAAGTACAAAAGTTGCTGCTCCAACAATAGAGCAAACTACAGAGCAAATACCCCTTGCCGAAGCTGAACTAGCCCCGGCACAATTAGCAGTGCAAGTATCTGCTGGTGAGAGGGTTCGGTTGACACGCATTGATGAGGCGGGTACCCCGATTGTCATTGATGGGTTTGTTGATGAAGGCGTTTGGGCGAGGGTGCCGATCATTGATGACTTTGCGGTGGTCCAACCAGACACACTTCGCCCTGGGGCATACCCAACGAACTTACGCATTGTCTACAGTGACAAAGGTATCTACGTGAGTGCCGTCATGCACCAGCCTGAAGGTACTTTGGTGCGTCGACTTAGTGGCCGTGATGTGCGAGACAATCGTGACAGCATCAATATTACTATTGATACATCTGGCGAGGGGCGTTACGGGTTTTGGTTCGGCATTAACCTGGGTGATTCGCTAATGGACGGCACAGTGTTGCCTGAGCGTGTATTTTCCAGTGATTGGGACGGTCCTTGGTATGGTCGAAGCCAGAAGATTCCTCAAGGGTGGTCTGCGGAAATGTTTGTGCCCTGGGGTATTGTTTCGATGCCCGCGGCAGCTCAAGTGCGCAGTATGGGCGTGTATGTCTCGCGTCGAGTCGCGCATTTAGATGAACGTTGGGCATGGCCAGCGTTGCCATCAACTCAAGCGAAATTCATGTCTTCACTGAATCAGATAGAGATGGAGGGTGTGCAGCCCCGACAGCAATATAGTATTTATCCATTTGTGGCGACAGCATTCGACTGGGTTGACGATCGGCCGCGATATCGTGCAGGTGCTGATCTCTTTTGGCGACCGTCGAGTAATTTTCAGTTTAACGCCACCATCAACCCTGACTTTGGCAATGTTGAGTCAGATGAAGTAGTGATTAATCTGACTGCTACCGAGACATTTTTTCCTGAAAAGAGACTTTTCTTTCTGGAAGGGCAAGAGATTTTTGTTGCGTCGCCGCGGGCGAATACCCGTGGAGGTGGTGTTGGGAATCGTGGGCTACCCTATACCATGGTGAATACACGGCGTATTGGTGGCACGCCACGAGCACCACTGGTTGGCTCTGATGTTGATGTACCGCAAAGAGAACTTGTGCAACCAACAGAACTTATGGGTGCGGTTAAAACCACCGGTCAGATCGGGCGTATTCGTTATGGCGTAATGGCTGCTTTTGAAGAAGAAGTTAAGTTTGATGTGATAGACAGTAGCGGCCCACGCAACCTTCGTCAGGCCGGTAACGACTACGGCGTGGCTAGAATTTTGTATGAAGACAATCACCGTGGGGCTTATCGTGCGTTTGGTTTCTTGTCAACGGCAGTACTTAATTCTGAGCGTGGTGATGCCTTGGTCCAAGGTGTCGATGGCCATTATCTCTCTGCTGGTGGGGGAATAAAAGTTGATGGCCAATACATGACATCTGACGTCGATGGTATAGCCAAGCGAGGATATGGTGGGTTTGTTGATTTTGAATTCACCTATCGCCAGGGGTTGGTTCAGCGTCTTGGTCTGGAGTATTTCGATGAAAATATTGACATCAACGACCTTGGCTTCCTACAACGCAATGATGCATATCGTCTCCGGAGTTCGTTGATATGGACAACCTCCGACATATCTTGGGCCAGGGAAAATCAGTTTGATGTGCGCGGCTTCTTACAAAAAAACGTGTCGGAATCTCTGTTTACAGGTGGCGGTATTTTCTTTTCGAATAGAGTGAGTTTGAAAAATTTGTCGCAAATTACTGCGCGACTAAATTACTTCGCAAGCTCCTATGACGATCTCAATAGTTTTGGTAACGGTTCTTATCGAATTGAAGGCCGGTTGATTGCGGGCCTGTCCTGGAAATCTGATACCACCAAAGAATGGGGGTTTGAATTTAATGCGCGATACCAAGAAGACAACCTAGGTGATCCGGGCTACGCAATCAAAACCGTCCTTAACTGGCGCCCTAGTGACCAGTTTGGAGTTGAATTGGCGGTAGAACGGGTCGAGCAAGACGGTTGGCTCTTGCACCAACAGGACAACTTGTTTGCAACATTCGAAGCCACGCGTTGGATACCTAGTTTTTCTATTGAATATTATATTAGTGCGCGCCAACAACTAAGGCTATCTTTGCAATGGGTTGGCATTAAAGCGCAAGAAAAAGACTTCTTCTTGGTGCCGAGTTCTCCTGATGATTTGATTCCCACAGCAAAACCTGTGGGCGAGGGGTTTAGAAACAGTTATGACTTTTCTGTATCACAATATAGTCTGCAAGCTCGTTATCGTTGGGAGATTGCGCCCTTGTCCGATGTGTTCTTAGTCTATACACGTCAAGCCAGCTTGGGTGCTGCGTTAGGGGATGCAGGTTTTTCCGACATCTTTGACAATGCTTGGGAAAATCCGTTGGCCGACGTATTTGTGTTCAAGATTCGCTATCGCTTTGGATCCTAGTTTTACCCGTGATCGGATAACCCCAGCCAAGGTTTGCCTGGTGGATAAGACAAATTAAGGCGCCTCTAACGTAGTAACTGCTTTATACGCTATCGGCACGAGCTGCGTTTCGTGGCTGTCAATACAACCCTTGATCTGTTGTTTCATCAGCGGTGACCAGAATTTTTTTATATGTTCAGATGTCTGGTAGGCAGCTTCGTCTTCATCACCTGCCGCTGACAAATTAAGCGCAATCTGGTTAACCATTTTGATCAGGTGATTAAGCTGCTCTTCCGGCATTGTTTTCTACTCCGAAGTTAACCGTTCCGGACGAGTATAAACAACATGCCGCCCGGGTCGGGCAAATCCAATCAAGGTCAAATCACAGCTGTTTGCCAGATCAATCGCCAGTGATGTGGGTCCGGAAAAAGCCACCAGAATACCTATGTTTGCACTGGCTGCCTTGGCAACCATCTCATAGCTGGCTCGACTGGTAACCAGTAAAAAACCCTCGTCGGAAGAACCTGGCTTGGAGATACCCGGAACAGAATATCCCGCTCTGTAATAAGCACCCAGTAACTTATCCAACGCATTGTGTCTGCCGACATCTTCACGTAGCAGCACAATATTACCTTCGCCATCGCACCAGGCCGCAGCATGAGCTGCCCCGGTCACCTTTTGCAGATTCTGGGTATCTTCAAGGGCCAGGATCGCCTGCTGTACTGATGAATGGGGAATTGCTACTTGACTGGTCACCTTGTGCGGTTCAGTAATTGCCTGAGCAAGAGATTCTGCGCCGCACAACCCGCAACCAGTTCGCCCCACCAGGTTGCGACGTCGTTTTTTAAGCAGAGAAAACGACTCCGCCGAGATTGATAAAGAAAGCTCAATGCCGTCTTGTGTTGCTACAGCTTTGAAGTCAAGAAGCTGGTTTGAGCTGCGCAGAATACCTTCAGAGAGACTGAAGCCCAGGGCAAAGTCTTCTAAGTCGACAGGTGTTGCCATCATCACCACATGGGAGATGCCGTTATAAACAAGTGCGACGGCGCACTCAGTAACAACCTGGTCTGCACCAGAACTTAACGCGCCTTGTTGCCAGACTGTTCTGGGCAGGGTGCTAACGATAGAACTATTCCTTGTGGACATTAGCCAGCTAAATCCGCGCTTTTTGTAATAGTTGTTGTTGGTGTTTGTTAAATGTCTTCTGTCGTTGCTGCCATGATGAAGGCGATGACACTTTACTAGCCTGCACAGCGGTTACCTTGTATTCCGGGCAGTTGGTCGCCCAGTCCGAATTATCGGTAGTAATGACATTGGCACCTGACACCGGGTGGTGGAAAGTGGTGTAGAGAACACCGGGTTTTACACGAGTGGTTACCTGTGCGCGCAATACTGTCTCACCTACTCTGCTTTGGATGCCCACCCAATCACCTTGGTTAATACCCCGTTCTTCGGCGTCATAGGGGTGGATTTCAAGAGTGTCCTCCGGGTGCCATTCACTATTTTCTGTGCGTCGTGTTTGCGCGCCTACATTATATTGGGACAGTATCCGGCCGGTGGTTAGCAACAGAGGGAATTTGCGATTTACTTTTTCAGTGGTTGCCACATATTCCGTAACAACAAAATTGCCTTTCCCGCGCACAAACGCATCAACATGCATTAGTGGCGTACCGGTAGGTGCTTGTTCGTTGCAAGGCCACTGAATGCTGCCAAGCTGATCTAGTTTCTGGTAGGTAACACCGTTAAAGGTAGGGGTAAGACTAGCAATTTCATCCATAATCTCGGACGGGTGGGTGTAATCCATGGGACATTCCATAACATTCGCCAGCGCCATGGTTACCTGCCAGTCTTCCTTACCACACAAGGGTGGCATAACTTTACGCACCCTGGATATGCGTCGCTCGGCGTTGGTAAAAGTGCCATTTTTCTCTAAAAAAGATGAACCAGGCAAAAACACATGGGCAAATTTGGCCGTCTCATTGAGAAATAAATCCTGCACGACAAGGCAGTCGATAGACCGCAATGCTGCTTCAACATGCTGAGTGTTGGGGTCAGACTGGGCAATATCCTCACCTTGACAGTACAGGCCCTTAAAGCCGCCATCAATAGCGGTATCAAACATATTGGGTATGCGTAAACCCGGCTCCGGGTCAAGCTGAACACCCCATGCTTCCTCAAACAAGCCGCGCGCGTTACTGTCCGAGATATGGCGATAACCAGGCAACTCATGAGGGAAGGAGCCCATATCGCAGGAGCCCTGCACATTGTTCTGCCCACGCAGTGGGTTAACTCCAACACCTTCCCTGCCAATATTCCCGGTTAGCATGGCCAGGTTGGCAATTCCCATCACTGCCGTAGAGCCCTGGCTGTGTTCGGTGACGCCTAGACCATAGAAAATTGCACCATTACCGGCACCGGCATAAAGCCGCGCCGCGGCACGTAAATCTGCTGCAGGCACACCACTATCCTGTTCGGTGTTCTCTGGAGAGTGGCGTGGGTCGCTGATAAATTTAAGCCACTTGTCAAAGGCAACTGTATCGCAGCGATCGTTAATATAAGCTCTGTCTTCCAGGCCTTCCGTTACAATAACGTGGGCCAAAGCATTGAGTAGACTTACGTTGGTGCCGGGCTGTACCGGCAGATGATAGTCGGCCTGGATATGAGGAGAGCTGACCAGTTCAATTTCGCGTGGGTCGATAACAATAAGCCTGGCACCTTCGCGCAGGCGACGTTTTAGTCGAGAACCAAATACCGGATGCGCCTCGGTTGGATTAGCGCCCATGACAATAACCACGTCGGCTTGCGCCACCGAAGCAAAGGTCTGGGTGCCTGCCGATTCTCCGAGGGTTGCTTTTAAGCCATATCCGGTAGGGGAGTGACAAACTCGCGCACAGGTATCAATATTGTTGTTACCAAAGCCGGCACGTACCAGCTTTTGCATCAGATAAACCTCTTCATTGGTGCAGCGGGAGGACGATATGGCACCGATACTGTTACGACCGTAGGTTGACTGAATGTCTCTAAATCGTTTTGCAGTATAGTTAATAGCCTCCTCCCAGGTCACTTCTCGCCAGGGGTCATCAATACCGTCTCTAATCATTGGCTTGGTTATGCGGTCTTTGTGGGTGGTATAACCAAAGGCAAAACGACCTTTGACACAGGCATGGCCTTCGTTGGCTTTGCCATCTTTGTAGGGGGTCATACGCACCACGGTATCGCCTTTTATATCCGCTTTGAAGGCACAACCAACACCGCAGTAAGCACAGGTTGTCACCACACTGTGCTCAGGAGTACCTGATTCGATAATGCTGTTTTCTATTAATGTTGCCGTTGGGCAGGCATCGACACAGGCACCACAGGAGACACACTCGGAATTCATAAAATTTTCGTTTTGTCCGGCACTGACTTTGGAATCAAACCCGCGGCCATCAATAGTTAGGGCAAAGGTTCCCTGCACTTCCTCACAAGCCCGCACACAACGGGAACAAACAATGCATTTAGATGGGTCAAAGGTAAAATAGGGATTGGACTGGTCTTTCTCCACATCAAGATGATTGGCGCCGTCAAAACCATAACGAACGGATCTCAGCCCCAGTTCACCAGCTGTATCCTGGAGTTCGCAATCGCCATTGGCGGAACAAGTGAGGCAATCCAGAGGGTGGTCTGAGATATACAATTCCATTACATTGCGGCGCAACTTAGCAATGGCTGCGGTTTGAGTATGCACCTGCATTCCGGATTCCACCGGTGTCGTGCAAGAGGCAGGGTATCCACGCCGGCCTTCGATTTCCACCAGACAGACCCGGCAGGAACCGAAGGATTGTAGCGAGTCAGTAGCGCATAGCTTGGGGACTTTGATACCAGCCAGGGCAGCGGCCCGCATAATTGAGGTTCCCTCTGGCACGGTAACATCTGCCCCATCAATACTGAGAGTGAGCAGTGTCTCGCTGAGGCTGGCAGGCGTGCCAAAATCTTTTTCCGGGTTGTAAAACTGTAACATTGCAGTTACCTCCAGGACTTTACTGCCGAAAATCTTCGGGAAAATGGTCAAGCGCACTGCGGACGGGAAATGGCACCATCCCTCCCATGGCGCAAAGCGATCCGAACTCCATGGTGTCGCAAAGTTCTCGCAATAGAATCAGGTTGTTGTCACGATCCTTATCAGACTCGTCCTTGTTAGAGAGTACCCGATCGATCACTTCGACACCACGAACCGAACCAATCCGGCATGGGGTACATTTGCCGCAGGATTCAACGGCACAAAATTCCATGGCAAAACGCGCCTGAGCACCCATATTCACAGTATCGTCAAAAACGACAATACCACCGTGGCCCAACATCGCTTTGGCCGCTGTAAAAGATTCATAATCTAACGGGATATCCCACTGTGACTCGGGCAAATAAGCGCCTAAAGGTCCGCCTACCTGGATAGCCCGAACCGGGCGGCCACTGTATGAGCCATTGCCATATTCTTCCACCACTTGACGCAGAGTGGTGCCGAAAGCCAGCTCTATCAGACCACCTCGTTTAACATTTCCCGCCAATTGCACTGGCAAAGTGCCCCGGGAACGATCCATACCATAACCCTGATAATCATCAGCTCCCTGGGCCAGAATTGTTGAAACAGCCGCCAGGGTCAGCACATTATTTACTACGGTAGGCTGGCCAAACAAACCTTCGACTGCCGGCAGAGGCGGTTTAGCGCGGACCATTCCCCGTTTACCTTCAAGGCTATCCAATAGCGAAGTTTCTTCGCCACAGATATAGGCACCTGCACCCAGATGTACTTCCAACTCGAACGCTCTATCACTGCCACTCACTGCCTGCCCGAGATAACCGTTTGCGGTGGCGCGTTCAATGGCTGCATTGAGCATGGCATACGCTTTAGGATATTCAGAGCGCAGATAGATATAACCCTGGGTGGCACCTGTTGCGAGCCCGGCGATAATCATGCCTTCAATTAACTGATAAGGGTCTGCCTCCATTAACAGTCGATCGGCAAACGTACCGGAATCCCCCTCATCGGCATTGCAGACAACGTATTTTTGCCCGGAGGGGGTATCCAATACGGTCTGCCATTTAATACCGGCGGGAAATGCTGCACCGCCTCTGCCACGCAGGCCAGAGTTTTTTACTTCGCCAACAATGGCTTGTCCGCTCATTTGCAGCGCCTTTTCAAGACCTTTGAATCCATCCAAAGCCCGGTAATTATTCAGACAAAGCGGGTCACCAATGCCGGCTCGGGCAAAAGTCAGTCGCTGCTGGCTTTTTAGCCAGGGGATATCTTCTGTCAGCCCCTGACACAACGGATGTGTCGTCGCATCTGCTGCCAAAGCATCCAATATGCCCGGAACATCTTTTGTCAATACAGGGCCAAAGGCTAGACGCCGATTTTTCTGCTCCACTTCTAACAAGGGCTCCAGCCAAAAAATGCCTCTGGAACCATTGCGAATCAGTTCGATATCCAACCCGCGGGTAGCAGCTTCCTGTTGCAGCGCTTGCGCTATTGCATCGGCACCTGATGCACAGGAAGTTGTATCTTGAGGTACAAACAGGCGCAGGCTCATTGTGTAATTCCTGTCTCGTCTAACTGCGCAATCAATTGATCGAAACGTGTGTTATCGACCCGGGCATAAACCTGATCACCGATGCGCATCGAAGGAGAACAGGCACAGTTCCCCAAGCAATAAACCGGCTCCAAAGTAATTTCTCCATCAGCAGTGGTCTGACCAAACTCAATTCCAAGAGACTCTTTGGCATGGGCTTCCAGTTGTCGCGAACCCATCGACTGACAGGCTTCAGCCCGACAAATTTGTACGATATGCCGCCCCGCCTGCTCAGTGCGAAAATCGTGATAGAAGCTGATTACACCGTGCACTTCTGCCCTAGATAAATTGAGGGCCCGAGCAATTTGCGCCACAGACGCCTCCGGGATATAACCATATGCAGACTGAATGGCATGCAGCATTGGCAATAAAGCTCCTGGCTCACCACTAAACTGCTGAGTTATGTTTGTTACGTCGACATCATCACTCAAATCTGGGCGCTCCCTCGTTGAGTCTTGGCGATACACAGCGGAAAATGACTGAAATCCTTTTGATACAAAGCAAACTGACCCTGCACTTTTTATCGCTTCTTCGAAGCGATGAAGCGCCAGCGCTGCAGTACCGTGCCGTCTCTAACCGGGCAGAAATTCGATGCCGCCATTCTCGACTGAGTACTCGGCACCAACGATTCTCAGCTCTTTCGTGGTGATAAGATCTTCGATTATGGCGGAGCCGTGTCGCAGTCCGACTACCGATGCCTGTACGTTGGCACGTATGGCTTCTCCGAGCAGATCGCTCTTGCTTATTGTTTCATCATCGAACAATGGCTCTACCGCCGGAAGTATGCGATCCACGATCGCACGCAGATTGGGTGAACGGTTGGGCGCTTTTTGTGACAGCTCGTCGAGCGTTGCACTCACGGCTCCACAGTTACTGTGGCCAAGCACCACCACAAGTCGCGTACCAAATTGTGCTGCCGCAAATTCGATGCTGCCGATCTGGGACGGCGCGACGATATTTCCCGCGACCCGAATGACAAACAGATCGCCGATCCCCT
>JAADHW010000257.1 GCA_013151695.1 Gammaproteobacteria bacterium
TGCCAATTAGAAGCCGCCGTTCAGCTTTCTTTACACGCTCTTCCAATGCTTCGACTGTATCTGAGTCTAGAACGGGAACTTTAACTTGCGAGATGAGTTGTCCAGTATCGTATTCGGCGTCTACCAAATGAATCGTGGCGCCACTCTCTGTTTCTCCTGCATCTAGGACCGCTTCATGTACCTTGCGGCCAAAAAGTCCTTGGCCCCCAAATTTGGGTAATAGCGCTGGATGTGTGTTCAGAATTCTTCCGCCGAACTCGCTTAAGGTGTTGCGACCTAGTTTTTTCATATAGCCAAGCAGCAATACCCAATCTGCTTTGGTTTGTCTTAACGCTGCCAAAACTGCGTCGTCGGCTAACTCGGGTAGTGGGTGTGTCTTGCTGCTGATATGGTGTGTTAGTATGCCGGCGAGGTGTGCTCTTCGAATCGCGCCTGAATTGCTGTTGTTACTAATAACCGCAACAACCTGGGCTCGCAAAGTGTCTGTGGCACAAGCGTCAATAACGCATTGCAATGTTGTGCCTTCATGTGATGCTAAGACGGCTAAGCGCACTTATGTCGCCAACTTGTATATGGCGGTGTGCATAATATCAGTTGTTAATTCTTCTCCGCACCAGTACGAGACATACAGCCGAATGAATTCATGCCCTTTCTTTTGCCATTTTTCAAGCGGAACGGATTTTACCGTGAGCGTGTCTCCCACGTTTACCTGGGCACGGTGACGCGTTTCGGATCCTGCGTGAATCCAAGTAGGCATGAAAAACTCATTAGTTAGTGCTCGGTTTGCTAGCCCTAATAGTAAATGAGGGTGTACTGCTTTGTTTTCATATACCGCCAGATTGTCGCTAACTTCGCGAGTGTAACGTTGGTTGATCTCTTGTGTAATGCTCAAGCTCCAGGGTGTAAACGGGGTGTCGACTTCTATGCTGTCCCATGAAATTTCGACACGCTCAGGGTTTTTAGGTGGTTTCTCGAACAAATTTACTGGCTCACTGTCGGGCAATTCCGTGGGCATGGTGCTGTCTAGAGTCGCAATCAGTTCTCCCGCTGGGCTTAGGCATTGTACGGTGTGCTGGTTGCCTTCATTCGTTAACGTGAGCGACAGTTTATCGTTGTGGTAGGCAGGTTTTAGCAATCGTAAGTTATCAATGGAGTGGCTGAGCCAGGCGCTCCCAAGTTCTTTTGCCAAGAGGTAAGTTAGATGCCCATATATCGCTACTCCAGGTACCAGGGCGCCTCGAAAGCCGTACTTTTTCGCGATTTCATCGCTATGAATTCGATTCTCGCTTGCCTGGCTATAGTTTTGGGCTACCACTTGGTAATTGGTCATGTTTGTGTATCGGTGTGGGAGAAGAAGGCATTGTGCCACTCTACGTTAGCCAACAAAAATGATTGTTGATACTAACCTTACTCCTAAAACGAAACGACAAATCAATTTGACTTCACTCATCGTTAGTTATTGTATCAGCGAATCTAGCTCCAGACGGTTACGCGTTTTGCTCTTCATGGCGGCGTGGTAGTGATCTGGTAGCAGATGTATTGGGGGTATCGAATCGGCAGGGTTCGGTTGGTAGAGACGCGGGAACTTTGGGCGTTTAAGGAGGACCTATGACATTGTTGAACAAACAAGAAGCGTTGGCGCAGATCGCTTCGCTCATAGATGATTTCGATATAGACATGGCTGACATTGAACAAATACTTGCGCGTAAATTTGGGAACGCTGATACGCAATCGAGTACCCTGGTGAAAGTGTTGAGCTATCTTGGTGGAACCTTCATTTTTGCTGGAATTGTGACATTCATTGCCTTGCAATGGGATGCAATGAATAGTGCTGCTCGGGTGATTGTAACGCTCGGCTCAGGTTTATGTTTCTTTGTCTTGGGTGTCTTTGCGTTGAGAGATACTCGCTATCGACAAATATCGATGCCTTTATTTATAGCAGCATCTCTGCTTCAACCCCTTGGGCTTATGGTAGCGTTTGATGAGTTTCTGGACGGCGGCGATGAGAAAATTGCGTGGCTAGTTACTCTTGGCGTATTCGGGCTTCAATTTATTGCCGCATTTTTGCGTTGGCGTTTAACTACACTGGCTATGATTTCTCTCGGATTTTTATCTGGTTTTTGGGCTGTCTTGTTAGACCTATGCTCGTTTGACGAAAAAGTCATCGCTGTAACTTTGGGGGCAATGTGGCTTGTGGCCGCTGTTGGACTTCGCAAGGGAACTCATGCTGCAGCCACCCCATTGTTGTTTTTCTTTGGCTGTTGGATGCTTCTCATTGGATGGTGGTCTACGGTAGAGGGATCAATATTCGAAGTAGGATTTTTATTCGCTGCGTGTGGTTTGGTTTGGGTAGGGGTTTGGGCTCAGAGTCGCGCGCTCAATTTCGCCGCAACACTTGGCATCCTCGGTTATACCGCCTACTTTACCGGCCACTATTTTGCTGATTCTATCGGTTGGCCATTGGCTTTGATGGCAATCGGTTTTGCACTTATTGGTATAAGCGTTGCTGCGCTGAGAATTGATCGCAAGTATCTACGTGCTTAATGTGAGATTTCGATTGAAATGGTAATTGTGTGGATGGAACCTGTATGCTTAAACACAGTCTCTGTAGGCATTGTCTGGAATATTTGAGCGTGTTATCCAATACAGTGAGGGAACAATGATTAGAGTTGCGGTTATCGGTGGGGGTATTGCCGGTATTTCTGCAGCATGGCACCTTGAGAAAGGCGGGGCTGATGTCCACCTTCTTGAGGGAAAAGAACGCTTAGGCGGCCATACGCATACACATAGCTTGGCGGTTCGAAAGGGAACTGTTGAAGTTGATACGGGTTTTATCGTGTTTAACCAAACAAACTATCCAAACTTTAGTCGTTGGCTAAAGGAGTTGGGGTTAACCAAGCTGCATTCGAGTATGAGTTTTGCTGTTCGGGATGATGTACTTGGACTTGAGTATGGGACAGCAAACTACCGAGCGGCGCTCAGTAATGTTGCTCAGCTTATGAAGGCGGACTACTGGAAGTTGTGGCGTGATCTCATCCGATTTTATCGTGCACTGAGAACGGGGGACGTCCCTAATGTAACATTGGGTCAATACCTAGTTGAAAACGAATACTCGGAAGCTTTTAAAGATGGTCATATTGTTCCAATGTGCTCAGCACTTTGGTCACAACCTACGGAACAAAGCTTAACCTTGTCGTTACGCCATGTGATTACCTTCATGCGTAATCATAGGATGTTGCAGATTGCATCCCGTCCTGATTGGCAGGTTGTTGATGGAGGGTCTTCGAGCTACTTAGCTGTGTTCGGGAGTAAATTTCACGGACATATTTCGACGAACTGCGATGTGGTAGAAGTTCGTCGCAGTGAGCATGGTGTTGTGGTTTTTACCAACAATACAGAAAGTACGTATGACTCAGTAGTGCTGGCATGTCATAGCGATCAAGCTCTTTCATTGCTAAGCGATTCAACGGTCATTGAAAAAGCTGTGTTAAGCCAAATTTCTTTTCATCGCAATCAAGTATTCTTACATCGTGATAGTTCTTTCATGCCACGTAATCGCAGTTGTTGGTCCAGTTGGAATATTTTCCGCGAACCCAATGGAGACCTTTCAATTACATACTGGATGAATCGACTTCAAGGGCTAAAGTGTAGTGAACAGATATTTGTCACTCTCAACCCAGGTCATGAACCTACGTCTATCGACTGGCAGGGTATATACCATCATCCACACTTTACGCAGGCAGCGTTAGATGCTCAAGAGCAGTGGGAAGATGTGTCCCGGTGCGGTATCTATTTTGCAGGAGCCTATTGGGGTGCAGGTTTTCATGAAGATGGTTTTGTCAGTGGTATGCGCTGTGCTGAGAAGATCTTAAGCGGAGTTGGTTAGTGGAAACCGATGTAACTATCGCCCCTCTGAGTCTGACGGAGCAAGCGTTTGAGGGGACCGTTATTCATCGACGGCGGTTACTTTTTAACCATTCGTTTAGGTATCGAGTTTGGATGTCGTTGTCCCTCCTTGAAAACTCCAAATTACCGAAATTACTCCGACCACAGAAATTGAAATATATTCCAATGAGCAGAATTCTGGAACTTACAAATCAAGATGCCAGGGACGCGAAGGTTTGGTTGCTGACCCAGCCTAGCGTGGTTGGGCGGTCCTTCAATCCAGTGTCATTCTATTTTGTAGTTGTTAACCGGAAGATTTGTACCATTGTTGCTCATATTACCAATACTCCATGGGATGAAGACCATTGCTACGTACTAGAAAATAGCGCTTCCAATACGTGGCGATTCGATAAAGATTTTCATGTTTCGCCGTTCATGCCAATGAAACTGGGGTACGTGTGGCGGTTTAGAATCAGCGATGAACGCATTGCCATTCACATGCAATTGCATGACAAAGGGGAACAGGTTTTTGCAGTTGTCCTAAACCTGTACCCCTCAAAAGCTAGTGTCTGGTTGCCTCTGAAGCTTCGATTGAAATATCCGGCGCAGAACTTAGTTACCTTCGGTAGGATTTACTGGCAAGCGATGTTATTGAAACTCAAAGGAGCGCATTTTCATGCTCACCCAGATGACACGCCTCGCGCCTAAACCAGAATTCGGTGATGCTTCTGCACCATTACTGGTGAGGTTTGCGCGTCGCGTTGTGCTAAGAGCTTTAGGTAGCATTCAATTTGGTTGTATAGAAGTGCGCGATGGCGAGGAATTAACAGTGTTTGGGGTGGATGAGGGAAAGGAGCGCAAAGCAATTATTTACGTACATAACCCTAGGTTCTACCTAAGTGTTCTGTTTGGTGGCACCGTTGGTGCTGGTGAAGCTTATGCGCAAGGCTACTGGAGCAGCAATAATCTTACATTGGTTGTTCGCATTATGGTGGCAAATTATCGTGCGCTGGATGGCCTAGATGGTTCCCGGTTGCGATGGTTGAAGCAATGGGTGGAGAAAGTAACGCATCGTATGCGTTCGAATACTCGATTAGGCGCTCGAAAAAATATCGCAGCCCATTACGATTTGAGTAACGACTTTTTTCGATTGTGGTTAGATGATCGAATGATGTATTCAAGCGCAGTCTTTTTCGAACAAGATTGGGGGCTTGATCAGGCTTCAGAGCACAAATTAGAGCGGTTGTGCGAGATGCTTGACCTTCAACCCGGAGATCGTTTGTTAGATATTGGTGGTGGCTGGGGTGGTTTCGCGATTTATACTGCATCTCGGTTCGATGTTTCAGTTACTACTACAACAATATCTAAGGCGCAAAAAGAAGAAGCCGAGAAGTGCGTGAAGGCTGCTGGCTTAGAGGGCCGAGTTAAAGTTCTTTTGAGGGACTATAGAGATCTAACTGGTCAGTACGAGAAGATTGTTTCAGTTGAGATGGTCGAAGCTGTTGGAGATGAATTTCTTGACGAGTACTTTCGGAAAGTGGAGTCACTAATGGTGCCGTCTGGTCGTTTTGTTATGCAAGCGATTACAATTCAAGATCAGCGGTACGATGCTGCGTTAAAGGAAGTCGATTTTATAAAGAAACATATTTTCCCGGGAAGCTTTATACCTTCGGTTACTCGTCTTGTGAAAGCTGCAACGCAAACGAATTACTTAAGGCTTACAATGCTTTCGGATATTGGCCTCGATTATGCCAGAACGATAGAGTGTTGGTCTGAAAAATTTGGTGCCAATGCGGACAAGTTAACTGACTTAGGATTCGATAGCGAGTTTCAAAGGTTGTGGCAGTTTTACTTCTCCTATTGTGAAGGTGGATTTTTAGAAAGAGCAATAAGTGATGTGCAAATAGCCTTTGACAATCAATTAGATTCTCTTCAGCTAGTCACAACCAAAGAAATGCTGAAAAACTAAGGATGGCCTCGATAGTCGATATCGCTGAGTCTGGATGGATTCCTGATTCAATTGTACGTATTGGAATTCGGGCTTTTGTTAGGCAACGGCTGCGTGAAGAAATGCTTCAACCCCCAGGAGTGAAAGAAGAACGTACGACTGCCTTGCGATCAAGCGAAATCGCGTTGCATACAAATGTAGCTAATGAGCAGCATTACGAACTTCCCACCGAATTTTTTCAGTTGCTGCTCGGGCCAAAACTTAAGTATTCGGCGTGTATATTTCCTGATGAACGATCTGTACTAGCTCAAGCTGAAATACATACATTGAAGTTGTACGAGGAAAGGTTGGGAGTGATTGATGGCGACAAGGTGCTTGACCTTGGTTGTGGTTGGGGTTCTTTTTCGATATGGCTTGCTAAGCATAATCCCTATGTGGAAGTAACTGCGGTATCTAATTCGACTACTCAACGCAATTACATTGAAGGCCAGGTGGAGTGCCTTAAACTGGATAACCTAAATGTAATCACGGAAGACGTAAATACCCTACAACTGGCCGATCAGCACTTCGACAAGATCATCTCGATTGAGATGTTCGAACATGTGCGTAACTACGAAGCGTTAATGAGCAATATCTGCCGATGGTTGAAACCAGAAGGCATTCTGTTTGTTCATATCTTTTGTCATAAAGATTTAATATCCCCTTTTGAAGTTGAAGGCGAGAGTAATTGGATGGGGCGCTACTTCTTTACGGGAGGACTGATGCCTGCAGCGGATACGTTGCTGTCCTTTCAAGGTGATCTGCAACTTGAGAATCGCTGGCTCTATGATGGTACTCACTATGAGCGAACCGCTCGAGGATGGCTCGAGAACCTTGACCAGCATAAAAGTGCTGTCCGCGCTGTTCTAGAGCGTACATATCGTGGTAGTGAAGTAGGGGTTTGGCTACAACGCT
>JAADHW010000026.1 GCA_013151695.1 Gammaproteobacteria bacterium
ATCGCTTGGAACAAGAAATAGGTCATTTCCTAGTCGCAGAACTTGACGGGGTTGTGGTTGGGTGCTGTGCCGTCTACTCCTACGGGGAACAAGCCGAGCTGGCTTGCGTTGCAGTACACGAGAACTTTCGCAAACAATCTGGCATGAACATTGGGGCTAAGCTATTAGCAGAAGCAGAAAAGAGTGCCGCCACTCAACACGCCCGCATGCTATTTGTACTCACCACACAAGCACGAGATTGGTTTTTAGAGCAGGGTTTTAGCGATGCCTCCACCGATGTATTGCCACTGCAAAAACAATCATTATATAACTGGCAAAGAAATTCAGTGGTTATGGTGAAACCGTTGAAGAAGCAAAATACTTAATCTATAGAACTCATAGAGGGAACAACACCATGGCTGACGAACGCCCGTATTCTTCCATCATTGTCGATGGGATCGAGCAAGCACCGAGCAGAGGCATGTTGAATGCAGTGGGATTCAAAGAAGAAGATTTCTCCAAGCCGCAGATCGGTATCGCCTCAATCTGGTCTATGGTCACACCGTGTAACATGCACATCAACGAACTTGCCGAGGAGGCGTTAAAAGGCGCTGATAGTGCTGGCGGGAAAGGGGTGTTGTTCAATACCATCACAGTTTCTGATGGTATCAGCATGGGTACGCCAGGCATGCGTTACTCTTTGGTCTCGCGCGAAGTCATCGCTGACAGCATCGAAACTGTGGTTGGCGCCCAAGGTTTCGACGGCTTTGTAGCCATCGGTGGTTGTGACAAAAACATGCCTGCATGCGCCATGGCTATGGCTCGGCTAAACCGCCCTAGTGTTTTTGTTTACGGCGGAACCATTCTACCCGGCGAGCAACGTCGCGACTTGATTTCAATATTCGAAGCTGTGGGCGGACACGCGGCAGGCACAGTGTCGGACATCGAACTTAAGGAAATAGAAACCACCGCCATACCCGGCCCCGGATCTTGCGGAGGCATGTACACAGCCAACACCATGGCATCGGCAATGGAAGCCATGGGTTTATCACTGCCTAATAGTTCTGCACAGAACGCGGTAAGTAACGAAAAGAGACAAGACAGCTACAACGCAGGAGTGGCAGTTCGAAATCTCATCAAATTGGGCATAAAACCCAGTGACATTTTATCCAACGAAGCATTCGAAAATGCCATTACCGTGACCATCGCATTAGAAGGATCAACCAACGCGGTACTGCATCTACTTGCTATCGCCCACGCTGGTGGAATTGAGTTGGAACTTGATGACTTCACCCGGATTGGCAAACGCGTGCCAGTGCTCGCCGATATGCGCCCAGCCGGGAACTACGCCATGACCGAGCTGATTGAGATCGGCGGCATTCAACCATTGATGAAAAGGCTATTGGACGAAGGAATGTTACATGGCGACTGCATGACGGTCACCGGCAAAACCTTGGCGCAAAATCTAGCAGACGTACAAGACTATCCAAAAAACCAAAAAATCATTCGGCCTTTCTCAAACCCCATTAAGAAAGACAGCCACTTGGTCATCTTACGAGGCAACTTAGCACCACAAGGCGCGGTCGCAAAAATCACTGGACACGAAGGACTCACCTTCACCGGCACGGCGCGATGCTTCCATGGAGAGGAAGCCGGCATGGCGGCTATTATGTCAGGTGAAGTGGTCAAAGGGGATGTGATAGTCGTGCGCTATGAAGGCCCTAGAGGCGGACCCGGCATGCGCGAGATGCTCAGCCCAACCAGCGCCATCAATGGGAGAGGTCTGTCTCAAGACGTTGCAATGATTACTGACGGCAGATTTTCCGGAGGATCTCGCGGGTTTGTGGTAGGTCATGTAACGCCAGAAGCCTTCGACTGCGGACCTATCGCACTGGTCGAAGATGGAGACACAATTACCGTCGACGCTGAAACAAACGAGCTCACACTACATGTGAACAACGAGATACTTGCCCAGCGAAAAGCAAAGTGGCAACGGCCAAAGCCTTACGCGACTAGAGGCGTCCTGGCCAAATACGCCAAGTTGGTTTCAAGTGCGAGTGAAGGTGCTGTGACGGATCGGTATTTAGATTAACTAGATGGCATAAAACACTCTGGGTTGTTGAGCGGAATCGAGGGTTCTTGTGTGCCCTTGGAAACAAAGTGGGTGTGGTTGACTGCGGCTTGTTATGTGATCTATCAACATCGCATCAGTGGCCTAGCTATCTATCGTCCTAACGTTCGCAATCTTCATTCCTTACATTCGGTCCATACTTAAAGACGACATCAAACCTCACGTCTTCTCCTGGACCATCTCAGCACTGCCCCTTTGGCGGCTCACTTCAAACCCACTCTGAGCGGTGGTCCTACTCTATCGACGTCGAATGCAAAACAAACTATGAATGCCTTAAAAAAATAGGCTGGCTATTCAACCGATCAGCAAACTTCGCAACATCAATTAGTATTGATTTGATCTCAACCAACGGGAGGCAACAGTTGTCGCGCGCTCTGTAGGTTCAGCGTTTGCCGTTATACCGGCGCAGGGCCAGGGTAGTCTTCCCGAAGCAAGCGTTTTAAGACCTTACCACTTGGATTGCGAGGGATCTGTTCGACAAAAACAGCCCCTGTCGGCAATTTGAACCGAGCCAACTTGCCATCACAAAACTTCAGCACATCGGCTGCGGTTAAACTGTTTTGTTTGCGCACTACAACTGCAAAAGGAGATTCCCCCCAGCGTTCACTGGGTTGGCCAATAACAGCAACTTCCGCCACATCGGGATGCGCCAAAATGACGTTCTCGATCTCGGCCGGGTACACGTTTTCGCCGCCGGAAATGATCATGTCCTTGATTCTATCTTGGATATAAATGAAACCCTCATCATCCACACTGGCTACATCACCGGTTCTGAGCCAACCACCATCGACAATGGTCTCCTTGGTAGCCTCCGGGCGATTCCAATATTCTTTCATCATATGCGGGCCTGACACCCACAGTTCGCCTTGTTCTCCCGGGGCACAATCGCTGCCACTTTCATCAACAATGCGAATTTCGGTATGAAAAAAAGCACGACCGGTTGAACCAATTTTCTTGATGGCGTGCTCGCCGTCGATCACAGCAGCAGGCCCGCAAGATTCGGTCAGACCGTATATCTGGTGCACTGCCACACCCATATTGTCGTAAGCCTGAATTAAATTGACCGGCAGTGGCGATGCGCCGGACAGAATGTAGCGTAGCGTGTCGGTATCAAACTCATCGAGATCTGGTACTTGCAGCATGAAATTCAGCATTGCAGGCACAAATAGAGCATGCGAAATCTGCTCATCTTGAATCAGCTGCCAGGCTTTACGCGGTTCGAATTCGCGCATGACCACACTTGTCACACCCAGGTACACATTGAGCACCAAGGGCGTTAGTGCACCAACATGAAACATAGGCAATGCGGCTAAATTTCGGTCGCCGGTGCGATAATCACAAGTCGCCGAAAATGTTAACAACGCCCATAGAGAGGTTGTGTGGGTGTGCACCACACCCTTAGGAAGTCCGGTAGTGCCCGATGTGTACATGATATAGAGCAAGTCATCGTCATCGGCGCTAACTTGAGGTTCACTGTCATCGCTATTTTGCACAAAGCTGTGATAGTCGCGAGAAAAATGGGTTTCGGTATCGGCGGCAGCAACCTGTATCCATTGATTGATATCGGTACCGTCACCGCGTGCGTAAATATCTGTGACAAGATCAATAAACTCCTCACCAAACATCAATGTGGTTGCACCGCTGTCTTTCAGTATGAACTCAAGTTCATCCGCTACCAAACGCCAATTCAAAGGAACCACGACGCCGCCCATCTTGGCGATGGCGAAGTACGCGGTCATAAATTCTGGGCTGTTCATTAACAACAAGGCGATTCTGTCGCCTGGCTTAACACCAGATTCAACCAGCGCATTAGCCAACTTGTTGCTTCGGCTATTCAGTTCGGAAAATGACAGGCGTAATCCGGAAGCGCTGTCAATATAGGCTTCACACTCACCATTTAATTCGGCACGCTTAGCCAGAAGCAATCCGATGTTGTTTTTCAATGTGCTCTCCTAACGCCTAGTTCAGTATCATCCCGGTTGAGTTTAGCCAGGTAGGCTAACAATTGAAAAGTTTATTCGTCACAATCGGTATCTCGAAATTCTAGTTGAGCTAAAATAATCGTAAGTGCACGAACCGTCTAACAGAACTGGTACCCAACCATGCACAAAGGAAGTTGTCTCTGCGCAAAAGTACACTACTCAATAGAAGGTGAGCTGTCAGATTTTGGCTACTGCCATTGCAACAGTTGTCGCAAGGCGAGTGGAAGCGCGCATGGCGCCAATTCTGGTATCGCCCGAGCGAACTTCAAATTGAGCGATGAGGAAGATTTAGTTCGCGAATTCGAATCTTCGCCGGGTAAATTTCGAGCATTTTGCTCACGTTGCGGCTCGCCACTGTACGCTTACCTAACAAAGTCGCGCGACCTCATACGCATTCGTCTCGGTTCATTGGATTCTCACTTTAACAAAACGACCAAAGCTCACACCTTCGTATCCGACAAGGCTTGCTGGGAAAGCATTGCGGACAGTGTCCCGCAATTTGCAGAATGGGCACCTAGAGAAGTATTGATCCAAACAGGATCTAAACAACCATGATGGGATGCTCATGACAGTGCACAATTCAGACATCAACCACTCACTAGAGCCATTCAGTGGTAGCTGTCTTTGCGGATCGATTAAGTTCGAAATTCATCGAAAATACCTCAACGCAATCCACTGCTACTGCGGCATGTGCAGAAAGGCACATGGCACTGCTTTTTCAACCCACGCCTTAGCGACGCCAAGCCAAGTTCAATGGACCGAAGGTAAATCACTGCTTACAGGTTATGAGTCGTCGCCAGGCGCCTATCGAGAGTTTTGTCCGGTTTGCGGTACTCATATTCTTGTCCATGGACAGTCGGGTGACGACTCGCTCGCGTTTCCAGCTGGCACCATCAACGGGAACCCAGCGCTAACCATATTGGGGCACATGTACACTGACGACCTCGTTTCGTGGTATGTGATCAACGACAACTTACCCCAACACCACCAGTGGCCACCTGGATTTGGTTCAAACGATGACTAAACTGTGTGTGAATTTTTCGTATTGCCCTGGTCCCCGGTGTCAGATTAGTTGTCTTGATCATCAGCAGGTACGCTCGGAATTGTTTGACGCGAAGGAAACTTCTGCATGATTTCCCTAACCGTTTTTTGCAACACTACCTGATGCTCCTGAAGTGGGTGTGATGAGTCGAATATCTCATGGCCCATGACGTGCCAAAGTGGAGACTTATCCGGCGCAAATGCCCCCACATGTAAGGTCCCTTCTGAAAAATATATCACTTCATCTGGTGATGATAAAAATCCCAGTTTTACCGGGCTAGCCCCCTTGGGTAGGCGCCATTGCAAACCGTACTCGACTTTATCATCTATGGGTCTTGAGGCTTGGATGCCACGATGGCCTTCAACAACATCGTCTATCGTCAACTGAAACGCGAGAATGAGTGCTGACTCGTCGTCATCTGCGCGGGTGTAGCCGAGGGACTGCATAGAGTGATCCATGGTCTGTTGAATGACCGTTGTGTATTGAATATCGACGCGTTCTTCCGAGGTGGCTTCTTCTAACAATCCATATTGCCAGCGATAGGTTGAAAACGAGCGAACATCTGCAGCGTCGGTGATGGTCACTTGGCGTATATGCAAATTGGATGCACAGCCGGCTAGCAATACCACTACACCTACAACGCAGCTCATCTGCCATGCTGTCATGCGCGTGCTCATGATGATGGCTCGTCATTGGGTATGAGGCCACTATCCAAATCGCCAGCGGATGAACGCCCGTCTTTTGTTAGGTCTTCATGACCCTTTGCAATGGCATCATAAGAGTTGGCAATTTCCACATACCGCTCAGCAATGGCTTTACAGTGTCTAGCAACTACTGTCAGCCCGCGCGCGATGTATTTGGCGTACAGTTCTCGGTGCTCGGCTGCGTTCTGGCGCGCATCCGCCGCCCTGTCAAGATAGTACGTTTTCGACCATTGATGTGCTGCCGATGTCTTAGCATCCGCTTGGGACAGTAGATGGTCCGCCTCACGCGCTTGCGCGAAGCCAACTATCCCCAATAGTAGCGTAATCGTGAGCATACCTAGCCTGCTCCACGTGTGTGATATGAGGTATCGATGCATTTAGGTTCTCCTTTGAAACGGCTTATGCGCGTGTCAGTTAGCGGTGTGGGTAGCGTCGCATGGTCCAAGGTAGATACCAACCTAAAACCTGTATGTTGGTTGCAGGTCAAGGTTTGAAGCGTACATGCGACTTAATCAGAGGCTCCCTAAGTACAAATACGCATATTCACGTGTTCCACTCACTGGAACAATATGAATTCTACTGTGCCTTTGGGTTGTTACCCGTCATAATAATAGTGCAGCAAGTACAACGGAGGGGTAGATCGTGAACATACTGACCACCATCCGACGCAAACGCAGTTCAGCTTCCACGTTGAGTGTGGCGCTATTGGCTTGGTTGGGTGTGCTCATGGCACCCTGCGCAATGGCGTCCAGCCCGGATAAGCCGGCGAATATACAACCCCCAAGTGTTGGCGTTCATGCTGAATGCCCCAATGAGACAGCGTCGTCACGACCCATGGCCGAACCAGATTGTTGCTGCGATCTGGGTGTTCTGATAGAAGCCAAATCTTCAGAGTTAGCCAAGGTACATCCTATCATCGCCCCGAGGATAGGTCAGT
>JAADHW010000357.1 GCA_013151695.1 Gammaproteobacteria bacterium
TGGGAAAAATAGCCGAATCGAACTTAAAGGCAAATGTAAAACTTCTTAAATTCTTATGTGCCCATGTCCGGTATTTAATTAAGAATAAGGGTATTACTATTCTTCTTTTTTCCGAAGCAACATATATGGATGATAAGGAGATGAAAAAAAGATTGTTCGATATTCTTTCTTTCCAAAAATATTATGTAAAAAAAATCATTAAAGATGGTATAGATGATGGATTATGGGACAAAAAAATAAACGCCGATAATGTTGCCGCTCTTTATATGGGAATACCGGTTACTCTAAATATAGAACTGATTTTAAACAAGGAAGGATTTAAGCAGGAAAATTTCTGTCGTAAAATGTTCGGGCTTCTTGAACGGGTTTTGAAATAATAGAAATGTTTAACATACGGGTCGGGCTAAAGGGTTGTTGCCGCTGCGATGAACGCACCCGGTTACGAGATAGAGAAAAAGAGGGACAGTCGCTACTTGGTTACGTCAATGCCGCCGCCGGATTAGTACTTGCTTTAACAGCACCTTTTTTGGGTGCTATTGCAGACAAGAGCGGACGGCGTAAACCTTGGGTGATGGCTACGACGGCTGTCATGATTGTTGGTGCCAGTATGTTATGGTTGATAGTGCCCGACGGTGAGGGTTCGAGGATTATTCCTGGCTTAGCGCTGTTGTTGGTTATTGGTGTGGCGTTTTCTGTTTCTGAAATGTTCCACAACGCTATGTTGCCCTCGATCGCACCGATCAGCAAGGTCGGGGTTATATCGGGTACGGCCTTTGCTCTGGGAAATGTGGGCGGTTTATTATTGATGTTTTTGGTGTTGTTTGCCTTCGCCTTGCCAGATGTACCACTGTTTGGGATTGATCAGGCTACCCATGAACACGACCGCATAGTCGGCCCCATAGCTGGTGTTTGGATGCTCGTGTTTACCTTGCCACTGTTGCTGTTCACGCCAGACGGAAAATCTTCCGGGATACCCATGTGGTCGGCGGCTAAACAGGGTGTGCGGGATGTTATGTCAACCTTGAGACAACTCAAGCACTACTCAAATATTGGAATTTACTTGTTGGCGCGTATGTTTTTTATAGACGGTATGGTCGGGGTGATGATTTTTGGTGGTGTATACGCTTCGGGAACTTTTGGCTGGGATACGACAACGTTGTTAGTTTTTGGTTTGTGCACCAGTGCATCTGCTATGTTTGGAGCCTATGTAGGCGGTCGCTTAGATGACAAAGTGGGTTCGATACGCGCATTACAAATTGCCATTACAGTCAGTTCAGTGGTGTTGCTGGCGCTGGTTTCGGTTGAAGCCGATAAAGTGTTGTATGTGGTTAGCGTCAGCACGCAGCCTCTGTGGGCATTCCCATATTTTCAAACCACAGCGGAATTTTTCTATTTTTGTACGAATCAAGTATTCGCAATGTTTTTTGTCACTGGCTTGTCATCTTCTAGAACACTGATGGCGCGTATATGTCCACCACAAATGGCAACTCAGTTTTTCGGTTTGTTTGCGTTATCTGGCACAGTGACCGCATTTTTAGCACCACTTTTGGTGGCCACCACAACTGCTTACTTTCAGTCCCAGCGCATAGGCTTTGGCTCCCTCGCGCTACTGATGGTTATTGGTGCTGGGTTGTTGCTGAACGTCCGTGAAGAACAAGCAACGGTGGCGAGCTAGAGCCTATATTGGCTGCTATTGTCGAATGATCACCGGAAGTTCGCGAATTCCGTTGATGAAACTCGATTTGAGATAGGTGGGTTCACCGGCCAATTCGATATTATCGTAGCGCTTCATTATTTCTTCCCATAAAACGCGTAGCTGCATTTCTCCTAAGCGGTTACCGACACAACGATGGATGCCGAAGCCAAATGAAACGTGTTTGCGTGGGTTTTTCCGATCTATAATGAACTCGTTGGCGTCATCGATGGCGCTTTCATCACGGTTACCTGACAAGTACCACATTGCCACGCGATCACCCTTGGCGATTTTCTTTCCACCCAACTCGGTATCTTCTACGGCGGTTCGAGCCATGTGTGCAACCGGGGACTGCCAGCGAATAATTTCCGGCACCATTGAATTGATGAGGGCGTGATCGTCACGTAATTTTTGGTACTGGTCCGGGTTGTTGTTGAGTGCCAAGAGTCCGCCGGATATCGAGTTTCGTGTGGTGTCGTTGCCACCCACGATGAGTAACAATATGTTCCCCAGGTACTCGTTGGGTGGCATGTCACGCGTTGATTCCCCATGAACGAGCATGGAAATTAAATCTTCACTGGGTTCGTTTTGTGCTTTGCGCTCCTGCCATACTGCCGCAAAGTATTCATAACACTTCCACAGTTCGGCAAAACCTTCTTCAATGGTTTCGAAATACTCAGGATTAGATAAGTTTTGAACACAGTCAGACCAGTGAATAAGTTTGTGTCGATCTTCTTGTGGAATACCAAATAGTGTGGCTAACATCTGGCCGGTCAGCTCTACTGATACTTCGCGAACGAAATTGAATTCCTCATTGCGAGGTAACATGTCGAGGATGGTTCCAGCACGTGTGCGAATAAGTTCTTCTAGAGCCATGATCTTTTTAGCAGTAAACGCAGGAGCGACAACTTTGCGTTGTTCGTCATGTTTGGGTTGGTCTTCCTGGATGAACATGGGTAGATCAAACTCATCTGCTCCTTCAGGCTGTTCCACGCCACCTAAGGATATTCCACCTCTTCGAAAGTCTGAGGAGAAGGTTTTGTGGTTGCTGTCAACAGACATGATGTCTTCGTACTTAGTGATAGACCAGTAAGGACCGAACTGGCTATTTTCGGTGAAGTGCACTGGGTCTTCTTCTCGTAAGCGTTCAAAGTAAGCCATTTGTTTGCCATCTTCGAACAAGTCTGGATGTGCAGGGTCTAGGTCTTTAAGCGGAATACTAAGCGGATTGATACTCGTGTCTATGGCCCATTCAGCTAGAGCGTCTTTTGTTGAACGTTGGAATATCTCTGCACGGGAAAGGTTGCTATCGGTAGACTCGCTCATGATTTACCCTTGGCTTAATACATGGTGGTGTAGAACTGAGAAAAGGCAGTATACAGTTATTCTACTGGTTTTCTGCGTTCAGAACGCGCCCGTCGGTTGTTCACAACATACCCAGCTGAGGGCAGCCCGTGGTCTGCATCGCGGCGCAATTCTTGCCGTCGATCCACGTGATAGCGATAGCGACATTGACACAGCGGAGCATTAGTACAACCACCGAGAGGTAGTTGAGGGACATGGCTGGCGAGAAATTTTTTGCCGGAAATACGCTTTGCTGGTTCACAAGCCGTTGAGGCGTTGCAATGAATAGCTGCTGACCGGTAACGGTAAGCGATTGTTTTTGTGCTTAGTTTGCGCTGTCTGCGTATTTTACTTGCGCTTCGCCCGCCACCTACCCGTCGTGTGGTAGACGGTTCTGTGGTTTTTCCGAGAATCTTCGATACCCAACTCATGATCATTCTTGTAGTAGCAATCCGTTGAACTAATATTCCATGTGCCCGCGTTCCTATACGCGGTATCTACTAGGCTAGTGAATTGGGAAGTTAGGTGCCATAGTTCAGTTGTACTAGTTCCACCTCTTTTCTATGTTATTCAGCCCAATTCTAAGAGCTTTTGGCAACATTCGATTAGAGATAGGGTGATAGATACATCACTGAAAGCACTGCGGACAATGTTATCCACATAATAACCGTGAGGGGTACACCTACTTTTACAAATTCCGCAAAAGTGTAATTTCCAGCGCTCATTACTAATAGGTTGGTTTTGTAGGCCATTGGAGTTGCGTAGCTCATATTTGCTCCGAACAAAACTGCCAACACAAACGGTTCGACCGGTAACTGCAAGTGAGTCGCAATGCCAACGCCAATGGGTGTGCCGATAACCGCGGCAGCATTGTTGGAAACGACATTAGTTAATATCGCCAGTAATGCCATGAGGGCAGATAACACAACTACCGGTCCAGACCCATCAGTACACCACAGGAAAACATCGGTCATGTACTGAGTAGCCCCGGTAACTTGTAGAGCCATGCCTAGAGCTAGGCTGGCGGCAACCACAAAGTACACCGAGGGGCTGATGGCGCGAACCGCAGCACCAAGGGTGATGCAGCGGGTGATCAGCATCAGGGCTACGCCAGCGATAGCTGCAATGGCAATAGGCATCAACCCGAGAGCAGCCAGTACCACCACGCCGGTAATGATCGCCAGCGCTAAACTAGATTTTTCAGATCGAGGTAGCTCAACACTACTGTCCAGGACCAGAAAGTCGGTTGATCGTTTTAGATTGCGTAGTTGCTCCTTGGGACCCTGCACCAGCAGCACATCACCAGGTTGCAATATGACTTCGTGAATTTCTTCATTGGCTCGCCAGATGTCCTTGCCGGCTCGATGTAGTGCCAGTACGGCAAGCTGGTAACGGTTGAGGAACCGGGCATAAGAAAGATTGGCGCGGTCGAGGGACGAGCCTTGAACCACAGCGACTTCTGCGAGGGTTTGGTTATCAGCCGCAAGCGGATGGTCTTCATCTACCTTGGTTTCGCCGGAATATAGTTCACTTCGAAGTGCTTCTTCAAAACTTTTTAGGTTTTGTGGCGTATCGCGAATGCGCAATCGGTCACCTTCCAGGAGTGTCACGTCGGGTAACGGCATTACCATGCTATCGCCGCGACGGATACGCGCCACGCGCATATCTCCGCCGGTTAAAGCAATGGCCTCTGCCAAGCTCTTGCCTACCGCGGGTGATTGCTTTCCCAGTAACAACCGCGCCTCAAATAGGCGTGGTGACAAGTCTGAGAAATTATTTTCTCGATCTGGAAGCAAACGTGGTGCGACAAGCCATAAGTACAAAATACCCACGCTCGCGCCGATGGCGGCGGGAAATGCGAAGTCTAGTAAACCAAATTTTTCAACGCCCAGATCTGCTGCCACGCTAACCACAAGCAAATTTGTAGATGTGCCGATGGTGGTTGCCATACCACCCACCAAGGTAGCAAAACCCATGGGCATTAGAACTTTTGCTGGTGAACTGTTGTTGCGCACGCATACGCTGATGAGGATGGGAAGCAGCAGTACAACAATGGGCGTGTTGTTAACAAACGCTGACAATATCGCGCCAACAACCAATGTGGCGAGCATAGACAGGGTGGGAGACTTTGCCCACAATTTTCCTAGCACACGGCCAACAGGCTCTAGTGCGCCGGTTTTAACCAATCCCTGACCGAGTATCATGAGTGCGCACACGGCAATAAGTGCTTCGTGAGCGAAACCAAAGAAGAGTTCAACCGCTTCGAACTCTTCATACGGAAATACAGCGAAAGTGACAACTAGAAAGACAAGAATCGACAGTGATGTTATCTCCAGCAGCCATTTGTCTTTGCTGAATAAGAACAATGCTACACCCGTCAGGGTGAGCATCGCAGCGGCGTGGATGTTGGGTAGGTCTGGAAATTCAAGCATCTAGAGATTCGTACCTTTGGATAAAGTCATGCAGTGATTGGATTTGGTGTTTGCGCCAGGCAATTTCTAGCGGGCTAGTTTCTGCCTGGTTATCTTCTAGATCGTCTATTTCTGTGCGTAGCGTTAAAATCTGGTCTCGAAATCGTTCGATGCGCGTAGCCAGCTCAGCTTTATCGAACATTAACTTTTCTGCCTTACCTGTGTCCACTCGAGCATCTGGTACGAGCTGGCGTTTGGGTATCACGGCAACGTCCGTTGGCATAGGGCGCTGATTCATTACGGTCGGGGTCATGATCTCGATGCCACCACGATGAAGAAGGTCTAAAACCGCTGCTTTGAGTTCGCTGCGCTTGCTGACGATATTACCCACATCGGCAAGAAATCCTGTGATCTTGTACTCCACGGCATAGTTACCGAGATTGATAATCTGTACAAAGGGGTCAGTTAGCTTGGCGTGTTCGGCGGCTGCAAGCAGCAGATCTCTCACTCGGCGTCGATGCACGTCGTAGCCGATGGATAGCTCGGCGGAAATGAGTGTGCCCGTATGGTCGACAACCTGCACCGGGTTGGTGAGCAAAAACAGGTTGGGTAAGTTGACGATGTCTCTGTCTTCGCTTTGTAGTTCGGTGTGCAGTAGTCCCTTAGCGGTAACACGGCCAAAGTGATCTGCAACACTGATGAAGTCTCCAGTGCGAAAACTGCCCATGGCTTTGAGCGCCAATCCAGCCATGGCATTGCTAACAAAGGTGGTAGAAGACAAAGCGATAACTGCGGTGAGTACTAAACCAAACAAGCTCAGTAGTTGACCTCTTGTTTCAATTTCTATTGGCAGCACCAGAACGATTGTGATCATGAATATGATCATCAACGCAACATAGGCGAGTTGGCGGTAGAGGCGATTGTTGGGCTGTTCCGCAAAGGACTTCCCAATCAACCAATAAACCACAGCGGTGATAACCAAGGTGGTAGCCACCGGAGCACCCCAAGCAATGAGGGACAGCAAACTGGGTAAACTAGAATCTTGCATTTTTTGTGTGAGGACCCGGGTTCTTGTTCTTCTGCGGTGGTGCAGCTTACCGCCTATGTGACAGGAATTGCACCGGCTTTCCTCTCTGTAAGTCCAAACTTATGTGGGCAACCAGGAGAAGCTCAGCACAGGCCGTAAGAGCCAACGGTGGGTGTATTCAGGTAGTCTTGGTTCCGAGCAAGAAAAAGGAGGATTGTATGCCTGATGAACGACCGCCCATGTGGATCGGATGTCGGTTCCGGACATTGCAGCAGCGAAAAATTTTTTCTTAACCCTGGGTATGCGCGACGTATTGCCAGATGCTACGGAGGTCGCGATTCTAGAATTACGCGCGGGTACGCACCTCATCATTCAACATGCCGATGAGGACGTAAATCCTGGTACCCAGGCGTCATTTGATTTAATGGTCGAGGATATAGATGCCACTTACGCCAGCTTAAAGCAGCACGGCGTGGATATCGGCGATCTGCAACCGGGTAAAATTCATACGACATTCGATGTCACTGAACCTAACGGCCACGTCATCACCTACCTGGATTCACATAATTCCGGTTTGCCGGTTTAAAGCTATTGTCGGGTTCTTACGTTGATTACAGATTAAGCTGTTGCTTAAGCCACTCAATCATCTTTGATTGGTGATCGTCAGCGTGCTCCCAGGCCATGTGCCGATCACCTTCGTAAACCAGGTTGGTTGACTCCACACCGCTCTGCATGAGGACATCGAGGTCTTGAATGGGCATTAGCCTGTCAGCGGTTCCGTAGATACTGAGTAGCGGTGCCTGAGTGGGGGTTGGTTTTAGCAGTCCCTGGGTCTTAAGAGACATGCTCGCCAGGCGGCCCTTAATAGTATTTATATCTTCGTTAAAGACCTGCATTGCATGGGTTGTCGCAGTTGCACGCATTCCCATCGTTGTTGTGAGCGGGGGCAGGACATCTATGGGTGGATTGAAGAACAGATGAATGCCGCCGCTATGGTTTACCGCGGCGGCAATGTCTTGGTTAGTTAAGGCCATTTTGATGGCGAATACACCTGAAAAACTACCGAAATAAACAGCAATCTTGTCTCCCGCAACATCGCCTCTTGTTTTCAGGTAGCTCACTACTTTGTCATAAATGCGGTTTGAATCTGCCTCCAGGGGCCACGCACTCTCGCCGGTTCCTGGAAGGTCGATTGCCAGAACAGAGAATCCTTCCTGCATTAACCGTCTCTTAAGTTTCATACCCCTTGTCTTCCAGCCATCGAGACCACCAGACCAGATGAGTGTGGGTTGTGGTCCTACGCTGTCCAGCAATTTGTTACGATCGTGAAAGTGAACTTCAATGCGCTTACCCTCAAACGGGATGGAGATGAGTTCGAGAGGGAAATTAGATAAGGTCGCTACTTTGCGATAGCAATACAGCTGTTTTTGGTAGGCGTCTTTTCGTGCGCTGGTATAGGTGGCAGGAAAACGGGCAGCATTAAAATAAGCCATCGCTCG
>JAADHW010000336.1:0-6642 GCA_013151695.1 Gammaproteobacteria bacterium
ATCCTGATATCTAATACCCGCACCCACCAAGGCGCGTTTAACATCATCATTTGGTTTGTCGACTCTGGCGTACAGCCAATCAAAGAGGGCAGTTGACTGGTTCAGGTCATCTAATTCTTGTTCAAAATATCCAACAGATACATTGGGATTGAAACGAACCTCTTCATCCTTCGAGTTTTGAGCTTCTAGAATGCGTCGGATAGTTGTAGATTTTCCACTGCCATTTGCACCCAGCAGGCCAATACGATCTCCAGGTTTGACCACCAACAAATCTGTGGTCAAGAGTAAAAGCGCCTTGTCTGGAGAATAAATTTTCGCACTATCTAGCGTCACGATGGTTTTGCTGCGCAGTACTTGTGCACTGAGCTTCAAGTTCAGCGGATTGCCGCCGCTGACAAACGTTTGCTTGTCTTCTAGCTTGTCAGCACGCAAAGCCATGGTTTTTGCCTTGCGCGCTAGGTCTTCATTATCATAAGTCCTTCCCCAGTGAGCAAGACGCTTCGAGCTGGTGCGTATGCGTTGTATCTCTTTGGCCTCAGCCGCATATTTTGTTTGGGCTTGCTCGTCGTGTTGTTGTAACTTAAGACGTGCTGCTGAAAAGGGTAAATCAAAATTCAGCAAACCCAGATCACGTAAAAATACTGTGCGACTACAGCACGCGTCCAATAAATCTCGGTCATGTGAAATGATGAGATAGGTAAGCCTAGCCGTAGCAAGCAGGTAGCGCTTTAACTGAGTCAAAGCCAGCACATCCATATGATTGCCCGGCTCATCCATCAACATAAGATCTGCTTGACGCAACCTGGCGCGTGCGAAAAGCAGCAGATTTTGTTGCCCGCCACTCAGTGAACGAACCTTGAGCGCAGTTAGTTTGGGGGTAAATCCGAGTTCACGCAGAATTGCGGACACTTTGTACTCATCAGTTTGGCGCATTTGAGCAGTGAGAACACTGGCTACGGCTTCGAACACGGCGACGTTCTCCAAATGAGTCGGTACAAACTGTTCTACCAGCGAAATAGTCAGGACCCTTGTGGTCATGACATGACCTTCGTCGGGTGTACTTTGTCCGCAAAGTAGTTTTAGAAGGCTGGTTTTCCCAGCGCCGTTATAGCCCACCAGACCAATTTTATCGTGTTGTGAAATGACCAGATCGAGCTGTTGAAAAAGTTGCTTCTCACCGAGGGCGTAGCTGAGGTTTTTTGCCTGAAGAAGAATAGCCATAGTTTATCCTGCGCATGATTAAATCTACGCAGCGTCCACTAACAGGCAAGCCAAGTACCCGAGAACAATCAGGTACAAAGGTGTTGTGATGAAACCAGAACCAGTCAGATTAGCTGCGACGTGTGTGCAAACCAGACTGGACTATTTCACCGCAAGGGCATTGTGCAAAGCCTAGGTATACCCTAGGGACCAGACACAAAATCATGTAGGACTCCTTTTCTTGTTAGTTAACGAGGCAAGGCTCTAGACTAACTGCCTGGGTAAGATTATGCCAGCTGACTCGCGGTGCGTGCAAAACTCTACCTGGAACATACCGCTATCTCGTCGACCGAAATCGCGCATGAACTGGGGTTTTCTGAACTGAGTGCGTTCAGTAGAGTATGATCTATGCCTTACGGGACGATTCTGGGGGATCTTTTTGACTTCACTAACACAACTCTTCTTGCTGGCCGCATTCACATTGTCGCTGTCAAGCTGTACGTCTGTTGCTAGCCTATCTAAGCAAGAGGCCGAAACTATCTATTTGAATGGCCACATATACACAGTCGATTCTAATAACAGTTGGCAACAAGCCATGGCCGTTGAGCAAGGTATTTTGGTTGCACTTGGCTCAAACGACGATGTGCTGGCTTACAAAGGTAATGACACGTCGGTCATCGACCTTCAAGGCAAGATGGTTATGCCAGGTATCCAAGACATGCACCTGCATCCTATGGATGGTGGCATTACCGAAACCCTTGAGTGTTCATTTGGCGCTGAGCTGACGTCTACTGAAATAGTCAAAGTGGTTCGCCAGTGTGTTTCCCAAGCAGAACCCGGGCAATGGATTCAAGGCGGCCAGTGGGGTACAACAATTCTGCAAGAATCGGTTCCACCAACCCGGCTCAAGCTCGACTTGGTGAGCCCAGACAATCCCGTATTCTTGATGGATTGGTCTGTACACAACGCGTGGGTGAATACTCGCGCATTGGCGTTACTAGGTATAAATGAAAGCACGCCAAATCCAAATGGCGGCGAGATACTGCGAAACCCTGAAACCGGTATCGCCACGGGTATATTGTTAGACAACGCAGCCTACACAGCCCGAAATCAACTGCCATCATATACACACCAGCAGTTGGAGCAGGCACTGCACTACAGTATCGAACAACTGATTGGATATGGCGTGACGTCCTTCAAAGACGCCATCACAACTGAACGAAATCTGCAAACCTACCAGCGGCTGGAAGCCAAAATTGGGCTGAAAGCCAGGGTTAAGGTATCTATGCCTTGGAAAAGTGCTTGGTCGGTTGATCACGCTACAGAAATGAAAAACATTAAGGCGAGCGCCTCTATTCACAGCGATCGTTTAGATGCCAGTTTTGTAAAGATAATGTTAGACGGCGTACCGCTGACCTATACCTCAGCAGTACTTGAACCCTACGAGCCCAGCGAAAGGTATGGGGATACTCATGTAGGTGAATTAATGCACGAGGCACACCAGCTCGCTAAAGATGTCACCTATCTCGACACACTAGGCATGACAATCAAAATTCACGCAACCGGTGACCGCGCGGTGCGGGTGGCATTGGATGCATTTGAAGCAGCGAGAAAGTCTAACGGGGACAGTGGATTGCGCCATGAAATAAGCCACGCGGAAATGATCCACCCTACTGATATACCCAGATTTGCTGCTCTCAATGTTGCTGCTGAAATGTGTCCAATACTTTGGTATCCAAACCCGGCTATTGACACGATGCGCATTACGTTGGGTACTCGTGCTGATTTTGTGTGGCCGGTTCGAACACTATACGAATCTGGCGCATTGGTATTCTACGGGTCCGATTGGCCGGCTGTTGTTCCCAATGCCAACCCCTGGCCTGGCATAGAAGCCATGGTAACGCGTGAAGACCCCTATGAACGAAACATCGGCGCACTATGGCCAGAACAGACAGTAGACTTACCCACAGCCTTGCGGATATTTACCATTAATGGCGCGGTAGCAGGTAAGCAGGACGCGAACACAGGGTCTCTGGAAGTCGGTAAACCAGCCGACTTCATTATTCTAGATCGAAACCTCTTTGACATCCCTATAAAGGAGCTTGGTGACACAAAAGTATTGAGCACTGTGGTGGGTGGTGAGGAAGTTTATCGGTTTGATCCACTTCAATAGTAATTAGAAAACATTACCTTACTAACACCGGGATTGATCGTAAATGATACGGCCGCAACGGGCCTGCCTCTAGTTTCTTCGGGGTAGGTAAAGTATCCCGCAACACCCGCATCCCTAAATCGTGTGATATGCCTGTGCGCTTGGAAAGCGCAAACTGCTCCCATGAAATATGTGACCACTCTCGCGGGCCAGCTTTTATTATTGATTCTGCTCATCAACGCGTTCTCAGCCTTTGCTATTGCAGATACCTCAGTTAAAAGCCACTTCGAAAGCCGGTCGAGTGAAGTGCCGGTTCAACTCGACGAAAAAACGCCATTTTTTAGCTTGAGTTCAAAGCTAAACGTTGGCAATAAAGGTGAAGAACTCATCGACGTTTCACAGCAAGCCACCTGCGGCCAAGCTGCGTGGGTTTACGATCATGCCGAGCTAGTCATCGATAGAAAGCGTTTCGGTAATGCGCAATTTGTGGCTCTGCCACAAACTGGCTGCTTGGTCTGCGAGCCAATTAAGGTGAGGTGGTATCACGAGCCCACTGGGTATCTCACATTCAGTGTGAACATCTTTCGACGGCAGGTTACGCGCCAATGTTCTGGCGATACCCCTAACAATTCAATAAAACAAGGAGAATAGTATGGCTGGTCAGTTTAGATGGATATTTGTCGTGTTACTCAGTTATTCGTTTACGCCCAATGCTCTGGCTGCCAATCAAGTGTTCCAAGACTTTTTCTTCAACGTTTGCAACAACCCCTCCGGTCTATTGTTAACGCGATGTGCAGAAACAGATGGAGCCCTAGGCAATCTATCTTCTGATAGCGAATCGTCTCTCAACCCTAGCCAGGTCAGCAGCAGTCTACGCGGCCGCGAAAGTCTCGCGCAAAACAAAACTCAACAAGCGGGGACGATCTCTGCAATGGGCGACGAGGCTTCAGCGAGCGAAAGCACACTTAGCCTAGGACCCCTGAGCATTTTGATAAACACACACTCTCTGCAAGAAGATCTTGATGCAAGGGTCGACGTAGACCTAGAACGGGGCTACGAGCTAAGCGGTTATGGCTTCGATATCGGCCTAGATTACACCTTTGAACAATGGATATTTGGCGGCTTTGTCTCATGGCAAAACCAGGAACTGGACTACGATGTTGAGAACCCGGGTACTAATTTTCAACCCAGCGGAAATGCGGGCAGCAACGAAACCGATTCCATAGGTTTGACCCTCTATGCGGCAAGGCAACTGGGTGAGCGAACCTATGTGGATTTCAGCTTCGGGCATGTCTCTTCTGAATATAATTTTGAACGCCGAGCGCTGTTTCAAGAAAGTAATCGAGCTATCCAAGCAACCCAAGTTGCCACAAGTGGGGAGGCAGACGGCCGTGACACATGGGCGGCTGTAAGTTTAGGGCACACCTTTAGCTTTGGGGCTTGGAATGTCATTCCCAGTGCCGGCATCACTCATTCTGAAATCCAACTCGATGGCTACACCGAGCGAGACTTAAACTCATCAGGCCTAGCGTTGAACGTCGATAGCTCCAAGCAACAATCTACCTTGTTACAAGGCGGCGTGAAATTCACCTACGCGTTTTCAGGAACTAACGCCATATGGCAACCTGAGCTTCAAATCGACTACATTTCAGAAATTGGTGACAAGAACGTCACTACAAATATTAGTTTTCAACAAGACAACAACAATAATACCTTGCGTCTTCAAAGTGACTCTCGAGACCGACAATCCGTCAATGTGGGTATGGGGATGGTTGTGGTTGGGCGGAACGGCTGGAGTGGCTTCTTGCAATTCAGGACCACCCTCGGTCTAAACGATTTAGACCGTGAGCTGTGGCTGGCAGGCTTGCGAGTGACACTCTAAATAGGAAAACACACATGTATAAGACACGTCGATCTGCACTCAATCTGGTTTTGGCCTGCCTGTTATTCTTAACAGGGTGCCAGGCGGTCCTGCCCGTACTGACTCAACTGGCACTGTCTTTCGGCCAAGATCTTTTAGCCGCCGCCTCTGCGAACTACACGCCACGCTACGCCCTGCAAGTCGAAAAACTGTTGGCTGTTCTAGCGACCGAATCTACCGGTTTAGCCTTCCAGCCACAATTGGCGCAATCTGGATTTCAAAACGAGGCGCCTCGCTATCAACAACAGTACCAACAACGGCAGCAGCGCCAGCAAGCCAGACAGAATAGTTCAGGTTACCCTCAATATCAGAATCCCCAATATCAGAATCCTCAGTACCAACTGCCTCAAAACCAACAACCGCAATATCAACAACCACAATATCAAGAACCACAATATCAAGAACCGCAATATCAAGAACAGTATCCTGGCACGACGACCAACGACGATCCATATGGCGATAGTTCGTATGATTCCACTTCGTACGACAACTCTTCGTACGATGATGACCCATACGGCCAAGAGTACGACAACTCTTCGTACGACGACGATCCGTACGGCCAAGCGTACGATGACTCTTCATACAATGATGACCCATACGCTGAAGTCGCATCCACAGACGAGCAAGATCCTTATAGCGATGAGTACTACTCAAACAATCAATATCGAGGCGTGCGCTCAGCCATCACTATGGACGTCGCCATTTTGGCACAAAAACAAGGAAGCTCCGGTTTAACAGTAGTCGAAGACGGTGACATCCTCTACGACGGTAAAGGTGTGCCCAACAATGGTGACAAAATAAAGATCCATTTCAAAACCAACTGCCAGTGTTATGTATACATTATCGGAATAGATGCCACAGGTTATGTCGCGAAAATTTTTCCAGACGAGGAAGAATCTCTTACCAACCCTGTCGGTGGGAATGTTAATCATCGCATTCCGCAAGGAAATTCTTGGTGGGCATTGGATGACCAGCCAGGTTTGGAGCACATATTTTTTATCGCATCACGAAGCCCAAGACCAGACATAGAAGATGCAGTTGCTCAGTTGGCTGGACAACCACGAACCAACCAACCATTTCGTATCCAAGCCGTGACACAACCCGCGATTGTACCGACTAGGGGCCTAATTAAAACCAAGGGCGAGCCCACTCAACTGGCGGCGATGGCTACTTTTTCACCCCAACAGTTTAGCAATCAAATTTCTGGTGCAGACCTTATTGTGACAAGATGGTTCCAACACAAATAAATTTCGCTATATTTGCGCTAATCGCTGTCTGCTCGCTATCTACGGCCACTTCTTTCGCCGCTGGCAAGCCAAGTTCGAATGATCTTCTGATCGTTGATTGCGCACTGCCCGGGCAAATTCGA
>JAADHW010000336.1:6697-11113 GCA_013151695.1 Gammaproteobacteria bacterium
CATGCAAACTTCGCGGCGGCGAGTACGCCATACATGAAGAATCTAGTACCGCCTTTAGTTTAAGAGTGTGGTTAGGTCGCGCCGAGCAAGGGGATGCGGAAGCACAAACTAGGGTTGGAGAAATATTCGAGCAGGGATTAGGTACCACGCCTGATTTCACCGTAGCCAAACTGTGGTATGAGAAAGCCGCCAACCAAGACTACACCCGCGCCCAGGTCAACCTTGGACACATTTACGAAAGAGGCTTGGGGGTCGAACCAAACCCATCCATGGCGTTGACCTGGTATAGGCGCGCCGCCGGTGCGATAGGCAATATTGAAATAGAACCGTCCCTAAACATCGCGCCCGAAGTTCAGGTTCAACGCAAAGAGTATGACGATCTAGCAAACAAGCTATTTCAAGTACAGCTGGAGAACCAGCAACTGCAGCGCCAAATGGAGTTCTCTCAGTTGCAAGCTGCCGATGAACAAGGCGATACCAGCCAGCAACTAGCGATTCTGCAAGAAAAACTTGAGCAACGCGCGGCAAATATCAGCGCTCTAGAAACACGTTTATCAACCGTACAAGATTTTGCAGACGCTCAAGCGCGTCTGCACAAAACACGGGAACAAGTACTGACAAGCCAGGTCGAACAAGTGAGTGAATCCAAAAATATTTCCGTCACTCAACTTTCGGAAAAAGCCCAGTCACTGTCAGTCGCATTGGAACAAATAGCTACGCTTGAGAAACAGATTAACCTTCAACCGCCAAAAGAATCTTTCCCTTCATTGAAAAATGTAGATTCAGTGGCAGGTCCCAGCATTACAATTATACAACCTAGCCTAAAATTCGACACCAGAGGATTGCTCAAAGTTACCGTAGGCACAGCCACCGCAAGCGAGTATGTGGTAGGTCGTGTCGTCGCACCAGCCGGATTACTGGCATTGGGAATGAATGGGCGAGAAATTACCCCTAATGCCAACGGGGTATTTCGAACGGCAATTTTATCCGGGGACAGTAAATCAACAATTACAATTCAGGCTGTTGATCGCCTAGGTAAAAAGGGTGAGTTGAAATTTAACATCCAAACAAACAAATCGGATGGGGAGGAAGCACAAAATTCCTCCTCACCAGACCCGCAACTACCAGACATAGATTTTGGCAATTTCCATGCGCTGCTTATCGGCAATGACCAGTACGAAACCCTTCCCCAGCTCAAAACACCCATCGAGGATGTTCGACAAATCGCTCTAATACTGCGTACACAGTACGGCTTCAGCACAACTGTTCTCGAAAATGCTAATCGGTATGAAACCCTTTCGGCGTTCAACGAAATGCGTGAGACACTTACCAGCAATGACAACCTCTTGGTGTACTACGCGGGACATGGCGAGCTCGATCGCACCAATATGCGCGGGCATTGGTTACCTGTTGATGCAGAATTAAACAACACTGCTAACTGGTTATCCAACATTGATGTAACCGATATACTCAATGTGATGGCAGCTAAGCAGATTATGTTGGTGGTAGACTCTTGTTATAGCGGCTCACTTACCAGATCGAGCTTGACTAGGCTAAAGTATGGCATGACAGATACCGAGAGAAATACTTGGTTGAATATGCTGGCTAAGAAACGTTCCAGAGTTGTACTTTCTTCGGGCGGTCTTGCACCAGTGCTCGATTTTGGTGGCGGCGCGCACTCAGTTTTCGCCAAATCTTTCATAGAATCTTTACAAAACAACAATAATCTATTGTTAGGACAAACTATTCACCAAGAAGTTGCGGCTCGAGTCGCCCACGCCGCATCTGGATATGACTTCGAACAAATACCTCAGTACGCCCCCATCAATCGCGCTGGCCATGAGGCGGGCGACTTCATTTTCGTACCCACACAATAACTTCCGGTTATTCAGCCTCAGCCGTTGCGTATGACTCGATTTAGGGATACGCAAGGCAACTCAACAGACCTAACATGCGAGCATCACAAAACCGATTTTATTGCAAGGAATAGCCATGCAAATCACAAGACCTCTCATCACGTGCGTGCTAATCGCTCTGATTCTGCTATTTAACGTACAAAGCGCGTTTGCCTTCAAATTGGAATCACATATTTGGTTAGCGAAACAAATTCATCAAGAAATCGAAACACGCAACGGCAAGGTGCGAATAGACGGCCGAGACTATTCCTTGGCTCCCGCGATCAGCAATGCCATTCGCAATGCGGAAGGCGCATTCGTGATGGGCGTGTTGGGCGCAGACGTCTACCCTGACATGATCGCCGGTCAAATGACCACGCACCCTGGGGTCAATGTGCTTATCGATGGTGAACTCGCATGGCAAACCGATGACTGGTTAAACCACGTTATAAGTAGTGCCTTGAATGATGGCAGCAACGAAGCCATAGCTTTTGCTGCCGGGTATGTGTTGCATGCAGCCATGGACATGTGGGCTCACACCTATGTGAATTTGATGGTGGGCGATCCTTTTTCAATCGCCGATAATCCTGAAACTGCCGAACGGCATGTCGCAATCGAAACCTACTTCACAAAATTTCACCAGCATCCTCTAGATCTCTATTCATCGGGCAATGGAGCCGACTACCTCAGCACCCTGCGTGTGCCCGCTTCTTTTGTACGCAAAACCCTCATACTTAACCCAGCCGTGCGTAAGCAATACGCAGCCGAATCCACCACCCTTTACTTAGCCGCGATCAACGACTACGTGGTCCAACTGTTGGCCACAAAAGAAAATGTGAATACCGTTGTTGGAAATTTGAATGATGAACTCCTGGAGCTACAACCAGTCATTGATCTACTAGAACTTTCTTTCAACGGCGTCAAGTCGGCGCAACTCGTATTCTAAACGCATATTAAGATCGTATTAGGGCTTTCGCAAAACCTCGTCAACCTTGGTGGCAGCACGATTGAAAACCTCAGCATTGAAGCGTATCTGAATAACGTACAAACGTATCTCGCCAACCGGAACCTTCCTCTCATCCCACAGCCCATAGTCGACTTTGCAGTCGGCTCAAGCAATTCGTTACCACCCTTTCTCAATTTCATTAGCGGACCCTTGACTAATTTGAGCGCATCGCTTGAAAAATTTCAGCACGATGTTGCTGAAAGTGGCTACCAATTTCGTCAGTTCGTCGATTTCGAGAACTTCAAGGAGGCGTTAGAACAATCACAACAAGCCTTAATAGCCGCACCCTTCGACGCCAAAAAACAAAACATTGAGGCCGCCATGGATGCCTATGTCGTGGCATGGGAAAAAACCGCAAAGAACATCATCCGCTCTTCGGCTGGCGTTAACGTTCCCGGCGGCGGTACCGCTGAGCCATTACAAAAATGGGCACTTTGCTGGCTACCCAGCATGGGTTTGCAACCCAGCCCGTTATTGGCTAGCCAAGCCTGCGATTTCGCGGCTACCACCAACGAAAATGTGAGCTTCAAAGTGAACCAAGCCAAGCAAGCGCTACTGGCCTACGTGCCATTCGTACCAGAGTTGCAGGACATCGTGGACACTATTAACACCGCGCTTCTTGATCAGGCTGCCAGTAGCATGACTGCTTCATTCAATCAGTTTAACCTCATCGATAATTTTGATGGCGGTGGAATAGGCAATTGGGCCGTGCGTATGTGGGATAAAAACCTAACCGCCGAAGATGTTGACCAAGCATTCCTTGACCACACTTCACCTGAAAACTATATCAAACGAAGAGCCTCGCGATTCGTCAATCTAGAGTTCGGGGCTTGCCGAAACATCGAGCCATCTACCACCTACGACCAGGCGCCCGTGAAAAACTTCGCCCCCATGCAAAATGCTGTGGTGATGTCAAAATTGGCTTTATTACCCGGCGGACAACTAAACAAATTAGTCAAAACCTATAACACGCTAGGCGGTACGTCAAATAAGCCGAGTAAAATCAGCAGCAGCCAAGGTCGGCGGACACCACAAATCGTAGCTCAGGGCACAGCATCAACTCTACTCTACGCCTTACCCAAATTTCATACGAAACAAAAATTGGGTGGCGTTTTGTTAGGCGCTTTGCGTAGCATAGACGGCGATCACCAATGGCTACCTTATGCCCCACCCATGTTCCGGGAAGGTGTATCGAACCCGCCTCAAACTACGTGTCGTCGCTACGGATATCCAGTGGGTAACAGCTATGGCACCAACTGTACGGGCGATGACGACGCACTACACAAAGCGAGCACACAAGCACAACAACTCCATCTAGGCAGCCGAAAAGGATTTCTACTTTATAACAATCCAGAAGTTCGAAAGCGCGTATTCGACCGATTATTCACACCCGTCGACACCAATATGTGCAAGTATTTGGGCAAAGATTCACATCCTGGTCTGTCTTGCGGTGGCAGTGAGAAATTTCCAATGTACCCCGAGGTTCAGCCTCAAGCGACCAATGTCGCTGCAATA
>JAADHW010000067.1:0-6602 GCA_013151695.1 Gammaproteobacteria bacterium
ACTGGTCACCACACGGACACCCAGTACGTTATGCACCGTTAGGCCATATTTCAAACAATGTACGCCGCCGGAATTTTCCGCCACATTGCCACCGATGCTGCAGGCAATTTGTGAAGAAGGATCCGGCGCATAGTACAAACCAAATTCACTTGCAGCCTCTGAGATCGCTATATTTCGCACCCCTGGTTGTAATCGGGCAACACAATTGAGTGGATCTACCTCGAGGATGCGCTTCATCTTCGACAACCCCAGCACCAACCCATCCTGATTAGGGCGAGCACCGCCAGACAAGCCGGTGCCGGCACCTCTGGGCACCACGGGTATGTCGTGTTCTTTACAGATACGCAGAATAGCGATCACTTGCGCTTCACTTTGCGGCAAGGCAACTGCCCATGGCATTTCACGTATGGCGGTTAACCCGTCACATTCATAGGGCTTCAATCCCGCCGTGTCTGTGATTAGATTTTCATCAGCTAAGTTGGCACGAATGAGTTCCAGTGCCTGGTGACGCTTGGTTTGTTTTGTCATGCGGGCATTATGCCCGAAACATTAGTTCGAAACTTGTCCCGCTGATGAGGGCTAGGCAATCTTTAGGCGAAGATTTTAGAAATGGTAATTGAGGGCTGCGTAAGGACCTTGAATGTTTATTTCCGCGCTTTGCACATTATCGAAGGTATCTAATTCCATTTGTACCGTGCGATAGCCTGCTTCAATACCCAAGCCGATGCTACTCTCCCAGCCTACCTGTGCGTTGAATTCCATGAGGCTGTAGTCGTCGTACTTCAAGCCCTGAGCTTCCGCACCCAGCCATAGTCCGGTCAGCGGTAAATCGACACGAGCTTTTGCATACAACATAGGCAAAATTTCATCGAAATCTGCTTCTGCCCGGCCGGTTGAACTTGCAACAGCTATCGTTCCTTCTATCTGAGAAATAGCCAGTCCGACATCAAACGACACCACGTTGTCTAATAATTCGTAATACAACACAACGTCAGTCTGGCTCAATTCAATTGTCGTCGACACCGCGTCAGAAATTGTGAAGATTTGACCATTAAACTCAATTGAGCGAGACAAAACATCGCTGCCATTTACATCAATATTGAAATACTGAGCTCGAATATTCGGCAGTATAGGTATGCCATGCTCTAGGGCAAAATATAAGACAATGTTGCTGTCATCATCTAGACCCAGATCATCTTCAACATCTACTCGAGATAGGCCTGACTGAATATCACCATCGTACTGCTGCTGCCAGGTGCCAACACCGGCATAGATACCCAATATCGTGTCGGCCTGAACCATGTTTACCGGCAATAGACTTAACGCAAACGCACCAATAGCAAAAGTCACAAGCTTGCCACCTGTGACGACTTTGATTCCACTACCCATGATTTCCTCTCGATGTTGTTGAAAGTAGACAACGTCCATGTCTATTCCATCCCTGACTTTCAGTATAGGAGACGATTGAATTCTTGCCGTGACCAAGACCTCACCTTTGGGGTCCCTAGGGGTACCCCTAGTATCCTAGCTCAATGCGAATTAGGCTAGGTGCGAAGTAACGCACGGACATTTCTTATGAGCATTGACGAACGCTTTAGCGAATTAGGTTTAACCCTACCGCAGCCTATGCAAACCGCGTCCCTACCGTTTCAGCTCACGCGCTTCGACGGTCAAATCTTGTACCTTTCAGGCCACGTCCCTACCAACCTTGACGGCTCAGTGGCCAAACCGCTGGGCAAGGTAGGTGCAGAGCTCACCCCAGAACAGGCATACGAAGCCGCGCGCAAAGTGACCCTAGGGATGTTTGCCAGCATTCACCAAGCGGTGGGATCACTTGATCGAGTTGAAGCCTGGTTAAAGGTGTTTGGCATGGTCAACGTCGCCCCTGGTTTTAAAGCCATCCCGCCGGTGATCAATGGTTGCTCTGACCTCATCCTCGAAGTCTTTGGCCCGGAAATAGGCGCACATACCCGCTCCGCTGTTGGCATGGCAGAATTACCCTTCGGCGTTCCAGTTGAAATCGAAGCCCAAGTGAGGATCAGACTATGAGCTATCACATCGTTAATGCCCGCATCGTCAATGAGGGCACCATAACCGAGGGCGATCTAGTGGTCGTCGACGACCGCATTGTAGGCATCAACAAACCCGCACCAGCCGACGCCACCGTGGTTGATGCAAAAGGTGCATTCCTTATTCCAGGCATGATCGATGGCCAGGTACATTTCCGCGAACCCGGATTTGAGCACAAAGCCGACATTGGGACCGAATCCCGCGCTGCCATCGCCGGCGGCATCACCAGCTATATGGAAATGCCCAACTGCAATCCGTTAACCATTAATCAAGCAGAGCTGCTCAACAAACGTGAGCGAGCAGCGCAAAAGTCTTGGGCAAACTACGCCTTCTACTTAGGCGCCACCAACGACAATCTTGAAGACGTGAAGTCGATAGATGCTTCCCTTACCTGTGGCATCAAAATATTCATGGGCGCCAGCACGGGAAACATGTTAGTCGACGATAGGACTACACTAGAAGGAATCTTCGCTTCTACCTCATTACTTGTCGCCACTCACTGCGAAGATACGCCAACCATATTGCTCGCCCAACAAGCAGCCCACGAGAAATACGGCGACGACATCCCCATGTGGGAACATGCAAATATTCGTTCCGCAGAAGCATGTTACAAATCTAGTTCGTTAGCTGTTGGGTTGGCTAAAAAGCACGGCACAAAGTTACATGTACTGCATCTTACTACCGCCAAAGAGATGGAATTGTTTACCACAGGCCCCATAGAGGGCAAACAAATTACTGCTGAAGCGTGTGTCCACCACCTATTTTTTAGCGCCGACGACTATGCCGACAGAGGTGCTTTCATTATGTGCAATCCGGCAGTGAAGTTTCCCAGCGATCGTGAGCAGTTGCTTAAAGCCATTAATGAAGATCGCATCGATGTCATCGCCACCGATCATGCACCACATACTTTGGAAGAAAAATCCAACAAATACGCCAAGGTGCCCGCAGGCTTACCCCTGGTTCAACATGCCTTAGTTTCCCTATTTGACCGGGTGAAAGACGGCACCTTTGATGTCACAAAAATTGTTCACAAAACCGCCCACGCACCAGCCATACTGTACCAGGTCGCCCAACGGGGTTATATTCGAGAAGGATACTTTGCAGATTTAACCCTGGTGGCGGAAAACGATAATTCCGAACAGCTCGAGGTGCTCAGCAAATGTGGATGGAGCCCCTTCGCCGGGCATACATTTACCCACAAAATCAGCCACACATGGGTAAATGGAGTACTACGCTACGACAACGGCTCGTTGCTCGACGGTCCAATGGGTTGCGCCCTAACGTTCGATAGAACCGGGCGCCTATGAAAGTATTTGCCATCGTAACCGGCAGTGTTATTGCCTTACTGTTCGTATGGGGGTTTATCTATAGAGACACCGTACAATTTGCAGTCTTCAAGATGATGATCAAACCCAGCCACAGTTTTGCAGAGCAAACCCACGCCACCCCACCCGACTATAACAACACCGAACACTGGGCTTCCTTACCTCACAGCAAAGACAATGCAGACCAGTCTCCTGCTGGACTAGATCTTGACAATCAAGCCCACGCACTTGCCGATGTATTTTTTATTCACCCCACCACTTATTACAGCGCCGACAACTGGAATCAGCCGCTAGACGATGTCGATGCCAACACCTTTACCGATGACCAAGTTCTACCCAATCAAGCCAGTGTGTTTAACAGTTGTTGTAAGATTTATGCGCCTCGATACCGCCAAGCCACCCTCTACTCATTCCTAGATGAGGGCGAGGATGGACCTGCCGCTTTAGCCTTAGCATACGAAGATGTAAAAACCGCATTCAAATATTTCATCAAACACTACAACAACGAACGCCCCTTTATTCTTGCGGGACACAGCCAAGGTGGCAAACACGCAGACACTTTATTGAAAGATCTTATAAACGGAACCGATTTGCAGGACCGAATGGTCGCAGCGTATCCAATCGGTCACTTTTATGAGGCCAGCAACGGTGGCATTCCCGTATGCAATTATCCAGGCGACACGGGCTGCCAGGTCACCTGGAATTCTATGGCACCCAACACGCCAAGAACACACGACGCCTCAAATGATCTTTGCGTAAATCCAATCAACTGGCTCAGTGATGGCACCCGGGCAGGGTTCGAAGAAAATATCGGCGCCGTGAGCTTTGCCGCAGCCAGCCAAGTTGAGCCAGGCACCACAGACGCGCAGTGTATCAACGGCGAGCTGATCGTCACCGAGGTCAGATCAGACAACTTCGATGGTGGCACTTTTGGTGCTGGCAACTACCATATTTACGACTTCAGCTTCTTCCACATGAACATTCGAGCTAACGCAGAACAACGAGTTCAGTCGTTCTTAAATCCCTAACGCCCGGGGTATGGATTATTTTACTTAGCTTAGATACTGATTGGAAAGTGATCCCGCTACCTCAAAAAATTCTGCTCGCACTTCTTCGATAATCTCGGCCACAGCCCGAACACTATCAATGCGCCCGATGATGTTTCGATAATGCCCAGTGCCCCAGTATTAGACACAGCAGAATCAACCTAATCCTAACCTATACGAGACCACTCAAACTAAAACTGTGTAAAACCGTACCAGGACGAGTGCGCCCAGATTTCACTTCTTCACCCACCACCAGATTGATCTGATTTTGTTGATTGGGGTACAGTTCGTGCAGAAGTTGACAACGAACATCAATTTTTTTTGGTAGCTTCTTCATCGCGTATTCTTGGTAAATCCACAAGAAGTCACCTTCAATTTGCGTACCCACCGGATCAAGACTAAGTATTTGACCATCTAAGGATAAGGCAAATTTTTCCTCAACATAGCGTAGAACCTTGGCCTGGGTTTCTACTTCCAACTTTCCATACGGATCGCCCAAGCGTGCCAGTAGCTCAAATGCATCATCCAAATGCAACGCGTGGTATATCTCCCAGCGACGTGTGTTGACCTGCCAGCGTATCTGGGTAGTGGTGAACTGCATGGTGTGAGGCAATGCACGTCCCGTCACCCCCCAGGTGCCAACTAACAATGCTGAGCGAAGCACATTTCGTCGTTTCATCACCTACGCCAGCTTACTTGGGTTGACCCAGGGGTACCGCTGCACTGTCATCTAACCCATCGTCCTTACTTTTCAATTTTACCAACATTTCTTTCATTAAATCGCGGTTAGTATCTTCGCGCTTAAACAGCTCAAGGCGCGACGGCAATATTTTTCGGGGGAAGTGGTTGTTTGAACGATTTACATCAGCAGTTTGATGCGCAGGGTCAACCTCAATTGCCTGTAAACGCTTAGGCAAGATGAATAGCTTTGTGACTTGCTCAGGGTTACGTCGCCAAATTTCTGCCGGAATGTCATATATTTTTGTGCTCTGATCTTGAAAGGTGATCCTTACCGGCAACGGTGTGACTAAGCCGCCAACATTTTGGAAATCTATGAAGTAGATGAACTCACCCGCCTCGATAGCTTTATTCAACACACGACGCTCCCAAGGCTCAAGGGCTTTGAGAGCTTTTTGATAATCGTTTCGTTGTTGATTAGACACTGTGTATTGATCATTTTCATTGTAGAAGTCGCGCAATCCTTCGATGCGCCTTATCCGCGGTGTGAGGCCCTCTTCTCTATTTCGAATCTGCCCAATGGGTTCGCGTTGCAATTCATCTGCCAGCCGACGTTTCTCTTGGGACTCAGTTTCGGGGTCGAGGCTCGACACCTGATATTCACGAATACTTTCAATTGCCACATCAACATGATCGGTAGAATAGAACCATCCGCGCCAGAACCAGTCGAGGTCTACCGCAGAGGCATCTTCCATAGTGCGAAAAAAATCTTCCGGTGTGGGACGTCTAAATTTCCACCGCCGTGAATATTCTTTAAAAGCACTATCAAACAACTGGCGACCCATCACGGTTTCACGCAGCACCACCAATGCCGCCGCTGGTTTGCTGTAAGCATTTGGTCCAAATTGCAGTACAGAATCTGACTGGGTCATGATCGGTACCTGGTTTTCACTCACCATGTAGGCACCAATTCGGTCTAAAATAGACGCCTGTGCACTAAAGTTGTAGTAGTTTTCTTCCCATTCCAATTCGGCTAGGTGTTGTAAAAAGCTGTTGATGCCTTCATCCATCCAGGTCCACTGTCGTTCGTCAGAATTCACTGTCATCGGAAAGTAGATGTGTCCAATTTCGTGAATGATCACACCAATCAGAGAGTGTTTAACGCGACGCTTATAGGTCGACTGCTGCGCGTCTTCAACCAAACCTTCCTTTTCTTCTGCCTTAATCGGCTCAGGACGATAACCATTGAAAGTGATCATGGGATATTCCATCCCCCCTGCCCGCCACGTATTCACCGATTGCGCTGTCGTGTATGGATAGGGAAACGAGAAGCGCGAATACACATCTAACGTGTGCATCACCGCCTCGGTTGAATATTGTGACCACAGCGGTTCCGCTTCATTCGGATAAAATGACTGCGCTAACACAGAGCGATGCACACCCTGCTGTTGTGTGTGGGTTGCCGCATCCCAGATGAACTTTC
>JAADHW010000067.1:6629-11811 GCA_013151695.1 Gammaproteobacteria bacterium
CACGGACGTTTTTAGCCTTGAAGTGCCATGTTTTTTCGCCGCTGGCTTTGTCCTGCTCATTATCTAGCGCTTCTTTAGGCGTCACAATAAAAAGCGGCTTGGTTGCAGAACGCGCTTTGTCCATGCGCGCGCGCTGTTGTGCATTGAGCACGTGCTTGGTATTCACCAGCTCCCCTGTCGCTGCAACCACGTGATCTGCGGGAACCGTTAGTGCAACATCGTAGTCACCAAACTCAAGCGTAAATTCACCACGCCCAACAAATTGTTTATGTTGCCAGCCTGCGTAATCTGTATAGGCGACCATACGCGGAAACCACTGGGCTATGAAATAGATATAGGTGTCGGTTTCTTCAAACCACTCGTAGCCAGCTCTCGATCGAATAGCATCTCGTTCAACAATATTAAACGACCAGCTGATAAACAGCTTTATTTTACCGCCAGGCTTGAGAGGCTTAGGTAAATCTACCTTCATCATCGTCCCGACAACTTTATAGGCCAAATCTGCGCCACCCGAAATTGATACTTTCCTGAGTTGATAACCGAACTGAGCTTTTGACGCCGCTTGATGTCTGCGCATTTGCGAAAAACTAAGTTGATCGCCGACACCATCCTCTGTCTTGCTGCCCAGTATCGACCTCGACTCAATGGAGTCTGCTTTGAATCTATTCTGGTCGAGCTGAAGCCACAGATAGTGCAGCGTGTCTGGTGACGCGTTCGTATATTCAATGCTGCCACTGGCGCTAATGGTACGGGCTTGTTCATCAAGACTGGCCTTGATGTGGTAGTTGGCGCGCTGCTGCCAGTATTGCGGTCCAGGCGCACCTGCGGCATTGCGGTATACGTTTGGATCACGCAACAATTTTCCCAACTGGCTAAATTTATCTACCAGACGTGCATCACGCTTTTCCGCCGCCTGCACATTTATTGACGCAAACAACGTCAATACCAATCCAGCCGATAACACCCAGCTCGATAAGCGAACCATATACTCTACACTCATAGTTGATACACACACTTGCCGTTCACCCAAGTTTCAAGAACCTTAATCTTACTCAGTGAGCACGCCTCCACCTTCAGCGGATCTTGATCTAGCACGACAAAATCAGCAAACTTCTTCACCTCTAGGCTGCCTACTTCATGATCAGAATGACATTGCCAAGCCGCATCTATGGTCATTGCTCGAAGAGCAGCTTCGACAGGAATACATTCATCTGCAGATAACAGTTCCTCGGACTTCCACATGCTACGCGTCACTGCGTTTTCAATGCACCGAAGTGGGTTCATTTCCGTCACAGGATCATCGGAATGTAAGGTCCATCGAATACCTTTCGCCTCACACGAAGCTGTCCGATCTAGTTTTTCAGCCTTCTTCAACCCGAACACATCTTCAACAAATGCATTACCCCAGTAATAGACATGCCCAATTAAGAAGCTTGGGGATATCCCCAGAACGGCCATTCTATCAATTTGCTCATCGTGCAATATGCTGCAATGTTCAATGCGACAACGTTTGCCTGCAGGGTCCAAGCCCAAATCAGCCGCTCTTTGGTAGGCATCCAGCACGCGATCTATTGCCGCGTCTCCGTTGGCATGTACACACACAGCCCAACCCTCACGCAAGCGTTTTTCAACCGCCGCATTGAGTTCATCAACTTCGATATAAGCGATGCCCTTTGAATCAGAATTCAGGAACGCATCACGTTGCAGCCCTGTACGGCCTTGGTTAGATCCATCACTGACAATTTTCCAACCCGTATTGCGCACCCATTCGTCACCTTCACCCCAACTCACACCCAACTTATCCCAACGATCTGCGATTACTTGGCCAAGAGAATACCGAAAACGTGTTTGCATTCTATTGCTGTTGCGCAGCCCACGATACAAATCGAGTTCTTTTGTGCCTTGAAACAGCCCCGTCCCTTGATCACACAACATCGTAATACCTACCGCGCTGGCCTTTGCAAACACGTTCAAACAAGCTTCCGCGATATTTTGCTGTTTCATAGCAGGGTTATGCCGCACTACTAAGGCCATCGCTGGTCCGCCTTTTAGCACCCCATTTGGTTCTCCGTTTGCATCACATTCAATCTCTGCGCCCGGTGGTGATGGCGTATCTGCCGTGATGCCAGCCAGATCTAACGCAACGGAATTACAGTAGCCTAGATGCAATGACGCATTATAGACAAAGATAGGGTGATCAACAGACACCTCATCCAGTAAATCACGAGTCAACGAGTCTGGTCCTTCTTGCAATGAAGGATCAAATTGACGACCCATAATCCAATCGCCTTGTTGGCTCGACGCCGCCACCTTCTTTAGCTGTTGTAACGCCTGTTGCACCCTTGGGAAACGAAAAGGACCCACGTCTTCGAACGCGATCAACATAGCCACCGGTGCTAAGTGCATATGTGGGTCAATAAAACCAGGTAAAACCACCTTACCCCGACAATCAATGATGTCTGCGCCAGAACTGGCATCAGGCACGTCACTGTGTTGTCCGATCCAAATAATTTTCCCATTTTCAACCCACATTGATTCCGCTACAGACATCTTCGGGTTCATGGTCATAATGCGGGCATTGATCACCAGGCCGGAACCCACCAACGGATAATCGGCACTCGGAATACTTTTGGCATGCTCCGCGACATCGATACCTGAATTTTGTAGCATCAACGCAAAGACGTTAGCGCAACAAGGGCAAGCAAACGGATCAGAACTATGCTCACGCAGAAAGGCTGATGGATCTATTGTATAGTGGTCGTCCATTGAGACATCTGGCAATTCATTAAAAAGTTGGCCTGAATTTTCATCTAACATCAATCATTTTCCCCACAACCTGGCTTAAAATTCTAACAATGAGCGACACTAGCACACACTACGACATTGCCGTGATAGGCGCAGGCGTTGCCGGGCTTTCTTGTGCATATTTCATCTCACAACATACCCGAGTTGTTGTGCTTGAACAGGAGGATCAACCCGCATTTCACAGCTCTGGACGCTCTGCTGCGTTGTATATAGAGGGTTTAGAAAACCACGTAGTCAGTAGGCTGACCAAACAGTCTAAGGATTTTTTTACCTCGCCTCCGCCCAACTTCACCCAGCGCCCTCTACTACACCCAAGAGGCGGGGTGACTATTGCTGGGCTAGATGAAGAAAGTAAGCTAGAAATTTTTTTACAGACCTGGGGCCCCACCAACCCTGATCTGGTACGAATTTCCGTTGATGAGGCCGTAGCAAAGGTGCCCATACTGCGTAAAGATAAGTTGAGTGGTGCAGCATACGACAGTAGCTGGCAATCTATCGAGGTACACGAACTTCTGATGGGGTTTCAACGCGGCTTACGCTCGAACCACGGTGAACTGCACTGTAATGCCAAGGTGTCCAAACTCTCCCGTGCATCCTCACACTGGATTATCGAAACGTCTGCAGGCGAGCTGGTTGCGAACACCGTAATTAATGCAGCAGGCGCTTGGGCAAATGACATGGGCGCACTGGCCGGCCTGGCACCTCTACCACTAACAGCAATGCGCAGAACCGCAGCAATCATCGAAGCACCAGACGACGCAAAAGATTGGCCCATGGTACATACGGTGAACAACAATCTATATTTTAAGCCGGAAAGCCCAGGGGTTATGGTGTCTCCGCAAGATGAAACCCCCAGCAAGGCGATGGACGCATTTGCTGAAGAACTCGATGTGGCGATAGCATTAGATAGGTTTTCACAAATTACTAATCATTCTTTTTCCAAGGTTTTATCTCAGTGGGCTGGTTTGCGCACATTTGCCTCTGATCGCCATCCAGTGCTCGGTTTCGACCCACGCTGTAAACATTTCTTTTGGTTGGCGGGCCAAGGTGGATTCGGCGTGCAAACGTCACCCGCCCTGGGTTCGCTGGTATCCAACGCGCTCAACAATAATGCCGAGATACCAGCAGATATCTGTGTTAGTCGTTTTGTTTAATACATTGGAAAATCAGCACAACTCATAGAATAGCGGTTCGACCAAGAAATTACCTTGAAGCATACCGAGCTAGAATAGCGGCCAAAAGGAGCAGGCTCGCAGCCGCCACAGACGGCCACAAAAAACCACCCCACTCATCTGCCATACGTCCTGCAATAGCAGGCCCGAGCAATTGGCCAACAGCAAATGACACGGTCATTGCGCTCACTGCGTAGGCCACCCGTTGCGGTGCGACAAACCGGGCGGCACTTAAGCCCAGCGCAGTTATCGCACCAAAGGTACCACCCAGTAATATGCAAGCAAGTACCAATACATCAATACTCTGCGCCCACCCGGCCAACAAGACACCCACACTTTCCACAACATAAGCAATACGAAGTATGCGTAGCAATCCATACTGGTTTGCCAACCACTGCCAAATATAGACAGAAGGTATAAGCGATGCACCAACAAATATCCACACCATCCTTGCATCAACTTGGGCATCAACTTGGGCATCAACTTGGGCACCAGTTTGCCCACTAACGATACTCTCTCCCATGGCGACAACAAAGGTAGCAGCAACAACATAGCCAAAACCGAAAAAACCATATCCAATAGTTAGCGGCCACAACTTAGCTTTTTCACCCCTAACAACACCTGCGCCATCGGTCTTAGTTAAATGCCACGGCTGTCGATTCAATAGCAGCCAAGACAACGTCATCAACACGCCAGCGAGCACACCCAACCTAGCCCACTGACCAGCCACATCTACCGACAAATAGACCACGCCCATACACATAAGTATACCCGCCCCAACACCAGCGATATGAATATTGCCAAGGTGGCTTGTGCCTTGTCTTGTTAAGGTTTGCATCAGGTGTGTGGTAAGAATGACCATACATAAGGCGCTGGCAACGCCTGCAGCAAAGCGCAACACCAGCCAGCCCCAGAAGCCTGTCACTTCCGCGCCAAGGTAAGTTGTTAGTACACTTGCAACAAGACTAAGTAACATCCAAGTTCGGGCCTTGGGTGAATTTGCCATGCTAGGGGCAAGCAGTGCACCCGCCATGTAGCCGAGGAAATTTGCACTGGCAACGTCTCCTGCTTGGGCAAAAGACCAACCGTAGCTTTTCATCATTTCTGGAAGTAGCGGCGTGTAGGCGAAACGCCCTATGCCAAAGGCCGCGCACATGGTCAGCGTTGCACCACAAACCCAGCGTATAGAGGTGGACAAGAGAGCC
>JAADHW010000216.1 GCA_013151695.1 Gammaproteobacteria bacterium
GTACCTTTTCCAATGCTGTGCGAGCACCGAACGTATCTGATTTGTTCCGAGGTGCGGGTGAAAACTTCGGTTCTGTTCAAGACTCTTGCGATGGTACTACAGCCGCCACACCTGGCAATCTTGGTATCAACTGTCGATCAGTTGCAGCTATCCAGCAACGCATCACCGATACCGGTGCTTTTACGCTGACTCAAGTAGAGCGACAATCTGCTGGCGGTTTCGACGGTGGTAACCCTGAAGCTGAAGAAGAAACAGCGGACACGTTCACAATTGGGTTCGTCTTAACCCCAACTTGGGAATGGGCTGAGGGCTTTCAAATTGCTGTCGATTATTACGACATTCAATTAGAAGACGTTCTCACATTGCCACTACGATCTGATGTTGTTACCAACTGTTACAACGTTGATCCTGGTTCGTTCGATGCGACCTGTCCTGGACCTGTGCCAGGTGGTGTCCAAACCCTACGTAATCCAGCTACTGGCTCGTTAATCGAAGTCAACCGCTCTTTCCTTAACCAAGAAGACTGGGAGACAAGTGGATATGATATCGAAATCAACTACACCAAAGATCTTGATTCCTGGTTTGACGGTGTACCTGGCGTGCTAAGCGTTAATGTCATTTGGAACAAACTCGAAGACTTCATCATTACTGATCTTGTCACGGGCACAAAAAATGATGAAGGTGGCGAAGTTGAATTTCCTGACAACCGTGTCTATGCGGGTATTAACTACAGCTTAGACCGTTGGAATTTTAATTGGACAATAGCCTGGATTGACGAATCTTTAGATTCAAATACACCAGAACTTACCAATGAAAACTCAGATACGTTTGGTATTCCACTAGATCGCAAAGGTAATACTTGCGACTCTACTGACTACCACAACTTGTCAGTGTCCTACAGCGCCTCAGACAACGTAGAAGTGTTCTTGGGAATTAAGAACCTCTTCGAAGAAGATCCTTGTGCACTCACCCAGATTACCAAATACGGAAATACGGGGCTGAACACAGCGGGTTCTCTATACGATGTTACCGGTCGTGACTACTACTTTGGTATTCGCGCCAGACTGTAGTACGCAATGTATGCCTGATTCTTCATGAATCGGGTTTGCGTTCAAAATACCCTCGCTTTGCGGGGGTATTTTGTTTTAAGGTCTCAATATTCGCACGGACAAAATCTATGTTACTGCCTTTCTCGTTTGCCGCCACAATTCTATTCAGCTCTACTGCAGTGAGTGAGTACGAGTTATTAGATTGTGCGAAAGTCATTGAACCCCTAAGCCGAGTCGCTTGCTACGATTCGTTGATAGAGAAACTAGGTGCTCACGAAGTAGGTGAGCCGGCACCCGAAAGAAAGTTTGGACTGCGCAAGCCATTTCAGGACGAGATAGAACTCCAGGTTATTGAACATGCGGTAACAAAAGTCTCACGGAACCCTCGAGGCCAACTCGTACTAGACTTATCCAACAATCAGAAGTGGGAACAGGCAGATCAAGCCAAACTGAGCATAAAAAGTGGAGATCAAGTGGTGATTCGAAAAGGTTTTGGTAGCTCGTACTATTTAACCAAGTCAAATGGTAGCCGTAGCCTAAAAGTTCGCAGGATACGCTAGGCCAGGTTATCCAAATACCCATTCAACCGCAGCGCCTCCAACAGTCCAATGAGAATCAGATCAGAAACCACGTGATCAAATAGCTGTTCACGATGAAACAAGTTTGCAAACCCACCGGTGGCGACCACCAACGGCGGATCGTCAGCAAATACTTCGCCAGTGATACGCCCCGCCAACTCTCTCACCATGCCAACGTTGCTCCAATACAGCCCACTTTGAATACTTTCAATGGTGGTTTTGCCAATGGCAGAACGAGTGGGTTTAATTTCAACCGACGGCAACTTGGCTGTTTTGGCTTCCAACGCTTCCATGGCGAGCCGAACACCTGGCATGATATTTCCACCGAGAAAGACTCTATCTTTGGTGATGGCACACACTGTAGTGGCTGTTCCAAAATCCACCACAATGAGGTTTCTCCCCGGAAACAATTTCACCGCTCCCATGGCATCAGCGATACGATCGCTGCCCACTTCCTTCGGGTCTTTATAGGCCACCTGCAAGCCCGTTTTAATACCTGGCCGCATGACCAGGGGTTCAATCTGAAAGTATTTTTGACAACACGTACGCAGCGAGTAGTTGAATTCCGGTACTACGGAAGAAATCGCGATGACCTTAACGTCTTCTGGGTTAACGCCGTTTTCCCTTAACGCACCGCGTAAAAAAACACCTATTTCATCCGAGGAACTTCGTGAAGAAGAGGCGTGGCGAAACTGTGTCACCAACTTCGCGTCGTCAAATACGCCGCAGTAAATCTGACTATTACCCACGTCTAATGCCAGAATCATTGATCGCCTCCTATCACCTTGCTTTCTAGTTCTACGTTGTCGATGAGTCGTACCTGTCCGTTCCTGCCTTCTACTACAATGGCACCAAAGCGTCTGTGCTTACGGGTTTCAACGTAGTCCACTTGAAACCCATATGCGGCGAGCCGATCTGCCACTAACTGATCTGCCATTTTTTGATCTGCCAATGTTTGATCTGCACTGATCTTGGCAGGAGCACAAGACAGAGCTTGTTTAAATTTATGCGCAACAGCTCGCGCAGGTTCGCTAAGCAGCTTGTTACGCGAACTCATGGCCAAGCCGTCACGCTCTCGTACAGTTTCACAACCCACAATTTCCACATCCATGCAGAAGGCAGCACACATGTCCTTGATCAGGACGTACTGCTGATAATCTTTCTTACCAAAATAAGCGCGGCGTGGTTTGACCATATTTAGTAGCTTCATCACCACAGTGAGAACCCCGGTGAAGTGGCCAGCTCGATTTACACCACACAGCTGACGACTAAACTCGTTTTCGATTACTTGGTAACGAAACCCGTCGGGGTAGATATCATGGTCGCTAGGAAGTATCACATAATCAACGCCAATGCTCTCTGCGAGTTGTAAATCTTGCTTCATCGTCGATGGGTAATTCTGTAAATCTGCGGGATCGTTAAATTGAGTTGGATTCACGTAGATGCTCATTACAGAAACATCATTGTTCTCTACACTGCAGTGTAAGAGCGAGGCATGGCCTTTGTGTAGGGCACCCATAGTCGGCACAAACCCGACATCTCCACCAATTTTGCGCCTAACGTCACGCCAATGTTGCATATCCTCGATGACTTTCACGCGTATGTCTCCTTGGCAGAAGGAAACAAGCCCGCATGCACATCCGCATGATAGTGATTGACCGCGCTGCGCACCGAAGCATTCCCACACAGATAGTGACGCAAAAATTTTGGCTTAAATGAATCGTCCATACCCAGCAAATCATGTAGTACGAGTACTTGACCATCGGTATGTGATCCGGCGCCAATGCCGATTGTGGGGATAGATAACTGTTGTGTGATGAGTTTACCTAGATCTGCTGGTATGCACTCCAACACCAAGGCGAAGCATCCGGCTTGTTCGAGTGACTTAGCCGCATCTAATATTTTATCGGCAGCGTGCTTGTTGCGACCTTGAACCTTGTGACCACCAAATGCCTGAACCGATTGCGGCATTAATCCCAAATGACCCATCACAGGCACACCTGACTCAATAATGTGCTCCATAACATCAAGCTGGCCTTGCGCTCCTTCGATCTTCACGCAGTGACTGCCAGCCTGCATCAACTTTGCTACCGCATCCAAGGCATTCACCAGCCCTTTGCGAACCGATAAGAACGGCATATCACCAACTACGAATTTACCCGGCGCACCTTTGCGAACCGCCGCAATATGCGTGGCCATCATATCTACCGTGGCATGTACTGTGCTGTCATACCCATGCATGATCATGGCTAAACTATCACCAACCAGTAATGTATCGATATCACTACTGTTTAGAATTCGTGCCGACCAGAAGTCGTAGCACGTTACCATAGAGATCTTTTCACCTGCGCACTTGCGCGCAGAAAAATCGAGCACATTCATCATAGTCCCCCTTAACGGGAGAGACTGGGCGAACGAAATCGCAGCAATAGATGTCGCATTTCGGTACCTGTCCCTCAATATATGGAATCAAGTCCTAGAGCGTAGTTAGAAACAACCTTGTTATTTTTGCCTACAGCTAATCGGTCTATTTCTCTCAAGATAACAGCCGACCTGCGGAGATTACTACCAGATTTGACGCGCCGTCAACACGTTCTTTGCTGGCACCGTTAACGCTTGCTCAGCCCTAGGTCAAGCGAAAAAAAGTGCTCGGATCCGTTGCTTGCCAAGCAGGATATTTATTCATGACGCTTAGAAATAACATGCTCGACAAATGACGATGCAACCAATTTCTGAGTTGGGGATAGGCGGCCGCTTCAAACCACGCAGCATCCACATTGGCAAATTGCCGTATGAACGGCACCACCGCAATGTCTGCATAACATACATTCTCACCGAACAAGTGAGGCGACAATACACCTTCTCTCGCCCTACCTTCTAACAAGCCTTCCAGCTTCAATAGAAAACGTTCACCAGCGGCACGGTGTTCAGATTGGGATTGTTGCGGGTGTCGGTCATGATATTTGTATCGATCTAAGTTTGGCTTAAACGAAAAATCGTTCTCGTACACCAGTAGGGCAATTTCTTCTAGCTGCGCTTGAGTACCCGCCTTCCAATCCTGCGGATCATTTATTGCCAATGCCCAATGTAATATATCCAAGCTCTGATCAAGCACGGCAGAATCGGTAACCAGTACCGGCACAGTTCCCTTTGGCGAAACATCGAGCATTTGTTGAGGCTTGTTTCTTAGCACAACTTCGCGAAGCTCGAAATTTATACCCGAATATGCCAGCGCCATTCGGGCGCGCATAGCATAGGGACAGCGTCGAAAGGTATAAAGTATCGGCGGTTGGTTCAGTTTGGCAGGTAACTCCACCACTTAGCCTGCTGGTACATATCCGTTCATTACGATTACTGCCTTACCGACAACTTGTCGATCTTCGAGTAGCCGCATGGCATCAACGGCTTGCTCTAGAGGCAACACATGACTGATATGAGGATCTATATCACCTGCTTGTGCCATGGCATAGAGTGCCTCGTCATTTTCCTTGCCGCGCACTGGGTCCTTACGTCCGTACTCACCGGCACGAACGCCAATCACCGCTATTTGTTTAATCAGAATGAGATTAACCGGTGCTTGAGGCCATCGCCCACTAGTAAAACCAATGGTCAGTATACGACCACCCCAATTTATGCATCGCATACTTTCGTCGAACACATCACCACCAACCGGATCATAGATAACATCCGCACCACGTCCAGCCGTGAGTTCTTTGACTTTTTCTCTAAAGCCACCTAAGGAGCCATCTTTTTGCGTGTAGTTAATAACGTAATCTGCTCCGCGCGCTTTTACTACTGCAAGCTTGTCATCTCGACCGCCTGTCGCAATAACTGTCGCCCCGAAATACTTACCCAGCTCTACTGCGGCCATTCCCACACCGCCAGTTGCGCCATGAACCAGCAACGTTTCCCCCGCTTGGAGTTGGCCACGACGAAACAAAGCAACATACGCTGTCAGGTAAGCCGTTTTATAGGCCGCAGCCTTTGCATAGCCCATGCTGAAATGTTCACTTGTTGGCAGCAAACGCGCTTGCTCCACTGCAACATTCACCGCCTCAGCAAAACCACCATAACGCATACTCAACACCACTGCGTCACCTACTTCGAATTCACTTACCGCAGACCCACAAGCAACAACCTCTCCAGCAGCCTCACCACCCGGCGCAAATGGCATTGGCGGCTTAAATTGATACTTACCTTGAATCATTAGTAGATCGGGGAAGTTTACCGCGCAAGCTTTTAGCGCAACCTGTATTTCCTTAGCAGCAGGATCAGCCAGAGAGACCTCACACAAAGAAACAGTGCCGATGTCAGCTGATATTTCTTCACACAGGATAGTTTTTATCAAACGAGACATTGCTTAACCTTAGCCGATTATAACGCCAACAGATCTTGCAACGCGCGCTTGGCCATCACTTTAACCAAATGTGCTCTATACTCTGCAGAAGCATGAAGATCGCTGTTAAATCCCGCGTCAGGCACCTCGATAGTCTCTAGTGCAATCGCATCAAGACTATTATTCAGGACCTCTTCGATACCGCTTGCCCGAAAAGCGCAAGGACCAGCACCTGTCACCCCACAACGAATTCTCCCGCCGAAGTCTGCCAGCAACACACCGACAACTGCGTATCGCGATGCTGGGTTTGGAAATTTTCGATACACCGCCCGAGTAGGCACTGGAAAATTTATCCGAGTAATGATTTCTCCTGGCCGTAATGCTGTTTCGAACAAGTCTTGAAAAAAGTCGTCACCGGCAATCTCTCTATGCTGGGTCACTATGGTAGCGCCTAACCCCACCACTGCAGACGGGTAGTCTGCCGCTGGATCACTGTTGGCTACAGAACCCCCAATCGTGCCTCGGTTGCGCACTTGGTTATCACCAATGAGCCCCGCTAACTTTGCCAATACGGGTAATGTGTTAAGTATCTCTTCGCTATGCGCAACATTATT
>JAADHW010000340.1 GCA_013151695.1 Gammaproteobacteria bacterium
TTTCTGGTTCCACTGAGATATGTCTGTCAACCCACGCAGGCAAAACAACATCAAGCCGATACCTAACATGCCATAAACACCAAACAAGGCAGCATGTGCATGGTTGGCCGTTAGGTTAAGCCCTTGCATATAGTAGAGGGCGATGGGGGGGTTAAGCAAAAACCCAAACACTCCCGCCCCAACCATATTCCAAAAAAGTACCGCCATAAAAAACATAAAGGGCCAGTGATAGGCACTTGTCCACAATGCCTGTTTTTCAATTTTGGCGTGGTTATAGGCTTCAAACCCAACCACCATTAAAGGCACAACTTCAAGCGCCGAAAATGTGGCCCCGACCGCTATGATTGCCGTGGGCGTGCCACTCCAGTAGAGGTGATGAAAGGTACCTAAAACGCCACCACCTAAGAATATAATTGTCGCAAACAGCACCATGATGGTGGCTACTGAGGCTCTCAACAAGCCCATGCGTACAAATAGAACTGAAATAATTGCCGTGGCAAACACTTCAAAAATGCCTTCAACCCACAAGTGAACAACCCACCAGCGCCAATATTCCATCACGCTGATATGTGTATTTTGCCCCCAAAGAAGACCCACGCCATAAAGTAGACCAATGGCAGTCGCAGCGATCGCGATCAGTAAGACCAAATTGTTAGAGGCTTTATCTTTCAACGCCGGCCACAGCGCACGCAGCACCAAAACCACCCACAACAACAACCCAATAAATAAATATATTTGCCAGAAACGTCCTAGATCAACATATTCATAACCTTGATGGCCAAACCAAAAACTAAGGCCCAAACTTTCGAAGAAGCCATGTACAGAAAACCATTGCCCCGCAAAGGAACCCACCACGATAAGAAGTAGGCTTACAAAGAGGAAGTTAACTCCAAAACGTTGAAATTTAGGCTCGTAGCCAGAAATAAGAGGCGCAACATACAAGCCTGTCGCCAACCAAGCGGTTACAATCCAAAGTATAGCAAGCTGCGTGTGCCATGTTCGTGTGACAACATAAGGAAAGTATTCTACCAAGGGTAGGTTGTAGAGCCCTTGCCCTTCAACCGCATAGTGCGCAGTTATAATACCCAACAATACTTGGACCAAAAACAAGGCAGCCACCACCCAGAAGTATTTAGCGGTGGCGCGCATGGAAGGGGTGATTGTAACGCTCGCTAGGTTGTCCTTCTGAGCGATTCCAGATTCTGGCTGCATGTCGTCACGCCAGTCATCGAATTGCTTCGCGTAGTACCACACCAATCCTCCGATGCCGAGCAACAGTAACGCAATAGACACGAAGCTCCACAGAAATACGCCAGCAGCAGGAACATTTCCCACCAGAGGGTCATGTGGCCAGTTACTGGTATAAGAAATTTCCTGCCCGGGACGCTCGGTCACTGCACTCCAAGCAGTCCAAAAAATAAACGCGGACAAATCGTGGGAGTTTTTGTTATCGAGCGAGGCGTTTAAGGGAAAGGCGTAGTCGCGACGGAGATCTAAAAACTCATCGTGACCCTCAAATAGCCCTTGATAATGTGCTGCAACTTCCCGGATGGCATTAGCACGCGCTGGTGTAACGACAACAATACCGGTATCGGCAGAATAGGTGTTTGTGCGCATTTGTTTTTGTAGCGCGACGGTATAGATATCTTTGAGAGATTCGTTATCTGCACTGAGGTTCAGGGCGTTCTCATTGACTAAGCCAGCCAATAGTGCCTCAGCTTCGCGATGCAGCCAGTCGGCACTCCAATCTGGTGCTAGATAGCTTCCATGACCCCATATTGAACCTTGCTGCATACCGCCGATAGATTGCCAAACATTTTGTCCTCGCTGAATGTTCTCGCCAGTGTATAAAACACTACCGTCGCTAGACTGGAAGCTGACCGGAATCGGTGGCGCCTTATGGTATATTTCCTTGCCGAAGAATAACAAAATCCCGAACATTACGATCATGCTAGACGCTAAAACCCACCACAATCTCTTGATAGTGAATGTTGTTCTGTAGGTTTCCATTATCCTCACCACCCCTCTGCACTATTGAATTGGATGGTTAGCTACCTACTACTCAACTGGAACCAGAACCACCTGGCAACAAACAGCTTAACAAAAAACGTAGCAAATATCGCCGGGCATCAGGCTGACTAGCGGAAATTACTTGGCCTTTAGGTACATACCAGCCTAACGGTTAGTAACATTACGAGGGCGTCAAGTGTTTAGTCTTAGACACCACCCACTTCGTCTTCGTGCCGTTGGAGTTTCTGGCTAAGTTGGCAGCCCTCGTATCCACATCCAACCGGCCGACAAAGAAAAAGCGCACGCACGCGGCGCATGCTGAACCGGCGACGGAAACCGACCATTCCCCAAGCAGAAGGATCCTCTGGATCATTCGAAAGCAACCTGCAAGATAGGCCTACCATTTCACCCAACTTTTACCAGGCGCTGCTTACGATTGGGACGCATTGCCCCGGTTCCAGCAAACAATACAAGACTACCGCAACAGACCCAATTTTTGTACACGAGCAATTTCTCGAAAAGCACTCTTATAAAGACTATCCTCCCAACCATTCACGAACTACTGGAGTTTGCCATGTCAGTCAGACCTCTGGACGGCATACGTGTCATCGATCTCACCCATGTCCTCGCTGGGCCCTACTGCGCCTACCAACTTGGCCTACTCGGCGCGGAAGTCATCAAGATCGAATCGCCTGCGGGCGACATGGTTCGCATGTGGGGTGGGACCCGGGAACAGGCAGCCATGGGTCTCGGCGAAGGCTTCGTGTCGCAGAACGCGGGCAAGCGAAGCCTGTGCCTCGACATCAAGCAGCCAGAAGGTCGCGACATCGTCCTCGACCTCTGCGAGGGTGCCGACATCTTTATCGAAAACTACCGACCTGGCGCGATCACGAGTTGCGGACTGAGCTTTGAGGACATCAAAGCGCGGAATCCCAAGATCGTTTACGCTTCGATCACAGCCTTTGGTCAGAACGGTCCCCACGGCCATCGGCCTGGGTTCGATGACGTTGTTCAAGCCACCTCTGGCTTCATGTCCATCAACGTGCGCAACGACGGTCCGCTTCGTACCGGAGGCCCCGTCCTCGACTACGCAACCGGCATGCAAGCCGCCTCGTCAGTTCTCGCCGCCTTGATGCTACGAGACCGGACCGGCGACCCACAGCGCATCGACATCGCGATGCAGGACGTGACCATGTTGCTGATGAACTACAAGGTGGCAACCGCCTCACAGACTGGCGAATCCCCGGAGCCCAGCGGTGACCTCGAAGGTCCGATGTTGGGTCGCTTCCGAGCCAAAGAAGGTCATGTGATGTTGGCCGGATATCTTCCGAAGCATTGCCATGCCATCGCCAATGCCCTGGGACTCGAACAATTCGAATCGATCACATTCAAAGACCTCTTCAAGCGCGGAAACGAGATCCAACACGCCGTCGCCAGCCGACTCATGGACAAGACGGCAATGGAGTGGGACGCGATCTTCGATCGACTCGGTGTCGTGGCCGGCGGTGTTCGCGAAATCGCCGAGGTCTTCGCGACGGGCCAACCACAGGCACGCGAACTCACGACACCGCTTCAAACCGCGGCGGGGGAGATCCATGTCACCGGGACCGGATATCGCATCAACGATCAGACCTGGGGACCCAGGGCAAGTGTGCCCCGACTCGGGGAGGACAGTCGCGACATCTTGCGATCATTGGGGTGGACCGAGGAGCGCATCGACGAAGCCATTGCGCGAAAACTCGTCAAAGAGAGCGGTCCGGGATGAAAGTAGTAGCGGTGAATGGAATTTTTTTCAGGCGCCGCTGGGTTCTAAAGTGTTTTGCGCGCTGGGGAATTTCTCCAAACTCAAATCAGTTCGTATCTGGCGACCAAGTTCACTGCTCATATCGTCAACCGGTATTCCGGTTGAATCTGCAATTCGCACCATTCGCTGAAAATTCGCCGCGACCCCAGCAGCATCCACCAACACCGCTGGACCCGCTATCTCTAGCAACCTTTGGCGACTGTCGCGTAGCGATTGAACATCACGCATAGCAACACTTTCGGCAAATTTCATCAGCTGTGCACCGTATTCAATTCCCAGCGCGGCACTATTAGCATCACCGTTGATTGCTTGAAGATCGATATCTGTTGAGGTTGTCGTTGCGCTCACACGGAGCATCGTGGCATGTGCGTTGGTTCAGTAAAAACACTGGTTAATTGATGAAACCCTACCTGCTATCAGTTCAATTTGCATGCGATTGATTGCCCGCGCATCGTCTTTGACAAAATTCTGCATGGCTTCGAAAGAGAGGTATTGCGCAGCACCCAACGCGCGCCAATCGCGCATAGCATCTGGCACCAGGGTTAACGCACGCACAACATTTGCTGTACGTCCATCAGGCCAAAGATCTTCCTCGGCTGCAACTGCCCCATCTACCGGTACTGTGGGCACAAACCCAATATCATCACTCAGTCGTGCCGGACGATAACGGCTAATATCACCAGCTTGCGGTTTCGGTAAAGGCTCCACATCCAACCCTAAGGCGCGGTGGAATTCATCGATACTGAACACCGCGACAACCACACCAACCAGTTCGACGTAGGCTTCTTTACTCAACCCCTCGGCTACATTGTCTTCCACATATTGTTTTGTTATTCGGGTCTGGTCGGTGATGATGCGATGCACTGCATCCACAGCGATATCAGGAAGGATACTGTCAAAATCGTGATTGCCTTCGAAAGTGTAAGGTGACAAAGCATTTTTGCGTGACACGCAAAAAGTACACTCAAGCGCTTTACGGCTTTGCTGCGCAATGGCGATGCGTTGTTCGCCCGTCCACCAACTACCGGCGTTAGCGAGTTTGTGCCAAAATGCACGATGCGCATCTTTTATGTCTGCGCGAATGTCAAACTCCGCATCTTGATAAGAAAACTCAGTCATAACAAACTCTCCCGATGAAGATAACCGACACTAGCCCTTTTGAGGGTAATCTAAGACGTAACACTCTGCGGGTCAAAATTTAGATCAGCTGCCGCATGATCGAACATGTGTACAGAGTGTTTAGCTGTTAAATTTATGCGCCAGTGCAGCATAGGCCTCAACCAACGGTAAAACCGTATCTGCATCCGCTGGCGGCAGTCCGAAAATAATTCGATTAAAGCCATTCTTGATCAAACCCTCAACCACACCAGCGTCATGGCCTACACCAAATATACTAAAGTCTGGTGAACCTGATCTTCCGGCTTCAACCCAGGCAGCTTTCGTGCGCTCAATACTTTGGGCGTAATCCACCCCGCCACTTGCCGCCAACCGCGCGTTGTCTTGGTAAATAGGAAACCAACCATCACAATATTGTGCTATGCGTTTATAGATGTACTTTGACGACGCACCCAGCAATATGGGTGGCCCTCCAGCTTGCTTGGGCTTTGGATAGGACCACAGCTTGTCAAAGTTGACAAAGTCACCGTGATATTCTGCCTCTTCCTCACGCCAAATAGTCTGCATCGCCAATACTCGCTCACGTAGTATTTTCCACCGCAGTTCGTATTTAATGCCGTGATTGAGCATTTCTTCTTTGTTCCACCCAGCCCCCACACCTAGAATCAACCGACCGTCGGACAAGAAATCTAACGTAGCCGCTTGTTTTGCCATTAGGATAGGATCTCGCTGGTTCACCAAGGCGATACCGGTGCCAACTTTGAGGCTGTTGGTAACCGCTGCAGCAGCAGTTAAACCAATAAACGGATCATGGGTATGCCAATACTCTTTAGGTAACTCCCGACCACCCGGCCACGGCGTATCCCGACTAGTTGGTATGTGAGTATGCTCTGGGAAAAATAACGACTCAAAGCCATGCGCTTCCGCTTCTCTGGCGAGTACTTGTGGGGTAACCGCATAGTCTGCGGGAAACATGAGAAGTCCAAACTGGGCCATAGTATTCCACCACACCCTCTACAAATAGAAGATGTAGCTTAACGGTTATAGCGTGGCATTTTCCAGATGGGAGAGGTATCGATCAATTTTGTTTACATAACGTTGTGCTGCTTTTTCACGCTTTGCATAGGGTCCTACGTTATATGCACTTAGCCCACATACAGTATCGCCCTCACAGCGATCTATCAAATAAGACAGCACTTGAGCGCCGCAATAGACATTCTCCTCCGGGTCGCTCAAATCACCACCGCCGCAAAAGTTACTCCAATATTCTGGGCGTACCTGCGCTGGGCCAATTGCACCCACATGGGAACGCACGTTCTTGCGAAAAGAACTTTCAGTGACGACTAAACTGGCCAACAGTTCAGGCGTAATTTGCTGCCGCTCAGAAGCTTCTAATATCCAGTCTGCAAACTCGGTGGCCACTTCGCCATTGATACCAAAGGCACTGCTGACCCGACTGCCGAACTTTGCTACTTCATTTTGTCGAATGAAGCGGTGCGTAGCAGTGGGCTTTGCAAACGCAAATGTTTCATAACCTTGATGCACCACGACATTGCTGATAGCAATGCTCAAGACAAACAACCCTGTAAGAACGCCAATGGCAGCAATACCGCTGGTATAAACGCCACGCGGAACAATTCTGGCGNATTCTGGCGAGATTTGCGAGTTTTCCTGTTCGCATCGAATCCGCGAGCCCTTTCAATCTGTCCCTGATTGAGATCTGTTCTCTGTCGACAGTGCGACTTTGATTCATTGAATAGATCCCTTACTTAACCGTACTAATTTTTTATGGCAGTGTCCCCGCCCGCAATATTACTTGCGATACCGCACACTATGTACCCAATATTAGCGTGATTTTACGTTCTCGCATTTATGACCTTGTAAACAAGATATAAGTTAGCGAGCACTAACTCGAAAACCCACAGGCAAATACTGTGACCTAGTTTCCACAATGACCATTTGTAGAACGCTTATATCAAATCAGTCTAAATGTTTTCTCCGGATACCTACCCCGCACGCAACGCCTGAATTATCTTGCCGTGCTCTTCATCATCTGCAACAGAGAAAGATGCCGATGTCCGATCAACGAAACTACCGTACCGTTCGAGCATTTGTGGTGCGATGTCTTGGGGCTCTCCCATGACGCCAAATTCATTTAACATTTCATCGGTAATCAGTTCTCCCATTTCTTTCCAGCGGCCTTGCTTGGACATGGCGTTCAGATCACCTTGTAAATCACCGCATCCAATAGACTCAAGCACCCCTTTGTAGGCGGGGGTTGAACCGTAAAACGCAATTCGCTCTTTTACCGCTTTTTTACTGACTTCAAATTCTTCCTCAGTACGACCCGTCACCACAAAACACGAATAGCTCAGCTCAAACCCTTCACGACTCTTCCCAGCTTTAGCTAAACCTGCTTCGATCGCAGGGATGGTGACGGAATTGATGTAAGGCAGCGTGCTAAAAGGGTGAATGATCATGCCATCGGCAACTTCTCCTGCCACCTGGGTCATGCGCGGGCCCACTGCGGCAAGAACAACTCGCGGCGCACCATGGTCTTTATCTTCAGGGGTGAAGGCCGGCGTCATTAAGGTGTGGCGATAATACTTACCCACGAACTCAAGCGGCTCGCCATGGTACCAATTTGCCCATATTGCCCGCATGGCCAACACAAGTTCTCGCATTTGTTGTGCCGGCGCACCCCACTGCATAGAAAAACGTTTGGTGATGTGAGGCTTAATTTGTGAACCCAGCCCTAGGGTAAAGCGCCCTTTCGAATAGGCGTTGAGGTCGTGCCCGATATTGGCAAGGTTCATAGGACTGCGCGCGAAGGCCACGGCAATCGAAGTGGCTAGCTCCAATTTTTCGCTGTGTTCGGCAGCCAATAACAACGGAAAAAACGGATCATGGTTCATTTCCGCGGTGCGAATGCCGTCATATCCAGCAGCCTCCATCTTTCGAACTGTGTCGGGTATCTTGTTGAGTTGCGGCCCTATGCTTGCGTCGACTTTCATGTGTACTTCCTCTGATTAAAGCTTATTTATGTAGATGATAGATTGTGCCAACAAGCGCAAATGCCACCATTATTGAGGTCACTTTTCCACGGGGTGTTGGTCTACTTCGGCCTCTCTGCGCAGCAGCCCCGGTTGCGCCTCACCCCCAGCAACAAACCGATGTGTGTCTATGTCTTGGGCATAAAAGGTCAAACGGTAGACTAAATTATTGGGGTGCTTGATACGTGTTACTTCTAGTTCGCCTAGGTCCAAGTAATACTTCAAAATGACCTTAGACATCACACCATGGGTGATTAAAGCCACCCGCTGCGCTTCTACTGCATACAAGTCTTCTAGAAATGATTGCACCCGGACACCCATATCGTGCAAATTTTCGCCCCCTGGTGGCTGATACCAATATGGATCAGTTGCTCTTTGCGCCCATCCCAAGGGGAAATTCTGCTCAATTTCTTCCGGGTTTAACCCAGACCACTCGCCACAATCTCTTTCCATCAGCGCTTCATTGAATTCGATATCGACCTTCGTAAACGAATTCATGAGATAGGCGGTTTCAGTAGTGCGCCCTGAAGGAGAAACGTAGAGTTGATCTACACCGCCTAACGACTTGATTAGATGCCCATTAGCCCTCGCGTGATCCTGGCCGAGATCAGTAAGCGGCGAGTCTAAACGTCCCTGAAGGCGCCCGAGCACATTCCACTCGGTTTCGCCGTGGCGCACAATATATAGGTATTTCAAACTCTTCCTGCAAGCCAGATCGCGACAACCCAACAAGCATACCATTCCAACAGGTCCTGACCTAGCTTGTTATAGCCGCCAGCTTGTGCGGGTTTCGAACAACGTAAATACGTTCTATCTGTCCATCTGCACCTTCTATAAATGCGCAGGAGTGAACTACTCCGTATTGCAACACTACCAAAGCCCAGGTGTGGTTGAGTTTTTGAAACGAAAATTCGAACAAACCATCATCACCGGCTTGCTGCATATTTTGTTGGGTTAAAAACACTGTGACTTGAGCGATTCGACGGTTGCCGTGAATCGGTTGAATGGCTGCACTGACCATCCCACCACCATCTGTGTACGCCACTGCGTTTTCTGAAATGAGCGCCACCACCCCTTCAATATTTCCCGTAGCAACATGCGCAACCAGTTGTTCAAGTAGCTCTTTTTGTTCGTGCGTCGACATTTGCGTAGGGTATTGAATATTTTTAATCCGCACACGTCCTCGATAGGCATGCTGGCGCGCGTTCGCAACACTCATGTCTAACACAGATGCTATTTCTGCAAAGGAAAAATCAAAAGCTTCACGCAGCACGTATACAACTCGCTCCGTCGGAGCAAGACTCTCTAACAAAACCAAAAAGCCCATACTTAGCTCTTGTGCCTGCTCAACTAAATCAATATCAGACGAAGCCACTGGCTCGGGTAACCAAGGGCCCTTGTAATACTTACGTTGAACTTTGTTTTTACGTAACTTATCCACGCATAGATTGCTAACAACGCGGTACAAAAACGCTTCTTCTGAATCTGGTTTAGGGTCTGTTTGATGCAGTCGTAGTTGAGCTTCTTGTAACGCATCCTCAGCATCAGCCATCGACCCTAACATGCCATATGCGAGCGATCTAAGGTGCAAACTCACGCAGCATCCTCATGGCCAATTCTGCAAATTCACTCTTGGCTGGCTCACCTACGTCTGTCCAAATACCATCAAACCCTAGTAGTGCAGCGAATGTTAATGCCGCCGCAACCGCAGTTGCTTTGCGCAGTACCGCATGTTTCAGCGGCAATTGCACGCCCACTCGACTCAAGGCTATTGTCAGGCCATTTAGACCGTGGTAAAACCCAGACAGCCCAAACACAAAGTAGTATGGATAAAAGTAGTAGGGTGCAAAATCCATGCTAAAGGACAAGCCCGCAAATGCAGGGTAAACATCATAGAACCACGACGGGCCACGAACCGCAATGATGTGCCCGGCGATCACCAGCAACAGAAAGAAACCACTATATCGATGCCACCTCGCCCGAGTACTTAACTCACGCTTAGGTTCACTAAAAATACGCCCCACACCAACGATAATATGCACCAACAACGCACCAAGCAGTAAAACCTCTAGGGGAGGAAACTGATAAAATGCACGAGCAATTTGCTGAAAGCTGTCATAAGCCACCGCCCCAAAAATTGCCATCCACGTGTTTATTAAATGCACACCCAAAAAAACGGCAAACGTAATTCCTGTCCAGGCCTGTAATTTTTTTAAAATATTTACGTTTAACACCACGGACACCTCACTAATGCTTACCTACTAGACGTACGTCCTAGCAAAAGTGTGACAATGCCAACTACAAAAGGTACAAACCTTTCCCAAATATCACCCGGACCGTTAGGTAAGCTGTAAAACACCACGGTGAGACCAAACCCTAAACACAACGCCGTAGGCACAGACCAATCTGCTACACGCCAGCCTTGCAATCGAGCAATCACAATCGGACCAAATGCAGCACCTAAAGCGTTCCACGCGAACAACACTCGGGAGAAAATAGACTCCGGCAAGAAAATCGCCAATGCAGTTGCCGCAAGTGCCACTCCAACAACTGCCACACGCGCTGAGGTTGCGGCGCTTCTACGAGTATCGGCAATACCACCCGCCAAATCGTGATGTATGGCAGACCCCGCTACCAACAGTTGGCTGTCTGCGGTAGACATAATTGCCGACAACACTGCAGCAATAAGCACCCCGGTGAGCACCGTAGGCAACAATCTATCGGCCATTTCAAAAAACACTTGTTCAGAATCACCCAACGTGCTGCCGAGCAAAATACGAGCGCTGACCCCCAGTATGAACATACCCCCGAGCACGATGGTAAACCACGTGAGTGCAATGCCACGAGCGA
>JAADHW010000279.1 GCA_013151695.1 Gammaproteobacteria bacterium
GTGATTACCCTAATGTTTTAAGTATGCGCCCCAGCCAAGGTAAGGTTCGGACCATAAGAATTCAGCGCCGATACGGTCGAGTAGTACGTAAGCCAGACGGTACCGTAGTTGTGCAAACCCGAGTGGTACAAGTTACCCCGATAAAGGCAGGTGATAAGGTGGGTCGCGGCGGTGGTAGAGTTGTCAAAAGTAGCGCTCGAGTGACCTTCGGCGTAGGCTTTGAGCAGCGTTCTAGAGCCATCATCCACCGCCACATTACGCAAATTCCTACACCATCGGTGGTCAGCAGTCCTGTTAAAAACGGCGGGGTGCCCGATTCGACCAGCGAACGGCCGATATCGAATGTTGGTCAGCAAAATACCCCAACACTAAATCCTTAACCCATGGAATCTGAAAGTGCGAGGCTGTTGGTTGTCGATGATGACCCTGAGCTGCGTGAACTTATACAAGCTTATTTAGAGCAGCAAGGCTTTCAGGTCGCTTGTGTCGAATCCGGTGAAACCATGGATGCCCATTTGGTAGATCACAAAGTTGATCTCCTCATACTTGATCTGATGTTGCCTGGTGAGCATGGGTTGTCTATTGCACAGCGGCTGAAGAAGCATATGGAGTTGCCGATCATTATTGTTTCTGCCCAGGGTGAGGATGTAGATCGCATTGTCGGACTTGAAGTTGGGGCTGATGATTACTTAGCTAAGCCATTTAACCCGCGTGAGCTATTGGCAAGAGTAAGAGCCGTGTTGCGTCGCACCCAGCGTATGGCTTTAGACGATGGCGAAACGCCGTCTAAGATGCAATTTGGGCCATTCACCTTAGATTTAAACTCGCACAAATTGAGCAAGGGTGATGAGCAGGTACCGCTTACCTCAGGAGAATTCGATTTATTGGCGATTTTGGTTTCGCACCCAAATAAGGTACTTGATCGAGATCGTATCCTCGATTTGTTGACCGGTGCGGAACGTTCTCCGTTTGACCGTTCCATCGATGTACGTGTGACGCGTCTGCGCTCTAAACTCGAGACTGATCCAGCTAACCCATCCTATATTCGAACCATATGGGGCAAAGGGTATATGTTTTGCCCTGGCGGAGATGACTGAGACGACTCTTCGTAGGCGTCCCGCGACCCTTCTAGCGCGGACAAACTTTATTCTTGGTGTGAGCGCAATGCTCATTGCCGCAATCGCAACTCTGGCGTTATATACCTTTGTTATTGATCCTATCAGCGCTCACTCAGCAGATGACGAAGCAGCACTATTGGTCTTATCGGCGAAAACATGGGTTGAGCTACCCCCAGATTCGCGACCCTATTTTGAGCTTGAGATGGCTGAAAGCCACGATCTCATTATCAGTGAGGCAAGGCAGGAATTGCCTTTGATGGAGGAAGGTCCAATCTATTTCGATCTGTTGGAAGAGAGTTTGTCTGCGCGGCTCGGTGAGCCGATCAGCTTGCTGACAGGGGATGGATTGTTGTGGATTGATGTCCGTATGGGAGGACACGATTTACAAATCGGATTTTCAGCAGATCGACAGGACATCCAGCCTTTATTCGGCGCGGTTGTCATTGTCGGGCTTGGCGCAGCAATTGTTTTTTTCACTTCTTTGTTTGTGGTGCAACGCATCGCTCGCCCCTTGGTTAAGGTAGCGCAGCAGGCAGAACACTTTCGTGGTACGAAAGACATAGAACCCTTGCCTGAAACAGGTCCTAGAGAACTCGCTTCCTTAGCCCGAAATTTCAATATCATGGCAAAAGAAATTTCGGTGTTGCTGGCGAATAGAACCACACTTTTAGCTGGCATATCCCATGACCTTCGCACTCCACTGACACGCATGCGATTGGCTTTGGCGTTGTTGCCTGAGAATGTCGATGAGAAGCTGGTCGAGCGTTTTGAGCGCAATCTCGAATCTATGGATGAACTGATTGGCGATGCCTTGCGATTTGCCCGGGGTACCCACGAAAAGCCCCAGGAGATTGAGCTGATTCCCTTTATTGAAGAAATTCTAGCAAGCTTCGATCAAACTGTGGCGTTTCATCATCATGGGGTTGCGCAACAGCGAGCTTTGGTCGCCCCTAGCGCTTTTCGGCGCGTGCTTATGAACCTGATCTCCAACGGAGTTTTGCATGGTGGAAAGGTTTGCGTGGAGCTTTCAAAGGGGCGTGTTCAGGTTGTAGATGACGGTCCAGGTATCCCGCTGGAGTCTAGGGCGGAAGTGTTTCAACCCTTCTTTCGGCTAGATCGGTCACGAAGCAGTGTCACCGGAGGAAGTGGATTGGGTTTAGCCATCGTGTCACAGCTTTGCCAAGCTCACGGATGGCAAATTGGTATTGATGACAATCCAGTGGGTGGCACGGTGGTTTGGCTACACTTTTTGCACGATCAAGAAACAATTTGACACAATAAAGCCTGCTTTCGAAATTATCCTGAAACGCTTTTAGCCCATAGTACACATCGTTGCCACAAAGCAACGTTATCCCCTTCGACCTCAGGCATGTTGACGTGAGTTTACTGTTAAAGAGGTCAGACCTCCTTGAGAGGTCAACTTAAAGGCCGCCAGCCACCTCTCCAGGTTGGCGGCTTTTTTCTTTCCTACACTACCTTTTGCTTGCTTACTATGCGTCGGCTGCTTTGTGGATGTGTAGGTCTTGCTGAGGATAGGGGATTGAAATACCTTCTTGGTCAAAAACCAGCTTAACCTTTTCGGTGATACCAAAATAAACACCCCAATAGTCGGCCGCTTCCACCCAGGCTCGCACGGTAAAATTGACCGAGCTGTCGGCGAGCTCAGAAACAACCACCATGGGTTCAGGGTCAGTATGAATACGTGAATCTTCACTCAGAATTCGTTTCAGCGTGGCCTTCGCCTTAGCAATGTCGTCGTCATAGCCAATACCGAAGGTGAAATCCACTCGTCGAGTGGATTCGGCTGAATAATTGGTGATGATGCCATTAGACAGCGCACCATTAGGGACGATAATACGTTTGTTATCCCCGGTGCGGATAATGGTATTAAAAATCTGTATTTCAGCCACAGTACCTGCCACGTCTTGTGCTTCTATAAAGTCGCCGACCTTAAATGGCCTAAACATGAGCACCAATACACCCCCAGCAAAATTAGCCAGACTGCCTTGTAAAGCGAGCCCGATGGCGAGGCCGGCTGCACCCAGTACTGCGATGAAAGAGGTGGTTTCAATGCCGATCATGCCCGCCACACTAATGAGTAGCAGAGCTTTTAGGATGATGGATGCGAGGCTGCTAAGGAATTTTGCTAGGGTTGCGTCCGTGGCGCCCACCTCTAGGCCTCGGTCGATTATTTTAACGACCCTTTTTATCACCCACAGCCCGACGATTAGAACAACTATCGTGAGTAATAGCTGCGGTCCGTATTGCAGGGCCATATCTAATGCACGGTCAGCGTAGCCTTGCATGTTGTCTATAGATACTGATTCTGGAATTGAGTCCACGTGTTTGTTTCCTTAAAGTCATTGTTGGTTATTAAGTTAGATTACTTGCCAGTGCCATTGGTAGCAAAAATGTATACGCACCGCTTCGTTTGAGTCCTTATTTTACAACTGTTTTAAATTTAGGTTGTATACCTGAATTACCATGGCATAGTTCCGCACGTTTTCGGGGTGGGTATAGAAAGTCCTGCCAAGGAAACCTAAAAAAGCCACAAAAGAGCATGAGTTAGGAGTTTCACATGAAGAGTTTGCTACTGGCTGCCTGTCTAAGCCTATTTATAGGTTCAGCAACGGCTGCTGAAGATAATCGCAGCGACAATAATCCGCGTAACGGACAGTTTTACGTTTCTCCTGGCGTAGTTGTCTACGAAGGACCAGGATCACGACGCCTTGGCTATGAAGGCCACGAAGCAGGGTTAGGCTTGATTCTAGGTTATAGCTTTAGTGACCATTGGTCGGTTGAAGTGTTGGGTGGCCGGGTTGAGTCAGATTTTAACAATACGTGGGGTTCCGGTGAAGACAACATTGACCTTCGGTGGTTAAATTTACTCTACAAATTCAAAACTGGTAGCGAAACATGGCAACCCTTCATCGTTGGTGGCGGCGGTCGTGGCAAACTAAGATTTGAGAATGTAAGATCGAACTCTACCGACAACCAATATAACCTTGGGCTGGGTGTTTTCCATCCGTTGTCTGAACGTTTTTCTATTCGCGCAGATATTCGCGCGGTAAGCAGCTCTCAAGAAGCAGGCTTCAAACCCTTTGCTTTTGTTGGTTTGACAGGCTTCCTTGGTGATGTAGCACCAGCAGCACCACCTGCTGATTCAGACGGCGATGGTGTTCCAAACGAAATTGATCAATGTCCCACCACGCCTGCGGGCCGAGTGGTTGATGCCAGTGGTTGTGAACTTGATGGTGACGGTGATGGTGTCGTAGATGGCGACGACCAGTGTCTTGAAACACCACAAGGGGTTGCGGTTGACGCTTCGGGTTGTGCGTTAGACAGCGACGGCGACGGCGTACCGGATTATATGGATGAGTGCCCAGGATCAGAAAGAGGCGCCAAAGTAGATGCTAAAGGTTGCTATATCGAGCTTGAAGAAGAAGTCACCATCGACATGAGTATCGAGTTCGATACCAACAAGGCGATTATTCGAGCCGACCACGGCGCTGAATTAGGACGAGCAGTGAAGTTCCTTAGAGAATACCCCACAGCACATGCTGTCATCGAAGGACATACGGATAGTGATGGCGCCGCGTCATACAATCAGGGTCTATCCGAACAAAGGGCTAAGGCTGTGTATGAGTATTTGATCAACGAAGCTAACATCTCACAAAGCCGGCTGGCTTGGGCTGGGTTCGGAGAAACACGCCCGTTAGCAAGTAATGACTCTGCCGCCGGTAAACAAGAAAATCGACGCGTCACAGCGGTAGTCTCTGGTACCCACAAGGTGCGTCAGTAGCGCTCCTTTGTACAGCAAGGGTCGTACAGCAAGGGTCGGGTTCGCCTGGCTCTTGTCTGTACTGTTTCGAATATGAATAAGCCCTTCGGAGTAAATATGCGAATATTGATCGTTATGGCCTTAGTGCTGGGCTCAGTGGCTTGCGAAACAGCCTACTATGACATCAACGAAAAATTCGGCAGGCTGAAAAACGACATCCTGGTTGATCGTGTCGAAGATGCTATGGAGGCACAAGAAGATGCCAAGGAAGAGTTCAAGGATGCTTTCGAACAGTTTGAATCTGTGGTGGGTGTTGCAGATAGTGAGCTAAAATCGACCTACAACAAACTTAATGATGCCTTGGAAGATGCACAGTCAAGGGCGGAAACAGTAAGCGAAAGAATCGAAGCAGTAGATGATGTGTCGTCAGATTTGTTTGAAGAATGGCAAGACGAGATTGGGCAGATTAGTAGCGCCAACCTGCGGTCAAAAAGTGCAGCCCAACTTCGGGCATCAAAAGCTCGTTACGCGTCTTTGTTGAAAGCAATGCGTAAGGCAGAATCTCGAATGAAACCTGTACTGACATCGTTTCGTGATCATGTGTTGTATCTGAAACATAATCTCAATGCTCAAGCTATCGCTTCTCTGAAAGGCGATCTTGGTGGAATAGAAACAGATGTCGGCAGACTGATCCGCGAAATGGAAGCTTCCATTAATGAAGCACAGAGCTTTATTAAAGAAATCGAAAGCCCTTAATAGTTCAGGCTAGGGGAGTACAACGATGAAGATGATTGGATGGATAGTGGGTATTGTGTTGGTCGCCATTGCGGCGGGCATTGGCTATTTGGTATTCAATTCAGGCAGCCTCATTAAGTCTGGTGTGGAACAGATTGGTCCAGACTATCTTGGCGCAGATGTAAAGGTGGGTAATGTTAAGCTAGAACTCACTGACGGGTTTGCTCAGATCCAGAATTTGCAGATTGGTAATCCGGCGGGTTACGAAGGTCCCTATGCCATGAAACTAAATGAGGTAAGGGTCACCTTAGATATCGCGAACACCAACAACGACCTTGTGGTGATCAAAAAAATGGTGATCGACGGCGCATCTATTGCAGCCATTGCCAAAGGCCAGCGCACCAACTTTCAACAGCTCATGGATAATGTGGACAAGGCGATGGACAGTTCTGATTCGTCCACAACGTCGAGTACAAATGAGACAAAGTTTATTGTTGATCAATTTGTTTTCACCAATGCTCAAGTATCTATGAACTCAGATTTGCTGGGCGCAATGAATCTACCTATCCCGGATATTCGGTTGAACAATATTGGGCGCAGCAGCAATGGCATTACGGCGGCGGGGCTGACGCAAGAAATCATGCAGCCCATCACTCAGGCACTCGCTCAGGCGGCAGTAAAACAGGGCTTGGATATTGAAGGCGTGAAAACACGCGCGGTGGAAAAGATTCGCAATAAGTTGAAGAGTAAGTTAAAACTGAAAAGCCTGACCGAACGGTTGAAACAGTAGCTCACTCTATGGAACTAGACAATGTCTTGTACGAAGTGCAAGGCCCGATGGCGCTGATTACGATCAATCGCGCAGACAAACACAACGCCATTTCACTGGCCACCCTTGATGATTTGCATGCCGCGGTGCGGTGGATGCTGGTGCGGCCGACGACGAAGTGCGCGTACTCACCATTACAGGAGCGGGTGGTAAATCTTTTGCCTCCGGTTCAGATCTTGCAGAAGTATTGCACCGAGATTTTAAAAAGGCGCTAGAGCCCATTGTTCAAGGCTTGGCAGATAAGCTCGAGCGAACCCCCAAGCCAACCATTGCTGCCATAGATGGTATCTGTATGGGCGGTGGTTTGGAGGTGGCGCTGGGTTGTGATTTACGTATTGCCACGCCGAAATCTAGGTTCGCTACACCTGAAGGCAAATTAGGGATCATCCCAGGTGGCGGTGCCACAGCGCGGTTACCCCGCATTGTTGGTCGAGGCTGGGGTATGGAAATGTTGTTGATGGGAGAGCCGATTGATGCAGAACGAGCACTTCAGATAGGCTTAATTACTCGCATAGTTGAAGCGCAAAGCCTGATCTTAGAAGCGCAGCGCATGGCTGAGCATCTCGCTGGGTTTGCTCCCTTTGTTCCCCGTACGATGAAAGCCATGGTTCATTTTGGCATGGAAGCGAGCCTTGCCAGCGCCCTCATGTTTGAAAAATATGCCCAGGGTGCACTGGTTCAAACCCAAGACAAAGTAGAAGGCATTACTGCCTTTCTCGACAAACGCGCACCAAACTTCAAAGGCAAGTGATGGGGTAGGAAGTTGGGGTGCATGTAAGAGCTTTGCGAATTTTTACACGGACCGCAATTATCCGTAGACTCAATCCTCTTCGATTTTTACATGAAAGGGGAAGTCCATGGCTGTAGAGAAGTTTCCAGTGGAAGGGAGTCACATCATGATGTTTGCGCGTTCTGTTGGTGATGACAATCAAATTTACTATGACGAAGACCACGCAAAAGGCACGGAGCCAGGTAAAGTCATTGCGCCACCCACATTTGCTCAGTCCAGCGCACAGTTCGATCCGAACTATTTCCTGCGTCCTAAAGTGGGCGAAGATTGGTTTGGTTCGGGTGGTTCGCCGACAGGGGTTAAGCGAGAGTCTTCTTCTGGTGGCAGCGGTGGTGGCGGTGGCGGACTGCATGCCGAGCAGCACTTTGAATACCATCGCCATATTAGTCCCGGTGATGTTCTCACGGCTACGGTTAAGCCCGGGAAATCATGGGAAAAGGAAGGTAAGCGTTCCGGTAAGTTGATGTTTTCCGAAACCATTACTAAATATCGTGACCAAAGTGGTGAACTGGTCATCACCGCTCGTGGTGTGGGTGTACGAACAGAACGTCCGGTGGACGCATAGGGGGAATATATGGCTTTAAGTGCAAGTAATTTGAATGTTGGTGATACCTACACTGAGTGTTTGGTTGAAGACCTAAAGCGTACTCAAATTGTGCAGTATGCTGGCGCCTCTGGCGACTATAACCCGTTACATACGGACGAAATTTTCACCGTGGAAGTTGCCAAGTACCCATCGGTATTTGCGCATGGCATGTTAACCATGGGTATGACGGGTCGCATGCTGACGAACTATGTGGGTGACGGGCGGTTGACTAAATATGGGGTACGATTTACCAGCCAAGTCTGGCCAGGTGATACCTTAAATTCCACTGCCACCGTTGAAAGTGTGGAGGACGGGATTGTGAACCTAAAAGTAGAGACCACTAACCAAGACGGCTCCATGGTTTTATCTGGTTACGCAGTAGCCAAAGTCGACTGACTTGGTCAGGATCCTCTATGGGGTTGTAGCGTTCATCCCCATAGAGTTTCGCTCTTCGCTCTACTTTCTCAAGAAGGTGCAACCTGCCGAAAAGGCTGTATGCGGACATTGGCAAATAGTCCTGCCAAAGCATAAGGGTCTGCGTCAGCAAATGCCTGGGCTGCGGTGCGGTCATCTGCATTCAACACGATGATAGATCCCACCATGGTGCTTTCGTCGGCGGACAACATTGGTCCTGCGAACCGTACATCAAACGCTTGGATATATTGCAGATGTTGGTCTCGAGTTGCTTTGCGCAGACCTTCACTGTCAGCTTTATCATCACAAATTAAGACATATAACATGGCTTTGGCTCCGAGTACTTGGCGGCTTAGTTTAAATGCTGCTTCAAGGTATCGATGGTTGCCAACAAACCCGCCCGTGAGCTTGCAAACATGGGTGCAGTAGCAAAAAAGTCGTGCACCATGCCATCGTAACGCACCGCAACGGTGTGCGTCCCGGCGGCTTTTAGCGCAGCAGCATAGGCTTCGCCCTCGTCACGCAATGGGTCAAATTCTGCGGTAACCACTAAAGCCGGCGGTAAATTGCTCAGGTCTGGCGCCTGTAACGGCGAGGCATAAGCTTCTTTACGTTGATTCTCATCAGTACAGTAATTGTCCCAAAACCAGGCCATAGCCTTTGTTTCAAGTAGATAACCTTCACCGTTTTCGGTGTATGAACCTCGACTCATATCGCAATCGGTGACTGGATATAGTAGGCATTGAAAGGCTATTTTTGGGCCGTTTTCATCACGAGCTTTCAGTGCAACTACGGCGGATAAATTGCCACCGGCACTTTCTCCGGTTACCCCGAGTTTGCCGTTACCGTTGAGGGCTGCCATGTTCTGCGCTGCCCATTTTGTTGCATCATAAGCGTCGATTACTGCTGCAGGATAAGGATTTTCAGGCGCCATTCGGTAGTCAACAGAAACCACAACAAGGTTAGCCAGCGTGGCAAATTCTCGACATACAGCGTCACCCACATCGAGATCGCCGATGACCCAGCCACCACCATGAAAGTACATCAATACGCCAAAGGGCCCATCGCCTTGGGGCGTGTAAATCCGTAGGGGGATGTCGCCCTGTGAACCTGGGACGGTTTGTTGCGCTGTTTTAAAGATAGGCAGCTCGGTGTTGAGTGGGCGCATCATGCGATACATCTCGCGCCCTTGCTGGGGTGTCATCTCCCATAGTGGTGGAGTCGGGTCGCCTTCTGCGAGTTGTTCGAATAAAGCGGTGTATTCTGCTGAAAGTGGCATTGAAATTCCCCTTAGCTGCCTCAATGTAGGTTGATTGCGCAGTTGTAGCGTACACCGATCGCGGTTTGAAGCTACACTGTGCGTGTGACAGATTACTATATGAACTTTGACGGAGTAAGCCAATGAACTCATTGGACGGTGAAAAAGAACTGGCAGAAGTGGCAAAAACACTGAACCCACTAGATTCGATTTTAATGAAAAATCGAACCCTGACGTTGTTTGGTGAGATTAATCAAGACGTATCACGGCGCATGACTGAAAAGTTATTGAGCCTGTCCTTTGAGTCAGACGATCCCATCACTTTGTATATCAGCTCTCCTGGTGGCCATGTAGAATCAGGCGATTCCATATTTGATATTATTCGCTATATCAAGCCAGTGGTGCGAACCGTAGGTACCGGTTGGGTGGGCAGCATTGCCACCAACATTTATTTAGCGCCCGACAGGGAGCATCGCTACAGCTTGCCTAACACTCGTTTTCTAATTCACCAACCCAGCGGTGGCTTCGGTGGTGACGCTTCGGATATAGAGATTCAAGCGCGAGAAATTGTTATGACACGCGAACGAATCAACGCCATTATTGCCAAGCAAACTGGCCAATCGGTAGAGCGTATTAATGAAGATACCAACCGCGATTATTGGATGAGTGCGGAAGAGTCTTTGGAATACGGTTTAGTCGGAAAAATCATCACTGGTTTCGACCAACTGCCTTAATGATCAAACTGTCGGTCGGTGAGCATCCATTCCAGTTGAGTGCCACTGCCGAGAGTCCGCGCAATGATAAGCCTAGTTTGCTCGATGCTTGCTGGCTTATCGCACCCAATCCAATTGCCTGTTATGTATTTGCCCATGGCGCTGGGGCTGGATACAAACATGCCACTATGCAAGCCATCGCCGAGGCGTTTGCACTTCAAGGCATTTCCTCTTTGCGATTTAACTTTCCCTATATGCAGGCTGGCAAAAAACGAGTTGATTCCCAATCTGTTGCCGTGGCTACGATCGCATCGACTTATGTGCTGGCAGCACAGCAAAGCGATTTACCGATATTTGTGGGTGGGCATAGTTTTGGTGGGCGCATGGCGTCTCATGCGGTGAGCCAAGCAAAGCTAGATTGTCAGGGGCTAATCCTCTGTTCCTTTCCGCTACATCAAGCAAAAAAGCCAGACAACAAGCGAGCTGAGCATCTGCCGGAAATAGCACAAGCGATGTTATTCCTCAGCGGTACAAGAGATGAATTGGCCAGGCCTGAATTGCTCACAGGTGTGGTAGGTGGGTTGAACAAGCAGTCGCGTATTCACTGGTTGGAGACGGCCAATCATTCATACACAATACTCAAGCGCGCGCGCCTCAACCCTACCCCTGTGTTCGACGAAATGGCGCAACAAGCCCGGGTGTTTATTGAGGATTTGGTTTAAATATACTTCATGTCGCCTGTTGACTGATCAGATCTGCCATTGCCATAGCGTTGTCATCACCTTGTTTGAGTAGGTTTTCGATAACGCCAAGCTGATCTTTTGCAGGACGATTTTGACTGACTTTCCACTTACCTTGTATCGAAACTATTGGCATTTCGAAACCGATAATATGGCTTAACATTTTGTCGGTGAACTCAGTTGGAGCGTCGCAGACCCTCCACGGTAGCCGTTGATTCGACTCTTGCTGGTCGGTTAGTTTGTTAAGGTGGCGTAGTAGCCAATCCTTATCCTCAACAGCGCGTGGATAACCATGAGCATGGGTGACAACATAATTCCAGGTTGGCACTGCCTTGCCGTGCTCATGTTTGCTTGGATACCAAGATGGTGAGATGTAGGTTGCAGGCCCTTGAAACACCGCGACGCACTTTGTTTTCCCATCAAAGGATTCCCATATCGAGTTCGCTCGGGGTAAGTGTCCTTGTAGTACCCCCAAGTCTCCCTTGTCGGTATTAACAAACAGCGGTATATGATTGACCGCAATATCGTCATTGTGGATGACTATCAGTGTGGCGAGCGGGTGTGTTCGAATCAGTTCGTGTAAAACTGCAGGCCGAGACTCTTCAAACTGTGGTTGAACATACATTGTTAGTTGGTCATGTCCGCTAGCACTCTCCATCCCCTATCTTGTTTGCGCCCCGTAATCTTCCATTCAATGTCTGGTGAGTGTGGTGTGTTACGCTGTGACTGAAACGTATTCAGACAATGCGCTTTGACAATTCAATTTTCATTGGAAGAAGCTAAAAGGAAGAGGCTAAAATTCTAGCAGAAACGAAGCTTGTACGTACTCCATGTGCAGTGCTAAAACCTTACTTGTCTCTAATTTGGGCTTCGGGTAGTTGTCCACCTCCTATGCATGCTAAACCAAAACCAAACATTAGTCGCGAACTTGTCCTACCTACTGGCATGGCGCATATCGTTTTGCGGCTAGATGACTCACCAGTGCGCATCCTGGAAAACCCCAATGATCAGCAAGGTATTTGTTACGCAGGATCGGTGATCGGTGGTGTGCGAGAAACCACCTATTGCAAAGAAATTGAACCCCTTACGCCGGCTGTCGGTATGCTACTTCGTCCTGGGGCTTTGGAGCTGCTATCAGGTGCGCCAGCGACTGAATTCAGCGGCACACATACCAGCTTAAACTCGGTATGGGGTGATTCGAGTGTTGCGCAAATACTCGAAATACTAAGATGTGCGGGGACGCTTTCGCAGAAATTGGATGCCCTGGAGATTTTTCTGAGGCGTTGTCTTCCACAAGTTCAATGTGCTCACGTTGCTGTTACTCATGCTCTTTCAAGGTTTGCCAGTGGTGCGCGGGTCGCGGATGTTGTTCTAGAAACTGGCTTAAGTCATCGTCATTTTATAAAGCTCTTCACAACGTCGGTGGGTTTGTCTCCTAAGCGTTTCCAACGCATACAACGTCTTAATCACGCAGTTAGCATCAATAAAAAATTCCCAACATTGTCTTGGGCTGAAATCGCGGCAGCGTCGGGGTATGCAGATCAGGCGCATCTTATTCGTGAGTTGAGGAGAATCGTGGGTGTTCTACCGAGTAAATACCGGCAACTCTCACAGCACTCTACCCACCACCTACCGTTATTCCAGGGGTAATTGGTGAGTCAAAAATGTACAAGACAACTCTAGTTGGCTGGATCGACAATATAGGCATCAGAAA
>JAADHW010000170.1 GCA_013151695.1 Gammaproteobacteria bacterium
GGGACATTTGATTCACACAGAACAGCCTGACGCTTGGCTGTCTGGGTTGAACACCTGGATTGCTACTCATCATAAAAGCTAGCTATTGATGAGCTCAAGTTCCAACTAAGACAAGGAAAATAAGAACCTGACTATGAGATCGGTTCTTAGGAGCTACTCCTTTCATCAACCCAGTCTAGGATTACGCGAAGTGCGAGGCCAACATTCCCCACCTGACAGTGGCTCTGGGCGCTCTCTTGTGCTGTGAATATGCGACCTGTGAACGATCGTACGTTGGTCAGCGCCCGTGCTTGCTTGTGGTAGTGTTCGATCGGAACGTAGTGGTCACCGTTTCCGGCCAGAAGCAGGAAGTCCTGGTTAACTTTTGATGAGATATCGCGGGTGGTAAAGTGGCGCATCTCACTGAAGTACTCCGAAGGACTCTCGACTCCAAAGACATAACATCCGTGTTCGATTGCCCACTTTATCAGTGGGTCGTCTTCCATCCTGCGACGGATCCCTTTGTCTAGCAGCGACTTAGCTCCGAGGGCCAACAGGGTTCGCTGGAGGACACGAGCCACTATCGGTAGTTTTGACGATACCACCTCGAAGAAGTCCCACATCACTCCAAATGCAACAACCCGACGCACGCGCGGCTCGAATGCTGCCGCCCGCGTCGCCAGGTAACCACCAAGCGATATGCCCACAAGCGTGACATCATCAAAATCAAAATGATTAAGCACCGCCTTGACCGGTCGCTCCCATTCCGCAGTGAAATGGATTCCCTGCTGGCGAATCACACTCCCCTGACCTGGCCCTTCGAACAATACCGTTTCGTAACCAGCGTCTGCTAGTGCGCGTGCAAACGGATAGAGTTCTTCGCCATATGAGTCAAAACCCCCATGGACAATAATGATGCCCTTGCTCGCCTGATCGTCCGGCACGGCGATGTTCCAGACAGGAAGATGCCCCCCTTCGTAGATCACTTGTTCCTTCCGTAAGCGACCTGTCGCGACATCGTCCGCATAAAGGTCTTCGAACAGGCTCGCTTGCTGCTCGTAAGCTTTGGCTTTGTCCGGGTCCCCCGGAACCATGTTGAATTCGGCGGCGCGCAGGTAAGCGGCGGCGTGTTGAAGGCGCTTCTCGGCCATCGCTCGCTCGCCAAGGGCCAGGAACTCTCGCTTCCAATCGTTGAGATCACCAATCTGTTGAGCAGCTTCTCGAATCTCGTCCAAGTCTCCTCCTCCCAGACCGGCTAACCGGTTGAGTTGAAAGTCGAAGCCGGTATTGCTGTGCAAGGAATGTACGCCAATGGGGAAGTTGAAAGAGTGCATATGTTGATCCTAGGGTGTGGAGGTAGCGGTGAGCCGCTGGACAAGGAATGTCAGCATGCGCTTGGCTTTAAGTTTGCTGGCACGGTGCATGATGAGCCCTTCGAAAGCGGTTAGCAGAGCCTCGACTACCAGCGCTTGCTCCGTCTCAGGTATATCACATCGGGCAACTGCCCGACCGAGATAGTCCGCATAACGACGGTGAGCACGATCGTGGAAGTTGGCCACGACGGGTGATCGATGTGACCGGTCATGAACCGTCGCGATCAGTTTGTACATGTCGATCAGCCGACCAACAAGGTCGGTCAGGAACATACCTAATGCCTTTTTCTCTTGCTCAGGAGACGCTTTGGCCGGGCGGCGTTCGACCAGTTGTTCCAAGACAACCGCTTGAAGCGAGTCGAGGGCTGCAACAAAAAGTTCGTCCTTGGTTGGGAAGTACCAATGGACAACGTTGGTCGCCACCCCAACCTCAACGGCGATCGCAGCCATAGTCGTTCCCTCGTAACCCTTTGCGAGGAAGAGCCGCTCAGCAATGGCAACAATCTCCGAGGACTTTTCTTCGCGTGGGCGTGTGTGGCGATTTTTTGGCATATCTAGACTTTGAGTCTAGAGATTTCTAGTCTCTAAGTCTAGAGTGCTTCCGACTAGATCCGCAAGAAAGGAGATCCAATGTAAATAATACGAGACTCAACATAAGGAGAAGCTTTCCCTATGGCACTTGCGACAGACCCCGGTTCAGTATTGCCGCCGTTGAAACGCTAAATTCGTGTCGACTTAGGGCGTACAATCAAGCAATGGAAGACATAGACCCGCTGCTTGAAGCAACCACTGCACTGATTCCACCGCTGCTAACGGCCATCGATGTGCTGCAGCATGCAGCTCGACACATGCATCCGCCAAATATTCCTCAGCTTGTACAAGAACTTGAGCCTTATCGGGGCCCTCTCAAGGAAGGCATCGCAACCTTTGAGGGTGTAGATTGGCCAGAACATCTGCAGGGTTTTGTTGCACACGTAAGCCGCAGTGCGAGTTTGGCCATGCGAAGCTTCGATGATTTTCTGAGCGCACAAAACCAAAGTAACGCCACAATGGCTGCTTATCGAGCCATGGGATATAACACCAAGGCGACGGAAGCGATCTATCCAGTGGGGATGATGTTACCTCCAGTGAGCCGGTTCTTTCTGAATCCGCAACAACGTGAAGATGAAGGCTTGCTGAGTAAGATTGCTGGCGCTGACGCTGAGCGAGAACATGTTGGAGTGATGCATGCAAACAACTCTAGCCAAGAGCGCGGCGGCTTTTCCATGTATGTGCCGGAATACTATGACGGCGAAGAAGTGCCACTTATCGTTGCCTTACATGGTGGCAGTGGTCATGGTCGTTCTTTCTTATGGACGTGGCTGCGAACCGCAAGATCTCGCAACATGGTGTTGATCAGCCCTACCTCTCGAGAAGGAACTTGGTCTCTCATGGGCCCAGATATCGACAGTGAAAATCTTCTTAGCATGGTGGACTATGCCAAAGCGCACTGGAACATTGATGCGCGCCGTGTACTGCTAACGGGAATGTCTGATGGCGGGACGTTCAGTTATGTCTCTGGCCTTCAGGACAACTCGCCGTTTACGCACTTAGCACCCAGCTCGGCTTCGTTCCATCCGATGATTGCGGAGCTTGCCAGTTCAGAACGATTACACGATTTGCCCATCTATTTGATGCACGGCGTGTTGGATTGGATGTTTCCCATCGACATGGCGCGTAGCGCAGCGCAAACGCTGAGTGCGGCGGGAGCGCGGGTAGAGTATCGGGAAATCGACGACTTATCCCATACTTATCCTCAAGAGGAGAATCCGAAAATCGCAGACTGGCTGATGGCGTAAGTTTTGCCCACAACATTGTGGTTTACTGATTAAGTACTTGGGCTGATGCTGAAATTGAGTTCTGCGGCAGTCTTAAACGCGGGCCTTGTGGTGTGCAATTGGGAGTATTCTGCCAATCTTGGAGAGATCTCCATTCCGTATGCGACAGCCCAAGTGAGCACTGAAACCAACATGATGTCAGCGCCGGTGAACTGGTCATCTACCAAGTAGTGGGTTGAAACCAGCGCGTTCTCGGCGACGTTGACTTGTTTGTTGAACCCGGCGATAGCGGCGTCAATGGCGGCTGGTGCGTCACCGTACAAATTGGCTAAGTCGCGATGCTTGCGAATGATATAAAGTGTGTGTGCGTCCAGCTCCATTTGTATGAATGACAACCATTGGTTGTACAACGCGCGCTGAGATGTATAGGGTTTGGGAATAAGCCCGCTGTCACGGCCGTAGGTGTCTGCCAGGTAGGTGACAATGGCTGCACTTTCACTGAGAACCAACTCACCATCCACCAATACGGGAATCTTTTCCTTTGGATTTAAAATCCTAAATGCCGGGGTCTGAGTTTCCCCAGTACGTGGACCAATGAGTTTTGGTTGATAATCTAGGCTGAGTTCGTGGGCCATCCAATGGGGCCGTATGGTTCTACTGGTGGCGCCGCCCCAAATCTCAATCATGATCTAGCATCCTGTCTTTAATCGGCAATCTATGCGTGTTTTATGCAGTTTCCTGGGTCGGCTGTTGTTCGGCTGGATCGAGTGCAGGCTCTAAAATATCTTCAGTAACAGGAACGGCAAAATGATGAAACTGATCGATCGCGTAGTTGACTCTATCTTCTACCACCATTTTGGCAGTGTCCATCTCCTCAAGATGAGTGAGGCGAGGCAGAAGACCTGTGTTGTTGGCGATTTGAATGCTCAATCCCGGTCGTGCATTGAGTTCCAATATTAAAGGCCCCTTGGTTCGGTCGATGACAATGTCACAACCTAGATAGCCTAATCCAGTCACCTCATAACATTGCGTTGCAAGATGTAACAGGCTGGCCCAACCTGGAATTTGAATTTCAGAAAGTAATTTCCCCGTGTCAGGGTGGTGGGTCACCAGGCGCTCATATTGAATTGCGCGAATGGCTTTCCCTGAGGCCAAGTCTAGGCCAACACCAATCGCGCCTTGGTGTAGGTTGGCTTTGCCATCCGAAGCCTTGGTTGCGAGACGCAGCATACCCATCACCGGAAAACCTTTGAAGACGATAAGACGAATATCCGGTACGCCTTCGAAACTATATTGAGCAAAATATTCATCAACCTTTACTAACTCTTCTAGAAAGGCTACGTCGTTGCGCCCCCCCAGCGAATGTAATCCACTTATGGTGTTGGTTAGATGTCTTTTCACGTATTCTAAACCTACGGTCTCGCCGTTGGCTTTTAGATAGCCGTCTTCATTTTTCCCTACTACCACAAGAATACCCCTGCCACCACTACCTTGTGCAGGTTTGGCAACAAATTCATCTAGTTCGCTGATGATATCGTGGACTTGTTCAATTTCGTGTTGTGTTCGCACCACTGCGATGAGGTCGGGTACAGCGATACCTGCCTCGGTGGAGATGAGTTTTGTCGTGAGCTTGTTGTCCACCATGGGGTAGTTGCGGCGGTCATTGTAGCGAGCAATGTAGGCGACATTACGGCGGTTCATACCGAGGACGCCGATCGCTTTGAGCTTTAGTGGTCCTATCCAGCTCACTTTCTTAAAGCCTCGAATCGTTTCAGTTCTAGTAGGCGATACCCTGTGTATCGGCCGGCAAGTAATATCATGGCGAGGATTAAAAGATGCAGTTCCGGAAAGTTGAAAGCAAGATGTCTGACCACAGCGAGATCCATCAGTAGGAAAGCGAGGATGGCGACGAATAAACTACCGCCACCCTGGATGAGGACTTCCTTCGGTCCTTCCTCTTCCCAGATGATGGACATACGTTCGATGGTCCAAGCTAAAATAATCATGGGGAAGAAAGTGATGGTTAAACCTTGGATGAGCCCCAGGCGGTAACTGATAATGCTGAAGAGGCTAATAATCGCAATCACCAATAACACTAAGGTGGCAATTCGCGCCACCAGCAGAAGATTAAGTGCAGAAAGGTAGCTGCGTATAAACAGTCCTATGGCAACCACAATTATGAAGCTCGACAAACCGGGCAGAAGATCAGTCTGTAGGAAGGCTAAGGCAATCAGTACAGGCATGAATGTTCCAGAAGTGCGTACACCAATCAGCACTCTCATCAACACCACTACCAAGGCACCCACGGGTAAAAGCATGATCAACTGGAACATGCTTTGCTCTGCAATGGGTAGGTTATACAACGATAATGCCAAGTCTCCAGCCTGCTCTTGTGCTAACAGCAAACTTGAGCGTGTTTGGCTGATCATAGAAAATGAAACCCGACTTTGTGAACCGCCTTCTACTTCCAAAACGCTGGGCTGGCCTGTTTGCCACAAAAGTAAGTGAGATGTTTCTACTACTTCACCGCGTTGTGGATCGTACAGTCGCCATTGTTCGCCGTCCCAAACCTGCACATACTCGACCAGGCTTTGTCGCCTTCGCCCATCTTCCAGTTCTAGCAGTTGCACACTTCTAGCGTGTACGTTGGCGGTTTGTAGTACCCGTGTGAGTAATTCGGATGGTGCGTAATTTGAAGTGAGTAGACTGACGTTTTGATCTGCGGGCGTGCGGTTGATGGTTTGAATCAGTTGTACTGCCAGTGTGTGCGGCCCTGCGGTGATGGGGGTAACGGTCTTAATGAGGTGGCGCGCGGCTGTTCTAGAGGGTTCGTCCCAGTTGACGATAGGCAGAACGTGGGTAGGTGGATTGGGTTGGTGGCTCTCCTCACTAGCCGCTAGGTTGAGTTTGTAAAATAGCATCTGGTTACCAGCGACATCACGCTGGGTCCAATGTGCTCTGCGTTGCTGGTTACCCTCATCTATCGTAAACCCCCACCCAGATGAGGCTGCAGATTCACTGACAAGCTCGAAGCCACTTTGGACAGGTGGCAGCGTTAGGTGGACCTGGCTAGGACCACCGGATGCTCTAAACTCAACTCTAGCTTCTACCTGCCATATTCTTGATTTTGTATCGGGTAGCCAAGGGATGCCGTAGTTATCGTGGCGAAATGTCGCGGCTATGACGCCAACAACAATCAGTGACGTCACCAAAAATAGAAATGGGGCTCGATTCGTCATGGTTTCCTTACACACCTCATCTTTGAGTTACTCAGAAGAGGCCGACGATCATTGGGTTTCGGGTTTATATGCAGGCTGGACGAATTGCTGACTGACGTCAACCAAGGCGATATCGGTCAGAAAGTTGCGCCCTAAAACCATG
>JAADHW010000261.1 GCA_013151695.1 Gammaproteobacteria bacterium
CCGGCGATACTACACAAAACGTGTGCAAAGTGCCTCGCGAGCAACCCCAAACTTACTAGCACTTATCGTTAGCCTGTTTGAAATAGTCCTCCAGTCTCTTGCCCGATTCATCTGGAAATTGGGTGGTTAAACTTCGTGCTTCCACAATTCTGTCGACACGAAAGTTGCGGAAATCTTGGCGTAACTCACACCAGGCACCTACCGCCCAGCTATAGCCCCAGTAAAGTAGTGTTAAAGGCCAGACGATACGCTCGGTGGGATCGTTTTCAGCGTCACTGTAGGACAGATATAAGCGTCGTCGTTGGTTAATGGCATCGCGAACATCCCCCAAAGTTTGAGTTGTCTGTTCGGACTGAAAGCTGGCCATTTCTGGCACGACGAGGGTTTGAGCATTGAGGGTTGGGCGTAGATTTTCAGGCAACACGGCATCCACTTTATTTAAAATACGATCGGCGGCCGCAGCCATTTCGTGGTCTCCCCAGCGCTTGGCAACCTGTGCGCCAAAGATCAATGCCTGTAGTTCGTTCTGATCGAACATCATTGGCGGCACTTGATAACCACGATGTAGTCGGTAACCGACACCCGCCTCACCATCTACAGGTACGCCAGATTCCATAAGATTTTGGATGTCTCGGTAGATGGTGCGCTCACTGACCTCTAAGCGCTGCGCAAGGGTTTGAGCGGTGAGCACTCGACCTCGGCCGAGATGCAAGACGATTTGAAAAAGTCGATCAGCGGGTCTCATGGTGGGCATGCTAACAGAATATGCTCTCCCTATTTCAGTAGCGGTGGGCTCTCTACTGACATACCGGTGTCAGCAATGATCGCATTTTAGGAGGTTTCAGGAATGCTACTGACACCCCGGTGTCAGTATACGGCTATTAGTATGTCAGCAGTTGCAGATGGAGCCCAACATGACCAATTTTAGAAATCGCTGTAAAGTACTGCTCGCACATTCGCTTGGTCTTTGGTTTGCAATGGTACAAAGACGTGTTGTACGACGTTTGCGAATGTGGGACCCCGCTACTGTTACAGATCCTTCTGTTTGCAGCGCATCGAATTGTTGTGAGGATTCCAGTGAAACGCCAAGATAGGCACACTTAGCAAAGGATGGGGTCCACGCTGTGGTTGTCATTCAATACAATGATGTGAAAAATGACAATGATGTAAAAAAGGGAAGTGCAATATGGCAAGAGATTTAACCGGCAAGGTTGCTTGGGTAACCGGTGCTGGTACAGGTATTGGTGAGGCGGGAGCGATTGCGCTAGCTAAGGCAGGTATGCACGTGATTTTATCAGGACGCCGCGCGGACAAACTGGCCCAAGTTGCTGCTTACTGTGGTTCCAATGTATCGGTTGAGGTTTTAGATGTATCACAAAAAGAAGATGTACAGGCGGTAGCTGGGCGAATTATTGAAACCTACAACCGCATTGATGTGTTGGTCGCCAGCGCGGGTATAAACACGAAGAATCGGAATTGGCACAATGTCTCGTTAGAAGATTGGGATGCGGTGATACGCATCGACCTAGATGGTGCATTCTATTGTTGTAAGGCTGTATTGCCTGTTATGCGCAAGCAAGGTGATGGCTTGATCATCAATATCTCGTCTTGGGCTGGGAAGCATGTGAGTATCGTCACCGGTCCCGCCTACACAGCGGCTAAACATGCTATGAATGCCATGACCGAGAGTATAAATATGGAAACTTGCGCGCACGGGGTACGAGCGACTGCTCTTTGCCCGGGTGAGGTTGCTACCCCTATTCTCGACAACCGACCGATTCCAGTGAGTCAGCAAGACAAAGAGAAAATGGTTCAGGCTGAAGATTGCGGCGAGGTCATTCGATTTTTGGCAGAGTTGCCAGCCCATGTTTGTATCAATGATATGACCATCAGTCCAACCTACAATAGAGGGTATATTGCAGCGGCAAAAGCGCAGCTTCCTGACTAGGCACTAGTCATTTAATGCGTAGATCTCAGGCAGTAGCAGCTCAACCATCTGCTTGGTTTGTTCGATCATGTCCTGAGTGCCAGTAGCAATAGGCCTGAGGATAAATTTGTGTACCCCTGCTTGTTTAAACTCATGGATCAGGTTCATCATTTCGGTGACCCCACCCACTGCATTAAGCCCGCTGGGATCTTTGCCTAAGCGTTTGCGTAAACCTTCGTTGTACCGGGTGATGATAGGTTCGTCCTCAGTACCGAAACGAAAACCAAACCCTGCACCGAAGTGATCGTCATCAATGTGGCGACCGAGTGCTTCTGCGCGCTGTTTAATCGCCACGATGACCGGTTTGACCTCGGCGGCAGTGTTGATACCTGCTTGCCATCCAGTACCCCATCTAGCGGTGCGTTCAATGGCTTGTTTAGCCGAGCCGCCAACCCATAATGGCAGCGGCCTTTGTACGGGTTTGGGGGCAATTGTGGCTTCATCTAGCTGGTAATATTCGCCGCTGAAGGTGACTTTGTCTTCTACCCAAAGGCGAGACATTATCTGCAAGCCTTCATCTGTACGTTTACCGCGGCCCTTAGTTGGAGTGCCTGTTGCGGTGAAGTCTTTAGACAATGCACTGCCAACACCAAAGGCAGGCAATAACCGTCCTTCGCTGAGCACATCGATGGTGGCGCATTGTTTGGCTGTGAGAATAGGGTTGCGCAACCCCAAGCTTGCCACGTTCATGCCAAATTTAAGCTGGCGACTACCACCCGCTAAGGCAGCCATGACGCTCATTGCTTCAAGATTGGGCGCAGCATCGATGATGCGATCACTTTGCCATATCGAATCAACGCCACCGTTGTCACAAATGTCGACCCATTGCCAAAAGCCACGGGCATCATCAAAAGTGAAGTTTGCTATGCCTATTCCGGCGCCATATCCCATAAATTCTCCTGCTAGTTTGGCCGGCTACTTAGACCAACCGAGGTATCTTACCTGGTGTATATCGCGTGGATTGTCGTGCCAACCGGTGAGATTTGGATCAACCAGACGTCGCACGGCGACAGTGTATAAAGGCACGACCGGGTGTTGGCTGAGCATCACATGTTCGGCTTGGCTAAGTAGTTTATTACGTTGTTGAATCGTGGCTTGTTGCTGGGCGAGGCGCATGATGTTGTCGAAGGCCTCGCTCTTGAAGCGACCGTAGTTGACGTTGCCAATGTCTGAGCGCAACAAGCTTAAATAATGTTCTGGGTTGTTCTCACCTATCCAACCCGCCCAGGCCACGTCAAAGTTACCTTGACGTAATTCGGAAAAATGGTTTCTCAGATCGGCTTGTAGTAGCTGTGTGTGAACCCCAATTTCACGCCACATTCCTGAAATAGCCAGATTCAACTTCTTGCCTTCTAATGTATTAACATGGCGTAAGGTAAGTGTTAGAGGATGGTTGGAGTTGAAGCCGGCGTCATTCAATAGCCGCTTAGCTTCAATAATACGCTCAGATCGTGTCTGAGTGGCATGCGAGAGGGGGGACGGGTGGTAATTTGAGATGAAGCTTGGTGCAAAACTGAATGCGGGTTTGTTGCCGTTGCGCAAAATACGGGTAGCCAATATTTGTTGGTCGATGGCCAACGACAGTGCCTGACGCACACGCTTGTCTTGTAAGTGTGGGTGTTGGGTATTGAACACGAGATACATCATTGAAAGCAAGTCTGAGATATGTAGCGCGTTACCATATTGTTGCTTAACCCGATCGATCTCGCTACTAGGAAAAGTGGCAATCGCGTGAAGCTCTTTGTTACGAAAGCGATTGTATGCAGATTGATCATTCACCACGGGGTGGTATCTAACTTCTTCGATTGAACCTGGCTCGAAAAAGTGAAGATTACGTCGCATGCTTATGTTCGCCTGAGGTCGCCAGTTATGCAGGGTGTACGCGCCGTTGGATACCCAATTTTGTGGCTTTGTCCATGCACTTCCATGAGCTTCTATCACATGCCGCGGCACCGGAAACGCGGTGGGGTAGAGCAAACGTTCCAGCAGGTAGGGATAGGGTTGCCCAAGTTCGAGAACCAAGGTGTGTGGTCCTGGCGCACTTACGCCTAAGTCTTCAATGGGTTTTCTGCCCGCGTTTATTGCGGCTGCATTTTTTAGCATGTACATGAAGTAGGCCAAACTGGCGGCCGTTTCAGGCGCTTGCAGCCTACGAAAGGAATAAACAAAATCTTCAGCTGTCAGCTTTCGCCCATCTGACCATTTCAGGTCATGACGCAAATTAAAGGTCCAAACTAAGCCATCGTCGCTGGTGGACCATGACAACGCTGCACCAGGGATAAGCTCGCCAGCCGCGCTGAAGGTGGTGAGGCCCAAGAAGAGGTCGTTTAACAGAGTTTCTTCCAAGCGCAAATTATAACGGTGTGGGTCGAGGGTTTCAGGTTCGCCGGTGTTGCCAATATGCAAAATAGGTGCGTCTGCGCCGTGGGCGAAAGGTGCAAATGAAGCTAAGGCAATGGAGCCACTGGTCAAAACCAACAGCAATAAGGCAGTAACTTGGCCCAGTATCTTGATTAACTGGCGAGGTAAAAACATTCAATACTCCTGTACAAGCAAACGTCACCATACTAAAAAGCGCATCGAATGTTTCTTTATCTATTAATTACCGGTGAGATAACGGATGCCTGAAACCCTTGTTCTATTGGCCGATATCGGTGCAACCAATGCTCGCTTCCAAATTGGCTTGGGGTCTAAGCTAGTGGGTGAGCTGATGCTATTGCCTACCGCTGACTTCGAGGATGTTCACAGCCTATTGCAGGTGGTTGCAAGTTGGGTCACCGATCAGGGTTTTGAGCTGAGTCGTTTTGATCATGGGTTGTTTGCGGTAGCTGGCCCCACACAGGCCTCAGGAACTATCGAGGTCACCAACACAGGTTTGGTTTTTAGCCCACAGGACGGTGAGCAGGTGCTGGGTTTTGCAGTGTATTTGGTTAATGATTTTTATGCTCAGGCCTGGGCGGTGCCGAATTTTACCGACCTTCATTCCTTGGGCGGAGGCTTGGGTGGTGGCCAACCCCGAGTGGGTGTGAAAGCATTGTTAGGACCGGGCACAGGCTTAGGCATGGCAACTTTGGTTCCTCGAATTCACCAGCAAAACAACATTGTGAGCTGGCAAGTTTTGGCGTCCGAAGGGGGGCATGCAGACCTAGCGCCCGGGAGCCATCTTGAAATAGAACTATGGAGTTTGCTGAGCCAAGCGCATGGGCATGTGAGCTGGGAAACTGTGCTGTGTGGTAGCGGGTTGCGTAACCTTTACAGTGTGATGTGCACCACCTGGGGGACTAGTTCGCAACCACTGAGTGCGGCTGATATTGTTGATCTAGGGCGTGATATGGAAGATCCAGTCTGCCACCAAACCCTTGAAACGTTTTGTGGCATGTTAGGTTCAGCAGCAGGTAACTTGGCGCTCACGGTAGGGGCTGTTGGTGGCATATACATCGGCGGAGGCATTGTTCCTCGTATGCTTGAGTTCATCGACGCCAGCCCCTTCCGCCGTCGTTTTGAAGAACGAGGTTTACTGGCAGACTATGCTAAGGAAATTCCGAGCTATGTTGTACTCGATGAGAATCCAGGCCTTATGGGTGCTCTGCAATGTTCTTTGAATCTTGACAGGCTCAATCAAAAGCCTCGATAACGTCACTTATAAACTTGTCCTGAGCCCAAAATTTGCCGTTCGGGTCAACCCCGGTACGCACCACAACCATATTGTGGGATGGTATGATAGTAACAAATTGGCCTTTGTTGCCTGCTGTTGTATAGGTGCCACTTGGCACGCCGGCAAGCCGGTCGAGCAACCAAAATTGGGCACCATAGCCTTGCTTGCCATCTTCTCGGGGCAGGGTGGGAGCAGACTGGACCACAAATTCTGTCCATCCTTCTGGGAGTATCCTGGCGCCGTCCCAAACACCATCGTTTAGATAGAGTAAACCGAAGCGAGCCAGGTCGCGCGCGGTGGTGTACATTTGGCTTGAGCCGATAAAGTTGCCTTGGTGGTCTGTCTCCAGACGGGTGTCATACATGCCAATGCGATGGAACAACTCATCATAGGGGTAGCGCAAGTATCTAAGATCGTCTTGTAGGGTGCTGCGTAAGGCGTGCAGGAGTAACAAAGTATCCGCATTGGCATACTTCCATCGCGTGTTCGGCTCGACTTCCAACGGCGTGGTGGTGATGGCGCTGACCACGTCTTGGCCGCCAAAGTAGATGGCCCCTGTGTCTGCCCCAGTGCTGTATAAACCGGAAGACATGTGTAGTAGATGGGTTAGGGTTATTTTCTGCCGAGGATCGTCGAAGTATTGCCATTCAGGGATGTTGGCTGAATCTTCAATGTTCAGTATGCCATCTCGTACTGCGATACCGATCAACGAGGTAGTGATACTCTTGGCGGTAGACCAGGTACGGTATCCTTGGTGAATGCCAAAACCTGGCTTGTACCTTTCGCCGACGAGCTTGCCGTCTTTTACAACTAAGGTACTTAATGTCACTGTGCCAGCCCCGTAGGCATCGCTGTTAAAGGCCTTTTCAAGCACGGCTAATTGTTTCGGACTGGTGGGATTTAAATCGACTTGGTTGCCATTGGGAAAGAACATGTTGGAAACATCGGGGGCGTCGGCGAATTGTACGTAGGGTAAATTACCCGCATCCGCTTCGCGCCAATTGGGGGGTAGTAGTGTGCATCCCATGGTTTTGCGAAATACAGCAACGGCTTGCCGGCCTTGGAGGTCGGTGGCGCGCACCAGTTGGCGTTGTTCGTCAACTTTGGGCTTGGGTGGGTTGAAAGGCAGTAGATCAACCAGTTCTATTTGCATGATGTCATCTACGGTGCGACCCATGATGAAATGTGCTGAACAGGTGAAAAGGGCAATGTACCCAGCCCCCACCTCGGTGATATCCGCGGTTCCGCCAGGACGGGTGAAGTTTGTTGCTGCTAAGCCCGAGACAGGTAGCAATAAGCTAAAACAAAGCAGTACTTTTTTCATGTTCGACCCTTAGGTGTTAGATTGGAAATTCTTTTAATTGCGAGCGGCCGCGCGTCTGGATAGAGTTCCTGCGTGCAGCGACTTGTTCCGTTGGTTTTTGTTTTTTCGTATGATGATGACTCGCTTGCTGTTCGATTTGCAAGCCATCAACTAGCGTGGTTTGCCATCCAGAATCAATAATACGTCTGATTTCACCGCGGGTGGCTGGCTCGGTGGAGAGAATGTCGCGCCCCAGCTGTTCACAAATAGACAACAGTTCTTCGGCGGGTACAACACGGTTCACTAGCCCCCATTCATATGCGGTTTTGGCATCAAGGTAGTTGCCAGTCAGACTCAATTCCTTGGCTCGATTGATGCCGATGAGACGAGGTAATTTTTGCGACAAGCCCCAGCCGGGCACAACCCCAACTCGGGCGTGAGTATCTGCAAACCTGGCCTCAGGGCTAGCGATCAAAAAATCGCACATCAGTGCGATTTCGAATCCACCCGTGATGGCAAATCCATTGATGGCGCCGATAATTGGCTTGCCCAAGTTGGCTATGGCTGTGGCGAGATCTTGGTCGTGGAGGGATGTATCTGAGCCTACCTCACCACCAAGCTCTTTCAAGTCTAGTCCCACAGTAAATGCTCGACCGGCTCCGGTCAGGACAACCACCTGGGTATCGTCATCTTCTGCAAGTTCATTGAATACTGCGCAAATTCTATTTCTTAAAGCGCGTGAGAGGGCGTTGAGCGCGCTAGGCCGGTTTAATGTGACAGTAGTTAAGCCTTGGTTTTTGTGTATTAAGACTAAATTGTCGCTCATGCGGGTTGCCGTGAATGTGATGACTTCTGCGAGTCTATCAAAACATCGGCAAAACTAGTCTCCCCGAGCTAAATTTGTCGATTCTGATTTTTGCGCTCGTACGCGTATAATCAATCTCATCTGAACTGCACTGTTGCCTTGGGGGGCTTTGTCGTGCGATTGGCAGATTACGTTGTCAGCTATAGCTTGCATATCAATAACCGTTGCCTTCGGTACTTGGCAGAATGCGACATGGGTGGCGCATCTGCTGCAGGTATGATGGATTGTTCTGAGACGAATTCCAGTACCGTGTTTACTGAGAGCCTGCTGGCCCGCGACACCCGCCGGCTGCTGAGTATGTGGTCGCTGATACAACCCGCGCTGCCAGCGGAATCTGACCTCATTCATGGTCATATTAGGGCGCTTAAAACTGCACTTGCGACACTCGCGGAAGAACCTCAAGGACAACGCCTTGCTTTACGCATAGCATCTATTGCTGCTCAAGACAGCGAGGCTAATGCATTGGTGTCTGTAGCGCGCCATTTCCAAACTCCAAAAGAGGTCAATCTAGAACTGACTTGGGATGATTTGAATGAATTGTTTACCCAAGACAGTGCTGCGTGGCGGCGCTCAACAGGCTTTAAGCAGATAGAGGACGAACTGCTCGCACGCCGGGTGACTCGAAGTTATCGTAAGGGCTTACGTTTAGCCGAAACATTGGCCCCGGCGCAAAGTGGATCAGTGGACGCGTGGCTAAGTGTGAACGCAACCAAGTTCCAAAAATGGGTTCAACACATCACGCATCAATTGGAACTTTTAAGACCTGGATTGTCAGAGAAAGGGAAGGCTCAACTGTGGTATTTGGGTAAACTGGCTGACACCTTACGTATGCGCTCGGGTTTGCTAGACTTAGAACAAGCGACTCAACAAGCGCACTTGAAAAAAGGCACCTTGAAAATCGCCAGCAAATGTATAAATGGGCAAATTGCTAAAATGGACAACCGCGTGGTTCGTCTGATTGAAGGGTGTTTTAAAATTAAGCATAAGCGCTTTGACAACCTTGTGGTGCAAGCCATCAAGGCGCTCGGGGTTGGTGGTGTGGTGTTTGCCCTCAGCGCGACGAGTTCTAAAGCCACGACCAACTCTAAAGCCCTTTCTAACGCCAAAAGCATGACCAATACTGCGCCAAGCGATTTTAAAGTACACGACAATCGATAGGATACTTATGATAAGGAAAGTTCGATACACCCTACGCCAGGCTAAGTGGGTAGTGGTGTTTATGATCGGTTTTGTCAGTTCTGTGCAAGCAGACGACTACGCTGACCAATGGGGGCCTCCAGTAGGGTCGGCAATGCCAACGCTGAGTGCTGCAGATCAAGCGGGTACAACACGAGTGTTGGCAGATCTAGCCGGGGATCAAGGTTTGTTGTTGTTTCTCAACCGTTCGGCTGACTGGTGACCCTTTTGTAAACACCAGTTGGTTCAACTGGAAGAATATCGAGAAGCGTTTGAAAACATCGGCGTGAATGTGGCTGGAATGACTTATGATAGGTTGGAAGTGTTGGCGAACTTTCATAGCGAAAGTAACTTGCAATACCCGCTTTTGCGTGACGAAGATGCTGCATTTGTGAATGCGATGGGTGTTCTCAATGAGGATTATGCGCCAGGTCATAGAGCCTACGGCATTCCCCACCCAGGTATTTTGTATGTCTCTTCAGATGGCATCATCAGGGCTAAAATTGCTGTTCCCGGATACCGCAGTCGGCCGCCTTTTGATGCGCTTTTGGAACATGTAAAAGGGCTTATACAGTGAGATATGCAGTAGCCGGTTGATTTCATCAGACACTCCTTATTAAATGCGCGGCGGTATGCGAAACCTAACCCTCAGAATTGTCCTGCTATGTAGTGTGCTGCTGGTGATGTCGTCCTGCAGAAGTCTTATCGGTTCTATTACCGAGGGGTTTTCTGCAGATTTGTCTGCTGCGATCTTGAATAACCCGGACCTTGAGATGGTCAGAGATGGCGCCCCTTCTTATCTCATTCTCATTGATAGTCTATTGGCAGGATCGCCAGATAACGCGGCGCTTTTGAAACAGTCTGCAACTTTGCATTCAGCGTACGCCAGCGCCTTTGTTGATGATCGTCAACGAGCTAAATTGCTTCACAACAAGGCCAAGCAACAAGCTTTGGGTGCGATTTGTCACTTTGCAGCTAATGCATGTGACCTCGATACGATGCCTTACAAAAGCTTTGCCCAACGAGTACAAGAAAGTAAAGGCGGCGATGTTCCTTATTTGTATACATTGGCGATGGTTTGGGCAAGTTGGATTCAAGCAAACAGCGATGATTTTACAGCCATAGCAGAATTGGCGCGCGTTAAAGCGCTAATGACCAAGGTGGCGGAACTTGAGCCGGAATATGAAAACGGTGGAGTTTTTCTCTACCTGGGCGTATTTGAAACACTGCTTCCTCGAGCCATGGGGGGGCGACCAGAACTGGGTCGAGCGCATTTTGAGCGTGCGATAGAACTTTCGGCCGGCGCTAATTTGTTAGCTAAGGTGACCTTTGCCCAGCAGTACGCAAGACTTGTATTTGATCGCGAACTGCATGACCGTTTACTTAATGAAGTATTGGCAGCCGACG
>JAADHW010000106.1 GCA_013151695.1 Gammaproteobacteria bacterium
TGCCTCTGATAGTCAACAAGACACCAAACGTCGATGTGACTCGATAGACCGTTTAGATCAATTATCTGTAAGACTCGGAAAACTCCATCTAGAAAGACTTCTTAATGACATAGACAGTACGGTTTCAAGATATTCTCTTGGGTTAGTATCAACTTCCCCTAATCGGGACACCTTAATTTCATCGGCTGAAACTTCTCCTCATATTACTGATCCTGATTTTGCAGAAGAATTGAGCTTGTTAAAAAAATTGAGTGAAAGATAGTCCGCTGTCCGCCTACTGGCCGATTGTGGCCCTAGAAAATTCGAATCATCTCGTTTAGTTGTGTCCGTTATGGCGGCCTTCTTCCCCTTGTCAGCAGTAAAAGCATAAGTCCTGTGACCATCGAAACTCTGCCGATCAGCCAATCATCGCCTGAAGATGTCTACCAGACCAGGGGAAGTCCATAACACTTATGCCAGTGTCCGAAAAAGCGGGGCCACCTCTTAGTTCACCCCGCTCTTTCGCCAGGCGTCGATGGCGATGCAAGTTCATGTCGTTGTTGATCGATTGGACGGGCCTGGTTTTCCAGTCTTTGAAGATATTATGAATGGCACGGTTGTAGTCGTCTAAAGTGCTGGCGCTCAATTGGCTGCGCACCTTAAGATATTCGCCGTAAGCCTCGCCAAGCGAAATTTATCGTGCCTGTTCGCGGCGACGTTTCTGCACGGGATCATCGCCGAGCGCAATTTGCCCGAGCAGTTGTTGGGCGCGATTGCGGGTTTGTGCGACGGTGAGTTCGCCTTCTCGCCCGACAGTCATTCGACGCACGCGACCGTTCACGCGTTTCTCCAGGATGAAAGATTTCCGCCCGCTAGCTTTAATGCGAACCCCGAATCCGCGCAATTCGTTATCGCGCACCAAGCACTGACCAGTGCATGGTGGCGCCATTTTGGCAAGGGTACTTTTGGTGATCCTGACCCCAGGGCTAAGCTCTTTTGTAGACAGTCGTGATCAAACACGTTAGGGGGATATAAAACGTCTTCAGTCTAAATATCAATAAAAACAATTAGTTATAAAGCTTCTGCGAATTCCTTAAAACATCCTAAAAGTCGATTCATAACCCAGGAACCTAGAAACTTCGTCTAGCTAAGTTCGTGTAACGCCAACTCGGTGCCAACTTTGCCACCAGGCTTTAGCAGCGCCATGGCCGTTAACCTTTCTTTCTGCTGGAACCCAACAGTGACTTGCTCGTCCCAAAAAATTGGTCGGCGAAAATAGACATCCATGGATAACCTATTGATGGGGTCGCCTTTTTGTCGTTTCCACAATTCAGCTAACAAGTAATGGACCCCCATACCACCCCCTATCAGCGGTGCTCGAAACCCAGCCAGTTGCGCAGCTTCTACTTCATAATGAATACTATTACCTTCCATACTGTACCCACACACACCTGCTGGTGTGAGTTGATATTGCTGTCCGAGTTCGAGACTGCTCACATCTTCTATCACCAGCGGTGGGCGCTCACCCGCACCTCGCTCGCTTTTATTGGTATCAGGTTTAAGCGATCTTCTGTTTGCGGTGATAACAACGGTTCCATGCTGGTCTGCGAAACTCACCATGGTGTCAATGGTTCGCCCTCTTGGCACCTGGGTCACAGCTTCAATTTCACCGTTCACCGTTAGACTTTCATCTACGCGCACCGGCCGGTGCTGGCGAATCGATTGCAGCATGTTGATGTTGCCTTCGGCGCTGATACCACTATTGATGCCCGCGTGAATAGCTAAACCGATGAAAAAGGAAGGGTCAACAAAATCGCTAAATATAGAGCTATCGATACCACACGCAGCCAGCTTCTCAGCTTGATATTGCGCCGACACCACCACTTCATCTTCTACATACTTGTACCCTTGTGCGGGCTCAATCCACTCCACATGCACTCCAAATTGTTGGTTAGCGATACATGTTAGTACCACCACAAAGGGTGATTGCTTGACCCGTCACGAAAGCGCTGGCATCGGACGCAAGGTAAACAGCAATGCCTTTAAAATCTTCTGCCTCGCCAAAACGGCGCAGTGGTGTTTGATCATTCACCCGTGCTGCGGCTTCAGGGTTGTCCCACAATGCTTTAGCAAAGTCGGTTCTAACTAGACCAGGACAAATGGCATTGGCACGGATACCTTTCGGACCCCACTCCAACGCAAGGTTACGAATCAGGCCGATGTCGGCGATCTTGGAGATGTTATACGTGCCAATAGTTTCCGATCCTGCAAAGGCACCCGTGCTAGAAGTAATCATGATCGAACCACGCCCTTTCTCAGCCATGTCTGCAATAACCATTTGGCACAGCCAATGGTTGGAACGCACATTACTGGCCATTATTTTGTCGAAGGCATCATCGGGAATATCGCTCATCGATCCATAAAATGGATTGATTCCGGCATTTGCTACCAAAGTGTCGATAGCGCCCAAACGCGCTCTGGTTTCATCCACCAACGCTTGTAGCTGATCTTTGTAGCCAATGTTGCACGCCACTGCAATGGCTCGTTGTTCACCGCAGGCGGCATTTATTTCTTCAACAACCCGCTCACATTGATCGAGTTTACGACTAGAAACCGCCACCTTGCTGCCATGCTCTGCCAATGCCATAGCCATACATCGGCCTATGCCTTTGGATGCACCGGTCACAATGGCAACTTGCCCGGTTAAGTCGAATAGCTTGGTTGATACTGTCAATCCCGTCCCCTCAATTACTTTTTCGTTTATCTACTTTTTGCTTAGTTTCTTTTTAGATGCGTTAGCTGTGCCACAGTAGCATTCCTTCACCTGTGAGCATGGCGGCAGCTGGCATGACACGAATTCGCCATGGCTCTAACCTCAGCGCAGAAAAACTCGGTGATGTGGAATCTTCCCAGCCCGGCACTATTGCTGGGTCGTAACCTAGCGGTGCAGGGGCATTAGCAAGCTTATCCCACACCGCCGCCTTGGTTGCATCATCGGCTACCCAGGCAGCAGCACATTCTGCCATGCACGTGTCTTGCTCGGCAGACCAGTAATTGCAGGATACAAAGGCACTGGCTTCAAGATGAGCTAGCTTAATAGGTGTAGCGCCGGTGGCGATCCAACCCACCAACTTATCTCCTTCCATCTCCCAAATAGGATGTAAAATTCTTGATCGTGGCCGGCCTTTCTTATCTACTGTCGCAACACTGCACCAAACTATTTTGTGAGCCATCTCGATAAACGGCTCAACGATGTCCTGATAACTTGTCATACTCTTCTCCCGTAATGATCTATTGTTGCCAAATAACCGACGAATCTACTTCAATGATATCTGTCTGCCCACAGAAAGCCATGGTCAGGTCTAGTTCTCGCTCGATCAATTCTAAGCACAGTGTTACCCCTGGTTCACCGAGGGCACCCAGCGCATTGAGAAACGCCTTGCCGATAAAGGTGCCTTTCGCACCTAAAGCCATGGCTTTGAAGACATCTTGCCCACTTCGAATACCACCATCTAACCAAACTTCGATTTCATCTCCCACCACATCCATGACTGCAGGCAGCACATCTAGGGACGCTGGCGCACCATCTAACTGTCGCCCACCGTGATTAGATACAATCAGTGCATCAGCGCCAGAATCTAAGGCAAACTTCGCATCTAATGGATCCATAATGCCCTTGAGGATCAAAGGCCCTCCCCAGGTCTCTTTGACCCAAGCGACATCATCCCAGTTGAGTGTTGGATCAAGCTGTTCAGCGGACCATGAAGCCAGTGAACTCATATCACCAACCCCTTTAGCATGTCCGATGATATTTCCGAAACCTCGCCGGCGCGTGCCTAACATCCCCAAGCACCAGCGTGGTTTCGTGGCCATGTTTAACAAATTCATAAACGTGAGTTTTGGCGGCGCACTCATACCATTCTTCAAATCGCGGTGCCGCTGACCTAAAATTTGCAGATCTAAAGTCAGCACCAAGGCAGAACAATGAGCTCGTTTGGCACGCTCGATCAGTGAACGAATAAATTCTCGGTCTTTCATGACATAAAGCTGGAACCAGAACGGTTTAGAAGTGTGCGCAGCAACATCCTCGATAGAGCATATGCTCATCGTCGATAGCGTGAACGGTACGCCAAATTTTTCCGCCGCACGGGCGGCAAGTATTTCTCCATCAGCATGTTGCATACCAGCCAAACCTGTTGGTGCAATGCCTACCGGCATACGCCAATTTTCGCCCAACATACTCGCACGAACACTTCGCTCACTGATATCTACAGCAACACGTTGGCGCAGTTGAACATCTGTGAACGCAGTTGCATTGCGACGAAGGGTAGATTCCGTCCAGGAACCTGACTCGGCATAATCATAAAACATTCGAGGTACACGGCGCTTATGCAGTAGCCGAAGATCTTCCGTACAGGTAATCACAGTCATGCTTCGGATCTAAACTTTCAAAATTAAAGACACCCATTCTACCTAGTCCAACCGCTTTCTTCAGTATTTCCAGAGTGTGGCTGTACTTTATCAGCTACGCTCAATTTCACCGGTCATCTTGCCAATGATCGTGTTGCCAATGACCGTGTTGCAAGTGACCGTGTTGCAAGTGACCGTGTTGCAAGTGACCGTGGTACATTACCCTCGTCAAGCTATGAAGGGCAAAGCGCTTCGATGAAATTTGGTTTTAGCGACGATCAACAGCAGTTCCGCGATATCGTTGCACGTTTTTGTCGTGATAAATCACCAACCACCCAAGTACGCGAGCTGATGGCCAATGACACCGGTTACGACCCTAAAATTTGGCAGCAACTCTGTCAAGAATTAGGTCTATGTGGCATACACATCAACGAAGAATTTGGCGGCGGTGGCTTTGGTCCTGTAGAACTTTGTATTGTCATGGAAGAATTCGGCCGCTCTCTCATGTGCGCACCCTACTTCGCCAGCGCTGTTTTGGCTTGCACAACTGTTGCAACCATTGCGCATGAAGAGCAGCGTGAACTGTTGTTGCCTGGCTTGATAGATGGCACTCAAATAGGCACAGTTGCCATTGCTGAGGCAGATGGGAAATTTGATGGCAAAAGGATGAAGACTGTTGCAACGGCGTCGAATAACCAATTTAACTTAAGTGGTTTGAAGCGGTATGTTGTTGATGGGCACCAGGCTGACGTTCTTATCGTGGCCGCAAACTATCAAGATCAAACTGCTTTCTTTATTGTCGAGCCCAACGCTCACGGACTAACCCGCACTCTAGTGCAAAGCATGGATCCAACACGAAAACTAGCAGACCTCACCTTCGACAACACACCAGCACGCTTATTGGGTACCGCAACACCACAGCAACTCACACATCTGTATGATACGGCAATCGTGGCTCTAGCGAATGAGATGGTGGGTGGTGCTCAAGCGCTGCTAGATTCCGCCGTACAGTACACCAAGCTTCGAGTTCAATTCGGCCGCACCGTAGGCTCATTTCAGGCCATTAAACATCGTCTGGCTGATTTGTTGCTGGAAGTGGAATTGGCAAAATCTGCGGCTTATCAAGCAGCCTACGCACTGGCTGAGCAATCTAATGCCAGCGAAACTGCCAGTCTTGCGAAAGCGGCTGCGAGCGAAGCTTACCTAGATACGGCCATTGCATGTATTCAATTACATGGCGGTATTGGCTTCACTTGGGAAAACGATACTCATTTGTGGTTCAAGCGCGCCAAGAGTTCTGAAGTCTTTTTTGATCCACCAGCAAGCCATCGCGAACGTATGTTGCAATACATGCTGCAAAATACTCCGCAACAAGCACACCAGGGAGCAAGCACATGACCCCTTCACAAGACAGTTTAGTGGAATCTGAAGTACTCAGCGAAGTGCACACTTGGCTTGAAAACAACTGGAGTGTTAACGCATCATTGCTCGAGTGGCGCTCTAAGCTGGCTGAAACCGGCTGGGGTGTACCACACTGGCCCACCCAGTTTTTCGGCCGCGGCTATGATCAATCTTTAGCCAACAAAATCGATGAAGAATTCACCCGCATCGGCGCTATCGGCGCGGCTCAAACTGGGGTACGCATGCTAGCTGCGGCTACATTGCTCGAACACGGCAGCAAAGTACAAAATCAAACATACTTACGCAGCATCATCACAGGAGAAGCCAGTTGGTGCCAACTATTCAGCGAACCCGGCAGTGGCAGTGACCTCGCCGGTGCAACCACACGTGCCGATTTAGACGGCGACCAATGGCGAATTAATGGCCAAAAAGTATGGACAACCAGTGCACATCATGCCGATTTTGGCCTGCTCGTTGCCCGCACCGACTGGGATGTGCCCAAACACCAGGGCCTTAGCTATTTCATCATCGATATGCACCAGCCCGGCATAGAGGTGCGTCAGCTTAAACAAATGAACGGTCACGCATCTTTCAACGAAGTATTTATGACAGATGCGGTTGTGCCACGCGAAAATTTAGTTAGTGATATTGGCAATGGCTGGCAAGTTGCGGTCACCACCCTGGCTCATGAACGACGTTCATTTGGTCGCAATCGCGGCGGCGAACACTTGTCGAAAACACACCGGTCCCATCTATGCAGAGTTTCGCCAAGAATTGGCGGTCGCAAACGAACCGTATAAGTGGTATCCCCAGCGCGCTGGTCGCGTTGACTTAGTTCTACAGCGAGCGATAGAAACCGGCACTATTCATGACCCAGTCATGCGTCAAGATATTGCTCGCCTACTCATCATGTCCAATTCTGCACAGTGGACTGCAGCCCGTGCTCGCACCGCCCAGCAAGCTGGCAAACCACAAGGTCCAGAGGGTTCTTTAGGCAAGCTAGCAGCAAGCAACATCGCTCGCCTCGCCGCCCGAGTACACACTGATATCACTGGCACGCAGGCGCTATTAAGCGGCGATGACAGCCCCCTCCACGGGGTCATCGCAGAAATACTAATTTCAGTTCCAGCAGTTTCAATAGCCGGTGGCACCGATGAAATTCAAAAAAACATCATCTCAGAAAGAGTACTAGGAATGCCAAAAGAACCTCGATTCGACAACGGTCCATTTAGGGATGTACCGCGCAATGCCAGCTCAAGCAAAATATAGTGTCTAGCGTAGGCCACAGACCCTTAGACGGCGTCCGCGTCATTGAGGTAGGCCAACTTTTGGCCGGACCTTTTGCTGGAACTATGCTGGCTTATTTCGGCGCCGAGGTCATTAAGGTTGAACCGCCTGGTGCGGGAGATCCAATTCGCGGCTGGCGAGAACTGGATGACAGTGGTACCGCTTACTGGTGGCGCTCCCTCGGGCGCAACAAGAAATCAGTAACGGCCAATCTTCGCACTGATGCAGGGCGCAAAATTGTACGCCAGTTGATGCTTGGCGCAGATGTTGTGATCGAAAATTTCAAGCCGGGCAGCATGGAAAAATGGGGGCTTGGCCCTGCACAAATGGAAGCCGCAAACCCAAAGCTGATATTTGCTCGTATCTCTGGGTACGGCCAAAATGGACCCAATGCTTCAAAACCAGGTTACGCTTCAGTAACAGAAGCATTCAGCGGTTTTCGATACTTGAACGGCTTCCCTGGCGACGTGCCTGCCCGCCCTAACCTATCTCTCGGAGATACGGTCGCTGGCATCCATGCTGTTATTGGCATTCTACTGGCGTTACTCGAACGCAAACAAGCTCGCGGCATCCAAGGACAGGTGGTCGACGTTGCCCTGTATGAAGCCATGTTTAATCTCATGGAGGGTGTGGTTAGTGAATATGACGGGGCTAAGGCAATACGAGAACCGGCAGGGTCCACCATCACAGGCATTGTCCCAACCAATACTTATCTATGCGCAGACAACAAACACGTTGTTATCGGTGCTAACGGAGATTCCATATTTGTGCGCATGATGCGCGCAATGGACCACGAAGACATTGCCGTGAATCAAAAATACTCAGACAATCCCGGTCGAGTTGCGCACCAAGAATTCATTGATGGCACCATTGCTGTGTGGACCAAGGCCAGAACCTCTACCGAGGTCATTCGAATATTGGAAGCAGCCCAGGTGCCGGTCGGTCCAATCTATAATATCGCCGATATGATGGCCGACCCTCACTATCAAGCTCGCGAATTGTTTGAAGAACTGCCTACCGACCAAGGTCCGCTCAAAGTTCCTGCCATATTGCCTAAGCTGAGCCACACTCCCGGCCGCAGCGATTGGGCGGGAGGACCTGTTGGCTCTCATACGCAGGAAGTGCTCAAACAGATTGGTTACAGCGATGACCAACTCAGCGCGTTAAAAAAACAAGGCGACATATAAGTTCGATCAAGGAGATCTATACCGTGCCGAATTGGTCAAACTGGTCTGGAAAATTAACAGCTCGGCCGCAAAGTCTGTATCACCTGCGCAGTGAAGAAGATGCTCAAGCCATCGTATCTATGGCGGCCAACAAAAAGCGGTGCATTCGCGTTGCGGGAGCGACCCACAGCCATGCACCCTTAGTGGTGAATGATGATCTGATCATTGACCCCCAAGCATTGAGCGGCATCGTTTCAACCAACAAAAAAACACAGACCGCCACGGTATGGGCAGGCACGCGAATATACGCCTTGGGCAAGCCCTTACAAGATGCTGGTTTGGCGTTGTT
>JAADHW010000036.1 GCA_013151695.1 Gammaproteobacteria bacterium
ATTTGTGGGGGGCTGCAGAAATTGAGGAAGGCAACACCACAGAAGGTGGTGCGGTTCTAGAGTACAGATTGCGATATCTGAATTCGCTAAAATGTTCAAATCGATTCGTAATAAATTCTGGAATTTTGCAGGTCACGCCTAAGGTGCAGCAGTTTGCACATCTCGTTTTTAATGCTGAAAGTGGACAGGTTTGCCTTTCTGCTCAAGCCGTTGTGGTGCGTATGGATCTCATCGCTCGTAAGGCGAAGGTGTTGTCGACACAGCGAATTTCAAGGCTCAACAAACTGCTGATTAAACCCATGAGTTAGGCGCTGTTCTCTTCCTACAATCGCTAATGTTGATTGCAAGTGGTGGAACGAATCGTAACAATGCCACGCTTTTTACAATAACCAATACCGATTAACCATTAGAGTACCCTATGGGGATTTACGACACTGACCTTGAGCAGACACCGGCGAATTATACGGCGCTATCACCTATTTCGTTTCTGCGCCGTGCGGCGCAAATCTACCCTCACCGTTTGGCGGTAGTTTATGGTGAGCGTGAACTCACTTGGTTACAGGTTTGGCAACGCAGCGTAGGGGTAAGCCAGGCACTGAGGGACATGGGCGTAAGTAAGGGTGATACCGTGGCGATCATGTGTGCCAACCTTCCCGAAATGTTTGAAGCACATTTTTCGGTGCCGATGAGTGGTGCGGTACTGAACGCCATTAACATCCGCTTGGACGCCGCCATGGTTAAATTTATTTTGCAGCACGCCGAGGCAAAAGTGGTTTTGGTGGATGTAGAATTCGGCCCTGTGGTTCGTGAAGCGCTGCTCGACATGCAACCAGCACCACAGATCATCCACATAGAAGATGCGAGTTACCATGGTGGAGAACTATTGGGGGAAAAAAGTTACCAAGACATGGTAGCAAAAGGAGGTGCTGATTCCGCCGTTCCAATCGATGCACTCCAATATCTGCCGAAAAATGAGTGGGATGCGATTTCCCTAAACTACACCTCTGGTACAACAGGTAATCCTAAAGGTGTGGTTTACCATCATCGAGGGGCATATCTCAACGCGGTGTCTAACGCGCTGACATGGGATATGGGAGAACATCCTGTGTATTTATGGACCTTGCCGATGTTCCACTGCAACGGCTGGTGTTTTCCATGGACGTTAGCGGTCAATGCGGGAACTAATGTTTGCCTGCGACAGGTACGCGATGATGCGGTTTATCAGACTATGGCCCGCTACGGGGTGAGCCATTTTTGCGGTGCTCCGGTGGTGTTGAACACCTTACTTAGTGCTAGTGATGAACTTAAGCAGTTGGTGCAACATCAAGTCAAAGTGATGACCGCAGGTGCGGCACCGCCGGCTGCAATTATCCAAGGCATGCAGGCAATGGGTGTCGACGTCACGCATGTCTATGGGCTCACTGAGACCTATGGACCAGTCACCCTGTGCGCTTGGCAAGAAGACCTGTGGGGGGCTGAATCTGCATCAGAAAAAGCTCGCTTAAAGGCGCGTCAAGGCGTCGGTGGGCAGATGCTAGAAGGGCTGATGGTTGCTGATCCTGAAACAATGCAAATGGTGCCCCGAGATGGCACGACAATCGGTGAAATAATGATGCGTGGCAACAACGTCATGAAGGGGTACCTAAAGAATCCGGCGGCTACCCAGGAAAGCTTTGCCCAGGGGTGGTTTCATTCCGGGGATTTAGCAGTTTGGCATGCAGACGGCTACATCCAAATTAAAGACCGCTCCAAAGACATCATTATTTCTGGGGGTGAAAATATCTCAAGTATTGAGATTGAAGATGTCCTATTCGGACACCCAGCAATTCTGGAAGCAGCCGTGGTTGCTAAGCCTGATGAAAAATGGGGCGAAACACCTTGTGCATTTGTTACCTTGCGTGAAGATGAGAAGGTGTCGGAAAGTGAGGTCATTGCCTACTGTCGCGATAATCTTGCACGCTTTAAAGTGCCCCGATACGTCGTGTTTGCAGACTTGCCAAAGACTTCAACCGGCAAGGTGCAGAAATTTTCATTACGAGAACTAGCGGAGAATTTGTAGGTGTCTAAACCGATTGTATTTGCGGTATTACTAATAACGCTGTTTGCGGCAGCCTTTTTTTTGCCAATAGCGGATTGGGTCACCACGCTGGTTACGTGGATTCAAGAAAACCCTGCTACTTCTCGCCCGGCATTTATGCTTGTTTATGTCATTGCTACGGTGTTGCTATTGCCGGGTAGTTTGTTAACCCTGGCGTCTGGCTTTTTGTTTGGCTTAGGTTATGGCTTTGCCATTGTTTCATTTTCCAGTGTTGTTGGGGCGAGTTGTGCGTTTCTAGTCGGGCGCTTTTTCGCCCGAGATTGGGTCTCGACAAAACTGGATACGCTACCAAAATTTGCTGCTTTAGATAGGGCTATTCAGGACCGAGGTGCTTTGATTGTGCTCCTCACAAGGCTGTCGCCAATATTTCCGTTTAACTTATTGAATTACGCTTTAGGGTTGACCGGTGTGAAATTTTGGACCTATGTGTTGGTCTCTTGGGTAGGAATGATTCCGGGTACCATGTTGTATGTCTATTTTGGCTCTGTCGCGTCCGACTTAGCCACGTTACTGTCGGGCGATTTGGGAGAGTCTCCGGTAGGGAGTTGGTTCTTCTATGTGGGTCTGGGTGCAACCTTAGTACTCACGCTTGTCATCACTCGCATCGCCACTAAGACGCTACGTGCTCAGCTAGAGCGCGATGAGGTAAATGAGTCATGAGTTATCCTGGTGCAGAATTTGATGTCCTTACTCAAGGTTTCCTCAAGCCTACGAACTACGTCAATCCTGAGCCAAAATCGCGTTATCATCTGGTGGTCATCGGTGCGGGTCCGGCGGGCTTAATCACCGCAATAGGTGCGGCAGGTATAGGTGCCAAGGTGGCGTTAATAGAGCGTCATCAAATGGGCGGCGACTGTTTGAATGTGGGGTGTATTCCCTCAAAAGCACTGTTGGAGTTCACTAAACACCATACTCACGCGAGTTTTGACGAAGCATTTTCGTGGTTGCGAGAGGTTCGAGCGGGCATTGCACCCCATGACTCGGTGGAGCGATACTCGCAACAGGGTGTAGATGTCTTTTTAGGCGATGCTCGGTTTAATGCTGCCGGTGCAATCACCGTTGATGGGATCGAGCTTGCGGGCCGACGTATTGTTATTTGTACGGGTGCAGCAGCATCGATACCACCCATCCCCGGTCTTCGTGAGGCTGCGCCACTGACCAACGAGGATGTTTTTGATTTAACCCAAAAGCCCGCATCTATCGCCATCCTAGGAGCTGGGGCTATTGGTTGTGAGATGGCCACTGTGTTCGCACGCTTAGGTGTTGTTGTGCACTTGTTTGAGTTGGCCCAGCGTGTGTTACCGTTGGAAATTGAACAAGCCAGTGAAACAGTCGCTTTAGCGCTGGTTGAGTTGGGTGTGCATCTACATCTTGGCCAAGGGGTGAGTAGTGTTGAACGCAACGACAACTTCATTGTTAAAAGAGGTGATGCTAAAAGCGGCGATCTCGAAGCGGGAGTTGAAGTAGAACAGGTGCTAGTGGCACTGGGTAGAACGCCGAATACCGCCGATCTAAACCTGGTCGACGCCGGCGTAGAAATCGATGCCCGGGGCTTTATTTCAACCGACACTAAGTTACGCACTTCTAACAAGACAATATACGCTGCTGGAGATTGCACAGCAACTTTGCAATTTACTCACCATGCTGATGCTCAAGCACGGGCGGTGATTCAGAACGCTCTGTTTTTGCCTACTGTAGGCGTAGATGGCTTGGTCATTCCACACTGTACGTACACTCAGCCTGAGGTTGCATCGGTGGGGCCATCTCCTCAACAACTCAGCGAACAAGGGATTGAGGTTGACGAGTTGGAATTCGATTTTGAAGACTTAGATCGCGGTCGGGCTGAAATACGAGGGGCTGGTTTTGTACGGGTGTATCTCAAACGTGGTAGCGACCAAATATTGTCGGCGACCATTGTTGGTCACGATGCTGGCGAGCAAATTGCGCCTATATGTTTACTGATGAGCAACGGCTTGGGGCTGCGTGCTGCAGGCAAAGCCATCATCGCTTATCCAACACGTGCGGAGTATATCAAGCGTCTAGCTGATGCCTACAATCGGACCCGCTTTACACCTCGCGTGGCCTGGCTTTTTAAGTTTTGGCTTAAACTTCGCAGCTAAACTTTTCTGCTATTCTTTCGCGTCGGCGAATACATCATAAATATGGGTAGGTGAGGGTTTTCATGAGTCGTTTTTTCACGCTGGGCTTGTTTGCATGGTTGATCATAAATGTGAGTGGTTGTAGTTCGCCAGAATCTGTTAAGGAAATTCCTTATCAAGCGACAGCCTCAATGCACAACCTTATGACTTGGATGATAGATCCGACGGCAGATGTGTTGTGGGGTTCTGCAGGGTTCATTATCACTGAGGCGGGTGAACAAGACTTGCAACCTACCAGCCAAGCAGGTTGGGATCATGTTAGAGACAATGCAACCATGCTTGCCGAAGCGGGTAATGTGCTTATGATCCCTGGATACAGGGTGGATGATCAATGGGTGGAGTATGCCAGCGGTTTAGTGCAAACCAGCATTTTGGCTAGGCAGGCGGCGCTGGCAAAAGATGCTGATGCGCTGTTTGATGCGGGTGGAAAAATCTACAATGTTTGTCGTGCATGCCATAGCCGATATATCGTCGAGTCTAGCTAAGGATAGTGACCATGTCAGAGCGTACCCCCAGTTCTAAGTCAATTTGGTCAACAGTACTTGCCAGCTTTGTTGTGGGCATGTTGGCCTTTGTCTTGTTTGTGTTGCCTGCCGAGTTTGGTATTGATCCTACCGGGTTTGGTAGCGTTATAGGTGTGAAAGGCATGTCTGGGTATTCTGTACAGGCACTGACCACAGAAGAGGATGGGTATAATACCGACTATATAGAGTTTATCTTGGCGCCTTATGAGTCTATTGAGTACAAGTATGAACTCGATGCCGGGCAAGCACTACTCTACTCTTGGCGCACCCAAGCAGAGGTAGTTTTCGATTTACACAGTGAAGAGGAGGGCACAGACCCTGAGGATTCGGTGAGTTTTTCTGTTGGTCGAGCCGCGCAGGAAAGCGGCACTTATGTTGCCCCTTACGCGGGTGTGCATGGCTGGTTTTGGGAAAATCGAGGTTTGCAGGAAGTCACCATCAAGCTACAGACAGTTGGGTATTACGAGCAATCGACTACTTACGGAGCTAGTGGTGAGTACAAACGCCAGTTCTAAATTCGCCTCCATCAATACCATGTCCTGCTGTACAATCAGAATTACCTTGGTTGAGATCAAGTTCATATGGCAGAGAATGTTGACCATTTGCACGCTCGCGCAGAGGCGGCTAAAGACTGGAGTTCGGGTAGGCGCTTACGCATAGCCGTTGACCCAAAGCTCGATCCTTACGATATACCGCTAGCCGATATCAATGTCGCCAACCCGGAGTTGTTTCGACAGCAGCTAGTGTATAGGTACTTTGAGCGATTGCGTGATGAAGCCCCTGTACATTATTGTGCAGCCAGCCAGTATGGACCTTACTGGTCTATCACCCGATATGAAGACATTATGGCGGTGGAAAAAAACCACGATGTTTTTTCATCCTCTTTCGAGTTTGGTGGGGTTGTCATTACTGGAACGCCAAGTTCAAGTAACGAAATTCCAAACTTTATCACCATGGATCCCCCAGATCATCACGTGCAGCGTAAAGCCGTAGCACCCGGGCTTGCCCCTCGGCGGCTGGCGGAACTACAGTCGGTCATTCGACAACGTGCCGGTGAAATTTTAGACAGCTTACCCATTGGCACTGAATTTGATTGGGTGTCTAACGTCTCTGTAGAACTCACCAGCCAGATGCTCGCAACCATCATGGGTATCCCCCAGGAAGATAGGCACCTATTGATCAAATGGTCGAATGCGATCAGTAACGCAGATGACCCTAACTACGCAGACAGTGCCGCGAACTTTTACCGAACGCTGGCTGATATCAGTGAGTACTTTATCGAAGTATGGCACGAGCGGAAATCTCGAACGCAGCCAGGTGGTGATTTGATTTCTATGCTGGCATGCGCAGAGTCTACCCGCGACATGGACGACAAACAGCTGTTAGGCAACGTCATCTTGATCATGGTAGGCGGCAACGACACCACGCGTAATTCGATAACCGGTGGCTTGCTGGCATTAAATCAATTCCCAAAAGAATACGAAAAACTACGAGCTACGCCTGCACTTGTTGAGTCGATGGTGCCTGAGGCCATTCGTTGGCAGACACCCTTGGTGGCGATGCGTAGAACTGCACGACGAGATTTCACCATGCACGGACAACAAATTCGCAAAGGCGATATGGTGGTCATGTGGTATTTGTCGGGTAATCGTGATCCACGTGCTATCGATCAACCAAACCAATTTATCATTGATCGAGCACGGCCACGAGAGCATTTATCTTTCGGTTATGGTAT
>JAADHW010000064.1 GCA_013151695.1 Gammaproteobacteria bacterium
CAGGAGAGGCCGTGCTCGCTCACAACGGGGTCTTGTTTTTAGATGAACTGCCGCACTTCAAACCGTCTGCCTTAGACTTTCTGCGAGAACCCATCGAAACCGGCGAGGCGGTAATTACGCGGGCTAAATACACCGTACGCTACCCCTGTAGTTTTCAACTTGTGGCGGCTATGAACCCCTGTCCAGCAGGTCGCGTATGCAGGCAGGACGCTTGCCGTTGTAGCCCTGCCCAAGTTCACCGCTATCAGTCGAGAATTTCCGGACCCATGTTAGATCGTATTGATATCCAAATTCAGGTACCTGCGCTACCCAGACATGTACTCATTAGCCTAACCGATAGCCAAGACACCCCCGCGATACAATTGCGATCTAAAGTGGCTGCCGCTCGGCAACGTCAAATAGAGCGTCAGCAAACAGTAAATGCAAAACTCAGCGGCACCGAACTGAAACCTCACATGGATGCCGCAAAGATTGACGAGGGTTTGCTCAATCAGGCGGTGGAGCAATACCAGCTATCTGCTCGCAGTTACCAAAAACTATGGCGCGTTGCGCGAACAATTGCGGATTTGGAAGGGCTCGAAAAGGTGACAACACCTCATCTAACCGAGGCGTTGTCTTATAGGTCGCTAGAATGGGAGCGCGGTGTCAGTTAGGACCGGTAAACCATTACCTATTTCACAGCTGATCTAGCATATAGGTCACAGCGCCACTCAACTCATCATCTGCACAAGCCATACAGGTACCTTTAGGTGGCATGGCATTCAAGCCATCAAGTGTAGATACCATTAAGGCATCCATACCTTTTGCTACCCGTGACTCCCAAACCGCAGTATCACCAAGTATCGGTGCACCACCCACACCAGCAGCGTGGCATACGCTACAGAACTTATCGTAAACCTGTTGGCCATTCATCGGACCTGAAGAAATACTGGCCACGGCAGTCGCACAGTCATCACCAGCCCGACAGACTTCGCCAAAAGGCTGCAACCGTGAGTCGATTTCATCATTAGTTCCTGGCGGTACGGCGAACGCCCACATGCTTGTCATGAATGCTATTACTGCAATGAGGTTGCGCTTCAATTTATTCTCCTGATGTTGTGCTGCTGCGCCAATTTTCGGCGCGAGATTATAGCCTTAGCCGGACGTTGCGTCGAACAACTCTCGCCCTATCAACATGCGGCGGATTTCGCTAGTACCCGCACCGATTTCATATAGTTTAGCATCTCGCAGCAATCTGCCCGCAGGAAAGTCATTGATATATCCATTACCACCTAGAATCTGAATGGCCTGCAAGGCCATCTGGGTTGCCTTTTCAGCCGCGAAAAGGATGCAGCCAGCAGCGTCAAAACGACTGGAGCGGCTATTGTCACAGGCATTTGCAACAGCATAAACATAAGCTCGGGCCGCATTCATTTCCGTATACATATCGGCCAACTTAGCTTGAATGAGCTGAAACCGACCGATGGGTTCACCAAATTGTTCACGCTGGTGCACATAAGGCATCACCACATCCAAACAATTTCGCATGATGCCCAAGGGTCCTCCTGCGAGTACCACACGCTCATAGTCCAAACCACTCATCAATATACGAACACCCTGACCAACATTACCCAGTATCTGGGTTTTAGGCACACGACAATCTTCGAAAATGAGCTCTGCAGTATCTGAGCCGCGCATGCCAAGTTTGTCCAGCTTTTGGCCGGCAGAGAAACCTGCTGTGCCTGCTTCTATTAGGAAGGCGGTGATGCCCTTAGAGCCTAGAGTAGGGTCAACTGTGGCATAAACCACCAGTACATCCGCACCTGGACCATTTGTGATCCACATTTTGTTGCCGTTCAAGACATAGTCATCACCATCTTCGATGGCGCGCAACTTTAGTCCCACTACATCAGATCCTGCATTGGGTTCGCTCATCGCCAGAGCGCCTAAAAACTCACCCCGCACCAAGCGTGGTAGATACGCCTGTTTTTGTTCGGCACTACCAAAACGTTGTATCTGGTTGGTGCACAAATTGGAGTGTGCACCATAGGATAAGCCCACCGAAGCGGAAGCCCGGCTGATTTCCTCCATCACACCCGTGTGCGCCAAATAACCGAGGTTTATGCCGCCATATTCCTCCTCGACGGTCATTCCATGCACCCCCAGCTCACCCAGCTTGGTCCACAGATCACGAGGAAATTGATTGTCCTGGTCGATTGCTTGCGCTCGCGGCTCAATCTCTTTAGCTGCAAATGCCGCAACACTGTCGCGTAGCATATTGACAGTTTCGCCCAGACCGAAGTCAAATTCTGGAATATTGCTCAATACCACCCACCGCCTCTAGCTACACTGGGCGCGCATGATACCAAAATGGTACTTTTCTAGGCGGCTTCTTTGCACCTTGGATCGAAAATATTCACCGGTGTAGGCGGCCTTAAGAACTCTTCCAAGAGCTGAGATTCTAATTCCAACCCAGCATCCATCTGCCGCGCCTTAACATGCCCGAAGCCTCTTATTTGCAATGGTATTTTTGCAATGGCCACAGCCACAGAGAGGTTTTGTAGCGTCAGTTGAGGCACTATCTGTGCCATAGTCTGCTCAAAGTGCTCTATGATAAACAGCGCCTGCTTTCGTTCTGCACTGTAGCCAAATGGATCAAATATGGTATTGCGAACTCCTCGCATTGAAGCAAGCATCTTAAATGCGCCCTTCATCCAGCCGCCGAACTTACGTTTACGATCACCCATGAGTGGTGGCGCAAGCAAGTAGGTGAGTGTAGCGCCTGGAGCAAAAGTCTCAGCAACTTGTTGGGCGAAAGCCTCCGAGGTGTACAATCGAGCCACTTCAAACTCGTCTTTAGTCGCCAACAGTTTTGCATAGCTGCGCGCCACCGCGCGCGCCAATTCTTCGCTAGCGGGTTTAATTTCTTTTTCTCGTATTGCCACCCGTTCTACAAATGCAGTGAAACGAGACGCCAGTTTTTCGCCGTCATAGGCGACTAGATGACTACGGCGATGTTGCATTAGCTGCGCTAGCGACATGGCAGCATCAGACTGAGTAGACTTAGCGGGTTGCTGTGGATGCACAGCCATCCAGCGACCCAATTTCAGCGCGATCAAGTTGCGCTCGACCGCAGTACCGTTGATGCGAATGGCCTCTTCTAGAGCAGCATAACTCAGTGGTATACCTCCCAATTGGTACGCGTAACCCAGCAACACAATATTAGCCTGCTGGGTATCCCCCAACTGTTCTGTTACCACTTCTTCAACGGGCATACTTTGCATCTGTCCAACCACAGATTTTACTCGTTGCAGGCGTTTCGCAAATTGCGTATCACTTGACTGGCTTAAGACAAAGTCTGCAGTTGGCGCGATGTGGGAATTCACCACCGCCAATGTGCCGCTTGATAACAGCGCCATGGATTCGTTGCTTGCTGCAGACACCAAATCACACGCTACCAACGTATCGACACACGCCTCGGGGATTCTAGGTGTGTGAAAAACAGAGCCGTCCAAAGCATTGTTTTCACCACTGCTGATCCGAACATGTGAATATACGGCACCACCTTTTTGTGCCAGGCCAGTCATATCCAAGCTAAGCACATCCTTGCCATCTATTTTTGCTGCGGTCGCCAACAATGCACTTACGGTGACGATACCAGTGCCTCCGACACCTGTTATGAGTATGTTGGCCGCTTCTTTTTTCTCAGGTTCGTCGATTTCACCAAAGCGCTGCAAGTGAGTTCCAGCATCGCTTTCTCCGCTGCCACGGGCTCGATTAAGCTCGCCGGTCACCTCTACGAAAGCAGGGCAAAATCCGCTTGCGCAGGACAGGTCTTTGTTGCAACTGGTTTGATTAATTTTTCGCTTGGTTCCTAGCGCTGTTTCTAGTGGCTCTACCGCCACGCAATTCGATTGAACAGTACAGTCCCCACAGCCATCACACACGGCCTCGTTAATTAGTAATCGAGGCCGATTGTCATCGATGAGCCCACGCTTCCGTCGACGACGCAATTCGGTGGCACAAGTTTGCTCATAGACAATAATCGACACGCCGGATACTTCACGCAACTGACATTGCACAGCATCGAGTTCACTACGATGATGTATTTCAACATCTAAATTTGGCAAGTTTTTAGGCTCGTCGCTGACAACCACTATGTGTTGCACACCTTCCGCTTTAACTTGAGCGATCACATCGGCAACGCTCAAATCACCATCGGTTGGCTGCCCCCCGGTCATAGCGACCGCGTCGTTGTAGAGAATCTTGTAAGTGATATTTACCTTGGCCGCGACTGCCTGACGTATGGCTAAAATGCCAGAGTGAAAGTAGGTGCCGTCACCCAGATTGGCAAACAGATGTTTCTCTCGTGTAAACGGGGCTTCACCCACCCATGTCACACCTTCACCCCCCATTTGTGTGCAGCTGTCTGTTTTACGCTGCATCCACTGGACCATATAGTGACAGCCAATGCCAGCTGTCGCCCTGCTACCTTCGGGGATACGAGTAGAGGTATTATGAGGACACCCGGCGCAAAAAAGTGGCGTACGTTCATTGCGCGCGTGTGCGTCTAAATTTTTTGTATGTTGTTTGGTTTTGGCTAGTCTCGTGAGCAACTCAGGTTGCTTGAGGTTTAGCCGCACAACCAGTTGTTGCATGAGGTCTGTGACCTCAAGAATTCCGGTGCTGGAGACACACACCGCACCCTCAACTGTGTACTTTCCCTCAATCGCAACAGTGCTGTGACCATACAAAATTTCTTTGATCTGCGGCTCAACAAAGGCTCGCTTTTCCTCTACGACCCAAATTTTATCCACGCGTTTCGAAAACTCATGGATGAGTTGCGCATCTAGCGGCCAAGTCATACCCAATTTCAGCAATTCGATGCCGCTGGCCGCGATATCTTGCGCGGTGAGAAAACCTAACTGACTGCAAGCTTCTCGCACGTCTCGATAAGCTTTGCCCGCAGTGATGAGCCCTATTTTTGCCTTACCCCCTAGGGTGCTGTTCGTATCCGACTGCGTGACCCATTTATTGATCCCTGCAAAACGTGCATATTCAATAGCAGCAGGCAGCTTTTGATTCAGGGTACGTATTTCTTGTGCACCCGGTGTATCTTCGATGCGAATGTGCAGATCTGCGGTTGGTGACGCTCTAAATTTAGTGTACCGAGCTAAACCAACTTCCACTGTAGCAGCACTATCCATGTGGTCGGCAACCGCTTTAAGGGCAACCCATAAGCCGCTATGTCGAGACATTTCCCAGCCCAGAACGGCAAAATCAAGCACATCCTGCACATCGCTAGGATTCAGCACAGGCACCATCATGTCTTGTAACGCAAACTCGCTTTGGCTTGCTTGGCTGGAAGATTTGGCGCCCGGATCGTCTCCAACCACCAGTAAAACACCGCCCCTTGCAGAGGTTCCCCAGGCGTTAGCGTGCCGAATTGCATCGCACGACCGGTCTAATCCTGGCGCTTTGCCATACCAGAGGCCAAAAACCCCATCAACCTTCGCCCCTTCGTGCAAGCCCACTTGTTGTGACCCCCACACCGCCGTGGCGGCAAGGTCTTCATTAACGCCTGGTTGGAAGACAACATTTTGCGCACTCAAGCCTGCTTCCTGGGACCACAGTTCCTTATCTAACCCACCAAGTGGAGAACCTCGATAGCCTGAAACAAATCCACCAGTGATGATACCTGCCTGCTGGTCGAGGCTTGCTCGGGTTTGCAACGCTCTAACTAAGGCTTGAATACCCGACAGCAATACCACACCACTGCTCTGCTCATAGCGGTCTGTAAGCATAAACGGTACTTGATTGGTATCAGCACTCATAGCATCAGCACTCATAAAGTATTCTCCTTAGGCATTAATGCTAACCAGGAAACACGAGGATTCGGTTGCCTTTTTGCAGCATACAGCTTATTAATTAGTACATATTCATGGAATATGGTTCGAATTTAGGATGAAACCTTTAGATCGATTTGACTTAAAGATACTGCGCGAATTACAGCAAAATGCTGAACTGTCTATGCAAGAACTTGGTGATCGGGTGGGCCTTTCCCACACGCCCTGCTGGCGGCGAGTCAAACGGCTAGAAAGCGATGGCGTGATTCGAAAGCGCGTCACGTTGTTAGACGCGAATAGCCTACATCTCGCGGTGAACGTTTTTGTACACGTCACGCTGCGCAATCACCAAGAAAATGGTCTGACCTTATTCGAAGAATCGGTAGGCGATATCCCAGAGATTGTGGAATGTTATACCGTTTCAGGTGACCGCGACTTTCTGCTTCGCGTGGTGGTAGCTGATGTCTCATCCTACGAACATTTATTAAAACACAGCCTCATCAATTTGCCTGGGGTTGATAACTTAAGCAGTACCTTCGCCCTGCGACAGGTTAAGTACACTACTGAATATCCATTGAGCGCCATGAGCTCAGAATGAACGTCGAATCACTCAAGGACAATCATCTCAGCACCCTCTTC
>JAADHW010000184.1 GCA_013151695.1 Gammaproteobacteria bacterium
CATTACTGATGATTGCATTGACCACGGGGCCCACTTTGACCCTTTTCTCAGCCTGGTCTTTAAATAAATCATCTGGCAGTTCGGGCATCTTAGACTGTCCAGCCGTTTGGAACTGACCCAGCATTTGATCTTTGAGGACATGGATTTCTTTGTGCACCACGGCATGCGGCAACTGAAACTCATGTAGCCTGTCTAATTCATCCATAACTTGTTGTTTTATTTGGTTTTTAATTGCAGCATCCATTTCTCTCTGCATATTAGATTGTACTTCAGCGCGAAAAGCAGTCTCACCACCCTCCTCTACACCAAAACCCTTAAAAAACTCATCATCGAGCTGCGGTACTTTGCTTTGCTTAACTTCATGCACGGTCACTTTGAATTGAATGGTTTTATCTTGCAGGTCCTGGGCACGATAGTCTTTGGGAAAGGTTGCATCAAACTCCTTTGTTTCACCCGCTTGCATACCAATCACACCGGCGTCAAAGTCTTCAATCATCTGACCTTGACCCAGTCGAAACTCAACACCTTCACCATCAGTACCCGGTACTGATTCGCCCTCGGCAGTGCCCCAGAAATCTGCCTTCACCTGATCACCCTGAGCTGCTGCTCGTTCAACCACTTCGAATGTTGTGCGTTGCTCTTGCAGGCGTTCGACCATGGCTTGCAGGTTGTCATCTGTAATTTTGGCACTGGGAGATTTTAATGAGACTTGAGAAAAGTCTGCGGTATCAATGCTGGGAAATACTTCAAAGGTGGCGGTGAACTCAAAATCTATGCCTGGATCCATTTTCACAACTTCCAAGCTCGGTGAACCGGCTGGGCTCAGTGACTCTTTTTGCACTGCTTCAACAAAACTAGCTTGCATAAGCTCACCAGCCACTTCAGCCCGTACCGCATTGCCATAACGCCGCCGAATTTCCTTAAGTGGCACTTTACCCGGGCGAAAGCCAGATATGCGTACTTGTCCACGAGCAGTTTCCAAACGTTCGGTAATTTGTGTTTCGAAATCTTCACTAGGAAGAGCGATAGTTAAACGGCGTTCGAGGCCTGTCATTGTTTCAATAGATACGTTCATGTTTTTACTTGCACTGATTTTTGCACTGCGTCGCGCACTGGAAGATTGCTAATTCGCCCCCGCAACATTTACCGATGTGTATATCACTAGACATCGATTGCTGGGACCGATGAGGAATGGGGTGGACGATGGGGTTTGAACCCACGACCGCCGGGATCACAACCCGGAGCTCTACCAACTGAGCTACGCCCACCACAGTTTCAACGGCGCGAATTATAGGCAGGTGTTGCTGTTATCGCTACTTTATATTTGCACTCTAAATTCGCCCTTTACCGTAGACGGTGAGTGCCCAGTGTAAATGGTACGCCCGGAAGGACTCGAACCTTCAACCCTCGGCTTAGAAGGCCGATGCTCTGTCCAGTTGAGCTACGGGCGCGTATCTGTACAAATTTTACCAAACCGGTATTGGGTAGATACCCTTGGTTACTTGCGGATTTTATTGCTCGTAGATATTTGGTCGGGGTAGAGAGATTCGAACTCCCGACATCCTGCTCCCAAAGCAGGCGCGCTACCAGACTGCGCTATACCCCGAATTATGCGGCGCGATGATACTACTTAAGCTGCTCGGGTCAATGTTCCATTTCAATTCTAGGGTTTGCGTAGAGACTCAAGACGAACAGCAGTAGAATGCCGTTTTAGGAGCCACTATGAGCGCAAAAATTCTCGACGGTAACGCCATCGCCAAGTCTATGCGCGGCGAGATTGCGGTGCAGGTGCAGCAATGGGTCAGTGCAGGACGACGACTACCCGGTTTGGCTGTCATTCTAGTTGGCAACGACCCTGCATCGGAAGTTTATGTCCGTGGCAAACGACGCGACTGCGATGAAGTCGGTTTTCACTCGCAAGTACAACATTTGAGCGCCAATGTTACCCAGCAAGATCTTGAAAGCCGAATTCATTCACTAAACAGTGACAACAGTATCGACGGCATCCTAGTGCAAACCCCACTACCAGATCACATAGACGAAGACCGGGTCATCGACTGTATCGATCCCAGTAAAGACGTTGACGGCTTTCATGCCTATAACATTGGGCTTTTGGCCTTAAGGCGCCCAAATTTCCGTAGCTGCACACCTAAGGGTGTCATGTTGTTACTAGAACATATTGGTTTAGAGTTCAAAGGGTTAGACGCTGCAGTGATTGGTGCATCGAACCATGTTGGCCGGCCCATGGGGTTAGAATTACTCCTGGCTGGATGTACCGTAACCACCGCCCACAAGTTCACTCGAGACACCGCGGCAAGAATTCGCTTAGCTGATATTGTTGTATCAGCTGTAGGTAAACCTGGCCTAGTGCCACCTGAGTGGATAAAACCCGGTGCAATTGTCATTGATGTGGGTATTACGCGAGGTGAAAATAAAAAACTTTATGGCGACGTGCAATTCGATGCGGTGAAGGAAATAGCCTCATGGATAACACCGGTACCAGGAGGGGTTGGCCCTATGACCCGAATCGCTCTACTACAAAATACCTTTCAAGCAGCCAGAGCACACTTGGGATTCAGCGAGTAACCTGTGCACCGAATATTCATTTCCGACCTGCATTTGGATAATCCCGACAGCCCTGCATTTCAACGCTTCGCCGAATGCCTTGCGGTCGAGGGCCAACGGGTTGACGAGATTTTTATCCTAGGTGATCTGGTGGAGATGTGGATCGGCGATGATGATGACAGCGAAATAGCCAGTGCCCTCAAAACCACACTAAGTGACGTGAGTGCACCTGTATTTTTAATGCACGGCAATCGAGATTTTATGTTCGGCGAAGCCTTTGCACAAGCCAGTAACATACACTTGTTATCTGACCCATACGTTACCAATGATGGCCTATTGTTGAGCCATGGTGATGCCTACTGTACCGACGATAAAGCTTATCAAACCATGCGGAAGACTTTCCGTTCAGCCGAATGGCAAAGCCAAATGCTGAACAAGAGTTTGTCTGAACGAAAAGCATTTGGCGCATCGCTAAGGCAGCAAAGCCAGGCCAGTAACGCTAACAAAGCCACCAACATAATGAATGTGAACGACTCAGCGATAGCCCAAGCCATGGGGGACCAACATCACATTCTGATTCATGGGCACACGCATCGCCCGGGTATACATCCGCTACAAGACACCCTCAATCGAACCAGGATAGTTCTAGGTGCTTGGGAGTATTGTGGTTGGTTGGCACGACAACACGAAGATCAGGTTTCTCTAGAATGTTTTAGCCTGGCACACCGCTATGAAACCTAAATTGTTCATCAACACTTTGTACCAACTCCGCATCACGCTGCAAAAACACTGCGATTCTGTCAGCAATATTTTCGTTTGGCACCTCTGCGGCCACCTCTTGGGCTAAGTTTAAGTAATCTTTGAAATGTCTGGCTTCTGAATTAATCAACTGACGATAGAGCTTCCCCACCGATGCTGGCAAAACCTGCACCAGTTGCGCAAACCGCTCACAAGACCTTGCTTCAACCACAGCGCCAAGTATCAATACATCGATGAGCCGCGCAGGATCTTGCTTACGCACCAATTTATGCAGCTGCGCTGCATACCGAGAAGGACCAAGCTGGCTATAGGTGATTCCGTGTTCTTTCATCAGGTCGAGTACCTGCTCAAAATGACGCAACTCCTCTCGTGCCAAGCGCGACATCTTGTAGAGCAAGTCACTACGATCTACGTATCGGTAGATCAGACTCAATGCAGTACTGGCGGCCTTTTTCTCACAGTTAGCGTGATCGATGAGTAGTGTCGGTATGTTTGCGGCGGCTTCATCCACCCAGGCTTGAGGCGTCGATACGGATAGAAATTCCAGAATGGGTTCAATATCGAATTTGCTCATACGGAAATCTTGAAATTGCGTTCGTAATGCGCCAGCGAGCGTCGATAGATCTCGGCATCTATCTTTTTTAGTACACACAGTGCGTCAACTTCTTCCAACAATGAAACCAACCCCGCCCATTCTAAAGTAAGGTTCGATTTCACCATGAAGCGAAGTAAGTCATGAATTTGTTGCGTACCATGGCCACTTGTCCCAGCCTCAACACAGGCTTGTTGATACCTTATCGAATCAAATACGCATAAATTTTGGTCAACCACTTCCTCACGCAGGTTGAGTAAGCGCCGCCATACCCTAGTATGCTGTTCATCATCATAACCATTCCATGCCACTATCTCGTGGGCAAATCGTTTGCAGCCGCGGCAGACCAAATCGCCATAGGTGGTTGAACAAATTCCTACGCATGGGGAGCGCTTTTTCAGAGTCACAGGAAATCTTACGATGCTAAGACAGTGGCTAGGATGCGGTTCCTGTCGTGGTAAATGCAAGTCGAAATCGAAGTTTTCGCAACTCTTGACGAAGCCATTGGGCATCACGAAACGAGAAGTGGGCTTGAGGGTCGTAAAGTTGCTGTTGTAATACGGCTTGCATCGCATTCGTATCGACCTGCGCAAGCGCCGCTAGCCTAGCGATGTAGGCAACAGGAGTTTCGTCACCGTCTCTTTGCAATCCTTGGCGTGCCATTTTGACGCAAAAAATTTGAAATAGCCGTTCCACCTTGTGTTGCTGTAAAGGTCTCCTGCGCCAAAATAACGCGATCGCCACCAGCGACAAACTGACCCCGCCACCCACCAACAATGCGATACCGATTCGATTTGGTGTCACCTTTCCTAACAAATCGCTTAACACACTTAGCTGGGTGGTTGCGTCATAGCCTACAACCCATAAGTTCCATCTATGCTCTAGAGAGTCGGTCCACTGCAGTATGTCTCCAATGAAGTTGTCTGACCCCATTCGCGCGTTTGACAAAAAAGATAGAACCGCACGATCTTCTGCTGAAAGCGCAGCGTTTAAGCCACTTTCAACCCTTTCTGGCGCCACCGCGCCGGTTGGATCAAATCGAGTCCAACCCTTTTCAGGTAGCCAAGCCTCAACCCAGGAATGAGCCTGGTACTGGCGTACCACGATGTGACCGGTTACCGGATTCACCTCGCCACCTTGGTAGCCGCCTACCATGCGCGCTGGTATGTCGGCTGATCGCAAGGCAAAAACCATAGCACCGGCATAATGAGTGCAGAAACCCCGTCTGCTATCGAACCAGAATTCATCAATGCTGTTGGTTCTTGATAATGTAGTCGGACTGAGTGTGTAGGTGAATTGTTGGTTACGGATCTGCTCGAGCATGGTTGCAATCATCTGCTGCGCACTGCCCGTTTGCTCGCGTAGCGCGACCGCATAATCGCGTAAACGCGGGTTGTCATTGGGGGGTAAGGCGGTTTCTCTGGCACGAATGTGAGGCGGCAAGCTAAGATCTGCTCGAAATTTGGTATCGCTGCGCAACGCGTAACGCATCACAGATAACACGGGTTCTTTGCTTACTAGCCGATAGTCAGCCAGTAGATCCATTCTCGAACCATACTGTACCGGGGTGTCTAAAGCATACAACCAGTTGCTTTGCGTTGGTTCCAAGAACACCTCGTAACTCAATGTTTGGTTTGGCGCTACGCTCGCAGATTTGCCCGGCTCGATTCGAATCGGCTGGAGTGGTTGCGCAATACTCCATGTACCGCGCAAGAAATTCGAATAAACCAGACCCCGCCAGTACAAATCTCTTTGAGCTGGTACATCGCCGTCAAATACCACACGAAACGCAAGATCATCTGATTGGGTTAACGATGCAATATCGCCAGGTGTCAATCGATCACTGATTCCCGTCTTTGCGCTACTAGGTAACGGTACTGACCAAAGTGGAGCAACCCGGGGAAACAATAAAAACATGACTAAAGTCAGAGGTAGAGCTTGAAGCACTAAACCGGAGGCAATCCAGAAGGACGATAGTGGCCGCACCTGGGAATGTAGTTGGTTCATCCCAACCATGGCGGCGGTGACAACAATGACAGCGACCAGTTCGTACGCTGCGGTAGCCATAGATTGGTTAAACAAAAATGCCGTAGCGACCAGGAAATAACTCAAGAAGATTACCAAATAGGCATCTCGCCGAGACTTCATCTCAACCAGCTTCAAAGCGAAGGCCAGTACCAGCAAAGAGGTCGCAGCTTCGAGGCTAAAAGTTCGATACCCTGACAGAGCGATACCTAAGACCGCGGCGATTACGAACAGGGTTTTGATCCACCCTGCCGGATAATCCCAGCGACCTCGATGCACCTGGGTTCGCCAGTAACCACACATCAAACAAACGGCTACAATCCACAACGTAATGTGCGCAGCCAACGGCAAAATCACCACAACCTGAGCAATCATTAACAACGCCAGGCTGTTGCGGGGAATTTGCAGGGCAACGCCTACCTTAGGCTTATTTGTCTTCGATACCATACAGGGCCAACTCTTTGAGCACGCGGTCTAGATGAACCTGACCAAGCCCGGGTGGTACTTCGAGGCTGCTTTAGACCGAACTCTCTTTCTCCTTGGGTGGCTTGCAGAGCAAGCCCAACAAGCCGGCTTAAACGCTCTTCCATTCCGCCAACACAGTCGTCAAAACTGAACCAAAGGCGAGGCTCTAGATAACTGGCATAACGCTTCACAACTAAACTGTTTGTTTTTGCATAGGCGCGCCACAAAATATTCTTAATCGGGTCTCCTTGTGTGTATTCGCGAATATCCACAAAATCATCACTTCCTAACGGGTCAATGAGGACACCATCGTCTCTATGTTTGCTCGATTGTAAGTTCGGCGTGTCTTGAAAAATTGGTTTGGGGTAAACCAAGCCCCGTGCATTGATATCTACCCAGCACGCACGCAGCAAGCCCAACGGATAATAGGTCTCCACCAGCATACGTCCAGGGCGCAGCCACCCTCTCGTTTCTGCATTAACGAAAAGGCGAACCAAGCTGGCTTCATCATCAAATATTTCGACCCACTGCTTATACTCATTTGGCCAACCAATTTGTATACCCTCTCTGCCCTTACCCTTGGGCCGTTCTATGCGCACACAAAACTCAACATCCTCACCAACAAAACCGCGTTTAGTTTCTGCCAGTTCTATTGTTAATCCAGAGAGATTTCTAAATGTATACAGAATGGTCACGGTAAACATGCTGCCCAACAGAAACGCCACTCCATACACCAAACTATTTTGGTAATTGATAGCACCGAGAACCAGGATGAGTAATAACATTCCGAACACGAACCCAGAACGTGTTGGAAAGATGAAAATATTGGACTGGCTTAGGGTGACGCTGTTGGCAGGTGGAATGCGTTGATTCAAAAATTTGTTGAATCTTGCCCCCATGGCAGACTGCATAATTTCGGGGCCATCCATTATCGATTCACCCTCGTAGCCCGCAATCAGCTTACAACGTCGACACTACCCAGTAACTTCTGGGCTAGTGCGCCACCACCATGGCCAGCATAGTCTGCAGACTCTCGCAATCGATGTTCTACTATACTAGGCAGCACTACCTGAACGTCTTCCGGTACCACGTGGGTCCGATCACAAATCAACGCCCAAGCTTTAGCACCCTGCAACATAGCCAGTGCACCCCGGGGAGACAGGCCAAAGGCAAACTCGTTGCCATGTCTGCTAAAGGCAACCAGGCGTTGCACATAGTCCACCAAGGGGTCTGATATTTTTATGTTATCTACAGCATTTTGAATAACGTTCAGCTGGTCTAAATTAATTGTTGGCTGTAGCTGTTCAAGCAGCACCCGACGATCTCCACCCAACAGCAGCTCACGTTCCGCCGCAGGCTCCGGATAACCCAGTTCAATTCTCATTAGGAAACGGTCCATTTGAGATTCAGGTAACGGGAACGTTCCCGCTTGGGTAGATGGGTTTTGCGTGGCGATCACAAAAAATGGTGCTGGCAGCGGACGAGATTGGCCATCATTGGTCACTTGTCGTTCTTCCATGGCCTCCAACAATGCGCTTTGGCTTTTTGGTGTTGCTCTATTTATTTCGTCAGCTAATACCAACTGCGCAAACAATGGGCCTTCTACAAAACGAAAATTATTTAGCTCACGGTCGAATATGGTGGCGCCAATAATATCCGAGGGCAGTACATCTGAGGTGAATTGAATGCGGTTATATGAGAGCCCTAAAACTTTCGCCAAGGCGTGGGCAAGCAAAGTTTTACCCATACCTGGCAAGTCTTCGATGAGCAGATGGCCCCGGGCGAACAAACACGCCAAGCTCAGCTTGATTTGGGTTTCTTTACCGAGCAGTACGCCGTTGAGGGCGCCAATTAGGTCTTCGATTTGATGCTTCACACTCGCCCTTGGTTCGACCACAGATTTATGCGTGGTTGTGAAGCTCGAGGACGTTTGACTCTGTAGCGAAATCGGCGTCATGACCTTGCTTCATTTTATCGTTACGTGCTGAGGATAGCCGCTGAAGGTACTCTTCATCTATGTCACCAGTCACGTATTCACCATTGAATGTGGAACATTCAAACTCACGCACACTCGGATTGCCTTCTCGTGCACTGTTTTGGAGGTCGGTTAGGTCTTGATAGACCAACCAATCTGCACCAATAATTTTAGCAACTTCTTCGTCAGCGTGCTGATGCGCAACAAACTCTTCTCTGGCCGGCATGTCTATACCGTATACATTCTGGTGTCTTAACGCCGGCGCGGCGGATGCAACATAAACTTTGCGCGCACCAGCATCACGTGCCATCTCAATAATTTGAGTTATCGTCGTGCCACGCACAATAGAATCTTCTACCAGCAATACATTTTTATCTCGGAACTCTAGCTCGATAGGATTAAATTTTTGGCGAACAGAACGCTGGCGTTCGCTCTGGCCCGGCATAATGAAGGTTCTACCAATGTATCTATTCTTGATAAAACCTTCGCGATACTTAACGTTCAGTCGATGCGACAAGGGTAATGCCGCAGTGCGCCCAGTGTCAGGAATAGGTACCACCACATCTATATCGTGCTCGCGTTGGGAGTATTGT
>JAADHW010000019.1 GCA_013151695.1 Gammaproteobacteria bacterium
GTTGTTAGAGGCACTCACGCCCACGTTGGTGGCGAAATTAAGTGAATGGCAATCACGGCTCAGTGTGACGAGGTAATTTTGTTTTGAACTCACACTCAAGATCAGATGGCGCTTGTCTACCGCATGCCAACTGTGTATCTGGCTGGCATGAGGTATTTTATTTACTGGTAGACCGGTAGGTGTCATGGCTGCCAGTAAGGGTAGACAGAATATGCTGGTGATAAGGAGTGGCTTATTGAGCAGTGGCTTCATCGCGACACCGATTGTAAATCTGATTCTAGATATTGTCCGACACATTTCCTGAACGGAAACTGAATGTAGCCGATATGGTGGTGAAATCGTGCGAAATGTGAACTTTAACGACAAAATACCGACGCCATCTTGGGTTTAGGCGACAAACTAATTAATGTTGTTAGGCGCTTGTAAAATAGGGATTTTTTTGGTTTTAGTTGTGGAATAATGCAACCATGGGTCAGAAGATGAAAGCAATGGAACACCGGCTTGAGGGGCGAATATTCGTTTTCCAAGATCGTCTGTATTTGGTGACGGATGTAGACAGCGATACAGGGTTTGCACGCTTAAGTTTTCGGGTAGATAACACACGTCGCGTTGCCTATTTTCCCATTCCAGAGGTTTTCTGGAGACTGAGTCAAGCCTCGCTTGAAGCAGTCTAAATCGCCCTAAACAGGTTTTGAACTGCCGTCGGGTTTCCATTTCGCACCAATATGTAGTATGAGTTATCAGGCATACCTTACTGCGGCGCTGTGGGAGGCCAGGTAAATGTTCGACATACAACAAACCATCAAGTGGGTAACTGCGGTTCTACAAGATCCGCATGGTGTAGCCGCATCGTACAAATCACTTGATGCGCCGTGGCGCACGACCTTCATCCAGGTGACATTACCGGTAGTGGTCGCGGCCTATGCAATCGCCGCAATCATCGGCTTACTAACCGGTGGCAGCTTCTTGTTCGGTTCTTTCACGTTCATCATATTTTCGCTGCTGTGGGGGCTGGCCTGGGGTTTCGTGGTCGCGTTCATATTCGACTACCTCGCGGGTACCTTTGGCGGCGAACGCAACTTCGACCGCGCTTACGCCACGGTTGCCTTGGCCATGATTCCAGCAGGTATCGGCACTGCTATTAGCCCGTTACCGTGGCTTGGCTGGTTACTCAGCATCGCTGCGAGCATCTACAGTCTGGTATTGGCCTACCGCTTTCTGCCAGTCTTTCTTGAGATTCCCGAAGTCTCCCGTGTTAAACACTTTGTGGCGTCGATACTGGTAGCCATCGTCATCAACATTCTAGTCAGCCTGACCCTAGGGCAAATGTTTGCGCCTGTGGTTATGTCGAGTCTTGACACTAACATCTCAACTTCACAGGAAACGGGAATTTTCGGCGGGGTCAAACGCCAGGCAGATATTACCGAACAAGCTTTGAGCGATGTATACGAACCAACGGGTGATGGCAAATTGAGCGATTCCCAAGTTGAACGTTATGCAAATGTGATGCGTAAGACGCATGAGTTAAAACAGCGTATGGACGCAAAGTTCGAGAGTATGGATCAGAAAGAACCATCCGTATCAGACATTTTTGGCAGTATTGGCGGTGTTATGCGACTGGCTAATGCAGAAATGGAGGTGGTGAAAACAGGTGGTGGAAACTGGGCGGAACACCAGTGGGTTAAATCTCAACTAGAAACTGCACGCATTCATCAGGATCTGAACAACACCACGAACCACAATTACAAACTCTTTTTAGAGTATCAAAATGAAATCGAAAATAGTGAGTAACTCTATCTGGCTGATTTGTAATTGAGAGACATCAAAATAGCCAAAGAAAATATGCCGCTCTGTTGCCCTGGGTGGCAATTAAACAGCAAATTCAGTTATAACCCAGTTCCCTATCAGTATCCCGCGAAGCCGTGTGCAACCGACACCTAAGGTTTGAGTTAGAAGTCTGCATTTTTGATCTTGGTGACATAATTCATCTAATGACTAATTCCGTTCTTGTCTAGCTAGTGTTCGGTGGGACAAAAACCTTAACCTCTCATTTCTAGGTTTTACGCACCTGGATTTTTACGCTACATGGCTGATTTGCGAGAGGAAAGATAGATAAAAATTGTGATGACGATCCAGCGGCGTGAGATGTTATTTTATGAGTAACGCCGAGCGCGATATTTCGATGGGTACGCTTGTTACTTACAACGTGCCGGCTATTGGCTTCGGGTATATGTTTATGCTGTTTGGCATGTACTTTATGAAGTTCTCCACTGATGTTCTTTATATCGCGCCAGCTATCATGGGTACGATTTTTGGTTTGTCGAGACTCTGGGATTCAGTCATTGATCCCCTTGTTGGGTATATGAGCGACAAAACGAACCATTCGTTAGGGCGTCGCCGCCCATGGATGATCGCCAGCGCAATTCCTTTGGGGGCTGCCTTTTTTATGGCTTTTTCTCCACCTCAAGCGTTAAGTGATGTCGGCTTAATCCTGTGGATTGGGGTTTCGGTGTTTGCCTTTTACACTGCCATGTCCCTTTTTGTCGTCCCACACATGTCGTTAGGTGCTGAGCTCACGGATAACTATCATGACAGAAGTCGCATCTTTGGCGGCCGCTATATTGCGATGACTGCTGGGTACCTTCTTGGTCTTATGGCCATGGCTGCACTGATTGACATTGAACCTCTAGGTGATCAGGCGATAAGAGAGCTGGCTGCACAGCTTGCACTTATTGCTGCGATAGGAACCGCAATACTTATTATTTTTGTTGCCTATCGTCTTCGAGAACCTCAAGCCCATCAACATCGAGGCTCCAAAAGCCCTCTGCGTTCTTATAGAGATGTGATCACAAACCGCCATGCGCGTCCGGTATTTATTGCAACGTTTATCGAAAATTTGGGGCTGTCGATAACCGGTGTGCTGACTTTCTATGTGGCTGAATATGTGATTTTAGTGCCAGAGTATGGTCCTCTTGTTTTACTAGTCTGGCTTGTATTTTCGCTAATATCTATTCCGCTATGGGTACGCCTGTCGCATCGATTTGGTAAGCGCAATCTTTGGGGTTTTTCGATGGTTCTAAGTGGTTTGTCTTACGGTAGTTTATTTTTTTTGCAAGACGGCGCCATCGTGCACTTTGTCATCGTAGCTGTGCTCACAGGGTCGGCAGCAGGCTGTGGGGGAACCGTAAGCCCATCGTTACAAAGTGATGTCATTGACTATGATGAGTACTTGACGGGCGAGCGTAAAGAAGGCTCCTATTTTGCCGCGTGGAATTTTCTCGTCAAAGCGGCCGGAGGGATTACCGTGTTAATGATTGGATATGTTTTACAACTGACAGAATTTACACCACGGGTTGAACAAACCGAGACAGTTAAGTTTGCCATGTTGACGATGGTTGGACTTGTTCCGATGGTTTGTTATTGGATAGGTGCACTGATTTTGTCGCGATTTAGCTTAAATCAGCACGAACACTCGGAAATCCGTTTAGCCCTTGATGAGCGATTAACGAAACCCCCAACTGATATTGATGGTAAAACCGTAACCTAAGGAGGCAGGGTATGGACTGGGACAACATCATAGTGGGCGCCTGGGGCCGCAATAGCAGACTTGCCCCGCATCGACGTTATTTTGATCAGCCACAATCACTACAATCACTTAGACATTGCCAGCCTAAAAGAAATCACCCGCCTTCACAGTCCGCAAATATTGGTTGGATTAGGCGTTGGAGATCTGCTCCGAACAAACCGATTCAGTGACGTGGTAGAGATGGATTGGTGGCAGGAGCATAGCTCATTGCCCAGCAAGCTTAAGATTGTCTTTGTACCATCCCGTCACGGCTCTGCTCGAGGAATATTAGACAGGAATAAAACGCTTTGGGGCAGTTTTGTCATTCGATCTAGCAGTGGCAACGTTTATTTTGCAGGTGATACGGCCTACGGAGTCTTCTTAGCTCAAATTAAGAACCGATACCCCACTTTTCGGTTAGCAATTCTACCTATTGGGAGTTACGAGCCCAGGTGGATGATGAAAACTCAGCATCTAAATCCCGATGATGCGGTTAAATTGCATGGCTATCTGGACGTCGCGCAAAGCGTAGGAATGCACTTTGGCACCTTTGGCGGACACAACGACGAAGAAGTTGATGCCCATGAAAGAGACCTAGCAGAAGCGTTAGTCCGGTATCAGACCGCGAGCTCCGAGTTCTGGATATTAGGTTTTGGTGAAGGTAGGGACGTGCAGTGAGATTGGTTTAGTTCCTACGCCGATTTTTTCTCTCCTGTTGCGGATAGTCATCAGATGCAAGGTGAGGATAATAGACATTGCGAGACACGCTCGAAACAACAGTTATCCGAAATCAAATGGAGTGACCAATATGCCCTTTCTTGTCACAGCGCATAGTACGCAGCCTGGTAAAGAAGACCTTTACGAAAAATTTCTACAAAAGCGCAAGCTTTGGTTTGTTAGGAACCTGCCAGGTGTTAAGCGCTACGACGTCTACCGGACGGATCATCGAGTAGACGACCCAGCGGCGAATAAGCCGGCAGATATGAGATATAACTTGGTTGCAATTATTGAAGTTGAGGATCTAGAAGCGGCAAGAAAAATGCATGTCGGTCCCGAATACCAAGCGTTCATGGCAGAGTATATTGGTTGGTTGGAAGAAGACCCTTCAATGTATGTCGCTCATGAGGTTGAATCAACTGCCGAGCTGTCTAAGCAAGAATTCATTGCTAATCACTCAGAAGATACGGCTACTGCGTAACCAATAGCCTTGTTTATAGACGCTGATCTGGTGCTGGAGATTCTCTGGGCCATGTTATGCCAGGAGTGACATGCCGGGAGTAACGTATGCCAATAGATTCACGGGGTATTTCCCATTTTGTCTTGTTGTCACCTGATTGCTGTAGCCGACCAGCAGGAATCTGTTGGCAAGGGGTTTGACGCCAACGAGGTATCCAGGTTTTCTTTTCGCAACAACACGTTGCCGAAGCGATATGGATCCCAGAATGGCAGCAGCATGCCAGTGGTGCGCAACGTATCGAAGCAGTTATCATCGTATCAGCTCAGCCTGAACGTGACTTTGGGAAGTTTTTCCAAAAAGTGTGTTGTTAAGAGAGGGTGGAATGTGCCAACGGCGTGATGATCGAGTTCGTCGAGTAGAGGCAACTATGACGGAATTTAATACTCTACTTTCCCCGCTCAAGATCAAAAATGTCACCATTAGAAATCGAATCTTGAGCACAGCCCATTCGTCAGGGTTTGCCCAGGATGGCCTACCGCAACAACTATTCTAAACTGCTTGAGTGATGAAGGTGTCTTAGATGTGTAAACTCCAGGGCAACGAACTAGTGGATCGAAACCAACGCTTTGGGTCTGGTGGTGCCACGCCGGACGTTGCCTGGGGTCACACCAAACTGTTTTCGGAATATGGAAGCAAAATGTCCGAAGTGGGTGTAGCCCACTGCAAGGGCAACTTCAGATACAGGCGATGAACCTTCCTCAAGGAGTTGTCGTGCCTGCTCAAGGCGGTGTTGTTGCAGATAACCAAAGGTAGTTGTGCCAAATACCTGACGAAACCCAAATTTTAACTTCTGTTGGTTGATTCCAACACTGTGTGCTAAATCAAGCAGCGATGGCGGTGATTCAATGTTCGCCACCAGTTCATCGCGTGCGGCATGGATACATTCGACTTCCTTCGATGCCAGCGATTTCATTTTTGAGTAGGCAGGCTGATGGTTTATTTCGTGGATATTTCTCAACATATCGATAGACAGCGCAATCAACTCTGTCACTTTACTTTCAAGGAACAGCTTGCGCATGGAACCATAGAAGGGTGCCCTCATGTATTGGTGGACGGCCATTTGAATGGCCGGGGTAGTGGGCGCGGTGAAGTTGTTGGTGGTACAAATGGGTTCTACGCCCAACTCGTCGCCAAAATATTGATACAAAAGTGATGGGGGGATTCTTAGTGCTAAAAACCGAACTTTCTCTTTGTGTTGATAATTGGTGATGACTGCTTGCCCCCTTCTGTTTTGCCAGACCGCAATCTGCCCTGCCTGAACGACCAGCGGCTCGCTGGTTTTGTTCGGTTTAATGCTTGCACGCCCTAAGGTCGGAAATGCAACCATGATATCGTGGTCGGTGTCTGTTTTTGCTTCTTTGCGGAGCTTCAGTTGCAGTTCAACTTCATCATGGAAATTGAATTCTGCCAGCGCCGAGGTTATACCGTCTTTGTGAACGTCTAGGGTAAGTTGGCCTACACATTCGTCCTCTGAGTGGAGCTGAAAATCGATGCTCTCTGTGGCCATTGGACTTAAGACAGATACAACCTCGAGCGCCACTTTGGATGATGTGGATAGGTCAGCTTGGGCAGTTTGCATAAGGTTTCCTCAATTCGTTTGTACAAAACTACCCAAACGATGCGGGTTTTGATGCTTGTTAAAATTAGCG
>JAADHW010000346.1 GCA_013151695.1 Gammaproteobacteria bacterium
GCTACAGTGAGCCATACCGCCGCAGCTAACAAAGAAGCTAACATTCCAAACAATAGTACGTTGGCATCGGTGATCATACTGCTGTCGATGATGCCTTTACGAATTGTCGAAGTGACTTCGCCACCCGCTAGGAAAGCGCCAAGAAACTCAAATATCGCTGCAATAATTATTGCGTGTTTTACCGTTAGTGCCTTTGAACCCACCGAGGTCGCCATGGCGTTTGCAACGTCATTAGCACCGATCCCCCAGGCCATATAAAGACCAAAAATGATCGCCAAACCAAGTAATATGACAGATGCTTCCATAAGCCTATTTAGCCAACATCATTTGAACACGATGCCCAACTCGTTCGGCAACATCCGCCAATTCTGACAAAAGGTCCAATACCTTGTAGTAAAACATGACATGAACCGCCGGTAGATCTGCTTCAACGGCAAAGATTCCTGCTCTTATTTTAACCACCAGCTCGTCCGTGCGGTGCTCTAAATATTCTACCCTTTCTATCATCTCAGATACTCGTCGGGCCTCTCGCCCTTTAAAACCGGTATCGATCAACTCATCCAGCGATTCGACCACCTCACAAACCTGAACGCAAGTGGCGATTGAGCCTTCGACCAATTTAAGCACCTGCGTTTGTACGCTGACGGGAAACTGCATGCGTCGTCCAATCACCAAACCCGCGACATCTCTAGCCCCGTTGGCAATCTCATCTTGACGACCGAGTAGATCTAACAAGTCAGCACGGGCGACCGGCAAGAAAAAGCCCCTTGGTAGGTGATTGCGGATGCTGCGTTTTTGCTCGTCTGCCTGCTGCTCTATTTCTGTCAGTCGATCATAGTGCTGCTGCACATCCTCCCAGCGACCTTCGTTAGCAGCCGGAAACAGAAATTTGAGCTCCTTTGCCGCTGATACACACAATTTAGCGTGATTCTGCAAATCACGAAATGGTGAGCGTCCGAACACGCCAGAAAAATATGCGGAAACGTTGCTCATGTTTTATACCTGGAAAAGGTCCGGCTCGAAAAAATGTGCGCCTACTCTACCTCAGTGATCGAAACGTTCACACTGTAAAAAGGACAAAAAAACATGGCCTGCTGATCTGACTTTATAAAGCCCTGGGGGAGGGAAACAAATCGCCTGAGAAGCCAGGAAAATCATCCAAGCTTCAACCGAGAAAGTCTAGTGATATTCAGACGATTTGGTGTTCTAGAAAGTTTAGCTGTCTTGCTGAATCTCTAACAAGCGAATATTGAGATCCTCAAGAATAACTTTGCGGGTTAGCGCAAGATCGAATCGAAAATTTCCTTCTTCACTTTGGTTCAAATCTAGGCGAACCACATCTTGACCGGACCGATCGCTAAGATTTGCTGCCTCACGCTCAAGGTCAACACTTTGTTGCGACTTTATTGGACCTGATGTTTCATCCGCAAGGGCACTGCTGACGCCCATGACCAAGATCAAAATACCGCTATTGAGGGCCACGGCAAGCCTACTTCTACTGTTCATGTTACTTTTCTACTCATAATGCGGGCGGCATTGTATAGATTGAAGAACACAGCACCGTGATAGGTTTATCATTTTACCAAGTTCGACTTAGCGACGAGACAAAAAAGGACCATCCACACAAAGACGCCTACCGTCGGGGCTTGTACATGCACCACATATACCCACACCACATTTGGTTAAATAATCTATGGCACTTAAAATTTGTTGTTCTGAGCAGTAGCTTCGTTGCACTGCAACCGCCGCATGGACCATAGGTTCTGGCCCACAATTATAAAAGACAATATTATCAAGCTCGGCTTGAGACAATGTCTCTAAATGTTGTTCTAACAACTGAGTCACCAGACCATGGTAGCCCGCACTGCCATCGTCGGTTGCGACATGTAGATTTGCGCACGCTTCGCTTTCTTCCATAAAATACAATCGATCCTTGCTCCGAGCACCAACAAATAGGTCTGTGTTACCAAAGTCTCTTGCCAACTGGTGTACTGCGGCAAGCCCTGTGCCTCCAGCAACGGCAATAATATTTGCCCCAGCTGGGGGTGTTGCCGGCTGGCCATATGGCCCCCTAACAAAGGCTTTGGCACCAGGCTCTAGTTGAATTAGTTGTTGCGTAAACTCACCTAAATTGATCACCGCTAACGAAAATGGATCGTTAGTCAGCGCTGAAAACGGCTTTTCTCCAAGCCCTGGAATCCATAAGAATACAAACTCTCCCGCTTGCAGTTGTATTTTCCGGTCGAACACCAATACCGATATATCAGCGGCCACACGTTTGTTTTCAACCAAGGTCACCGCTTCGAAGCTCATATCCAGATCATACTGGACGTGCGACTCGCTTAGGTTGCTGCCAGTTTTTAAATCTCGCTCAAGCTGCGCGAAGTAGTCATTTATTTGCAAAGAAGTCATGCCAACCAAAGCGCTGCCTACACCAAATATGTTCGCACCGGCATCTTCAAAGGCGCGCACATCATCCGCACAACTGATACCACCGCAACCAATAATCGGCACGTCTACACAACGGGAAATTTCTCGAACACATTTCAAACTGATGGGTAATATGCCCTTGCCTGACATGCCCCCCATTTCATTACTCAGTACCGGCGCACCGTGAGCACTGTAGTAGCCTGGACCAACAGTATTGATTGCACACAATGCATCCGCTCCTGCGCCCACCGCAGCTTGAGCAATTTCTGTGATGTTGTCAGTGTTAGGCGTTAACTTTGGTGCCACAGGGATGTTCACCGCAGCTTTCACCGCAGCTGTAATTTCTGCAACCAAAACCGGATCTTGCCCCATCGCCATGCCATAACCCTGAGCATGGGGGCAGGACAGATTCAGCTCTAACCCATCTGCATAAGGCGCCAATAGCTCTGCAACCGCAACAAACTCAGCAACACTCCCACCAAATATCGAAATCAGAAGGAATCGGTCGTTAGGTACTTTAAGTTGGGCAAACAACTCTGCCGAGCGCACCGCACCAGGATTGGTTAAACCTACCGCATTAACAAAACATCCAGGTGCATATTGACTTAGGATAGGCTCGCGATTGCCTAGCCGAGGATCAGGGCCAATACTTTTGGTGGTAAGTACTCCAACCTGTGGCGCATGAGACATGATGTACTCGATGATAGGCACAGCGGTAGCAACGATGCCTGAAGGAATGGTAAAGGGTCCAGAAACTGTCTTACCCAAAAATTCTATGCTCAAGGAAGGTTGATCTCGTAACTGTGTGGTACCTATTTTACCTGGAAGAAGAAAGAATCTAAATGATCGACGGAAGTTTTCGCGCTGGTTTTAGTCTTATGCGCGACCCCAATATAAATCGTCTCTTTATAGCCTACTTAGTGAGCTATAGCGGAACCGCCATGGCACCCATAGCAATGGCATTTGGCGTGCTCGAACTCACCGGCTCAACCAGCGATGCCGCTATTGTCATCGCCGCACCCACTTTGGCCGCTATTGTGGTACTGCTATTCGGTGGCGTACTTGCCGACAGAACCTCTCGGCAAAAAATCATCTACTGGTCGGAACTCCTCGCCATGGCCGCCCAAGCATGCCTTGCCGCGTTGTTCATCTTCGATCTTGCCAGCATACCTTTGCTGACCTTGTTCATGCTCATTAACGGCATCGCTTTGGCATTACACGCCCCAGCAGCCACCGGCTTGATCATTCTGCTGGTCGACAAAAAAGATCTTCAGGCCACCAATGCATTGCTGGGAAGTGCGCGTAACGGAGCCATCGCCGGCGGCGCAGCTCTAGGCGGTATATTAGTAGCCGCTGTCGGGGCAGGATGGACCTTGGCCATAGATGCCGTATCCTTTGGTTTATCCGCGATTCTCGTCATCAGCTTACGGCCTAACCCGCAGATTCAACCCAAGGCAGCATCTGTACTTGCAGACCTACGTCTAGGTTGGAATGAGTTTACCTCGCACACTTGGCTATGGGTTATCGTTGCTCAGTTTTCGCTCATTGTTGCCGTAGGCCAAAGTGTATTCGGTCTGATTGGTCCGGCAGTCACCCGCGATTACATGGGCGGTGCAACCCACTGGGGGTTTATCGCTTCAGCATTTGGCCTAGGTACTCTGGCAGGGGGAATCCTAGCGATGCGCATCAAACCCAAATATCCCATGCGCTTTGCGACCTTCTGCGTGTTTTTCTTCAGCGGCGTGTCACTTACCTTAGCGTTACTTTTACCGGTTCACGTCATCGCCGCAGCAGCTTTCATAAGTGGTTTTACTGGGCAAATTTTCGCCGTACTTTGGTACACCACATTACAAATGAAAATTCCAGGGCATATGCTGTCTAGGGTCAGCGCCTACGACCATTTGGGCTCCATTGTATTGGCACCGCTGGGTATAGTAGCTGCCGGTTTGTTGTACGAATCCCTTGGCTTTCAAACCACGTTACTGATTGCAGCGGCGATCATTATCGTGCCCACCATAATTGTACTGTGCGTGCGTGATGTTTGGACAATGACAAATAAATAACCCTGGGCAGAGCGGAGTCTATTATCATTTGTTAAAACCATCAGCGAGAAACCAATGAGTGAAGCCAAGACCACAACCTATATTGGCACCCGACCCATTCGGCCAGATGGCGTAGAAAAGGTTACCGGCAAGGCTAACTATGGCGCTGACGAGTCCATGCCGAACATGGTTTACGGTGCGGTACTGCGCAGTCCCCATGCACACGCACGAATTAATACCATCAACACTAAAAAAGCCATGGCGGTTGAAGGTGTCTTTTCCATTACCACGGCCATTGATTTTCCGTCCCGCTCAGGCATTAGCGTTGCTCGCAAGCGTTTTTTCGAAAACATCATCGCCAGTGATAAAGTCCTCTATCACGGTCATCCGGTTGCAGCAGTGGCAGCGAAAACAACCCAGCTTGCAGAATATGCAGCACAACTCATCGAGGTCGACTACACCCCTTTGGATGCCGTGTTAGACATGCAACTGGCCATGCAACCCCAAGCCCCCATTCTTCACGATGACCTGTTTACTCAAGGCTTAGCACAAACGCCTACCACCGCATCCAACATCGCTACCATGGTGACCATCAGCAAGGGTGATGTAAACGCCGGCTTTGCAGACGCCGATCACATCGTTGAACGCACCTTTGTTACACCCATGGTGCACCAGGGTTACATCGAACCCCATGCTTGCGTAGCCAGTTTCACACCAGATGGCAGAGCGACATTGTGGTGCTCTACACAAGGGCATTTTGGTGTACGTGATATGACTGCATTGTCGTTAGGTTTGGACACTGGCGATATTCGAGTCATTGCAGCAGAGATTGGTGGTGGCTTCGGTGGCAAAACGGTGGTGTATCTGGAACCACTGGCTCTCAAGCTCTCACAGCTCTGCGGACGACCTGTAAAAATGGTGATGAAACGTGAAGACGTATTTCGCGCCACAGGCCCAGCGCCAGGAACCATCAATACGGTAAAAATCGGCTGCAACAGCGACGGACGTATCGTCGCCATGTCTGCCAACTTATTATATGAAGCAGGCGCCTTCCCTGGCAGCCCACTCAACGCTGGCGCCATGTGCATATTTGCACCCTATGACGTGGAGAACGTTCACATAGAAGGCTTCGAAGTAGTGGTGAATAAGCCTCGAGTAGCCGCATATCGCGCACCAGGGGGGCCTCAATCTATGTTTGCCGGCGAATCTGTGATCGATGAACTCGCCCAAATTCTAAACATAGACCCAATAGATTTACGTTTAAAAAACGCGGCGACCCAAGGCACGCATGCTGCCTATGGTCCACGTTTTCGTGAGATCGGATTTGTCGAATGCTTAGAAGCCGCGAAGGCACACCCAAACTACCAAGTAACCTTAGGCGAACATCAAGGACGAGGAGTGGCCGCCGCTTTTTGGTTTAACGCCGGCAATAACTCCAGCGCTGAAGTCCACGTGGCAGAATCAGGCATGATTAACGTAGTTGAAGGAAGCCCAGATATTGGCGGCAGCCGTGCTTCCATAGCGCTGATGGCGGCCGAAACCTTGCAAGTGCCTTACGAACGCATTCGTGTTCGCGTAGGTGACACCGACAGTACCGGGTTCAGCAATACCACGGGCGGCAGCCGAACTACCTTCGCAACCGGCATGGCTGTCATCGAAGCTTGCGAAGATATTGTCAGCCAACTTAAAGCTCGGGCAGCAATCACCTGGGGAATAGAGGCAGATCAAGTAGAGTGGGTTGACGGTGAAGCAAGGCCCTTACCCGGTGTAAACGAAGATGCGCAACCGTTGAAATTGGCCAAAATAGCCCGCGGATTCCCTCGTACGGGTGGACCCATTTCAGCACGAGCATCCTTAAATGCCCAAGCTCCAGGGCCATCATTTGCGGTCAACCTCTGTGATGTGGAAGTTGACAAGGAAACCGGTAAAGTCACTATTCTGCGTTTCACCGCGATCCAAGAT
>JAADHW010000048.1 GCA_013151695.1 Gammaproteobacteria bacterium
AGACTTCAATGCCAGACAAACGGCATTCCATGAGCTCGTCGAATGGCATCGGCGTATTAGAACTTTCCTCTCGCCGATCATCGGTAGCCACAACGATTTCGTCCACGTGATGACGTTTACAGTAGTCAAACAATCCATTCGTGGGGTAGGGGGAAACATCTGCCCCATACATAGACACCAAATCTTCAGTATCGGCCGGTTGTACAAAACTAATTAGAATGAATGCTCGCTGATCTGATCTACGCCGCATACGGCTGGCGACTTTGATGGCACGATTACCGGTGCCTAGGACGATGACTCGTCTCTTCATAAAGTCTTCAGATATAAACGCCGAGGTGGTCCATCGTAGGGCAGTGACAAAAATAAAGGCTTCAACGCTTGAAAATAGCAACACCCCGCGGCCTTGTGACAAGCCAGGCAGTAGATACAGCAACACCGCCATGCCGATGGTTCCCAGCAAAAACATAGCAACAGCAGTGCGTAACATTACCCCAAGATGTCCTTCACGCAAACGCGCTTCGTAAACACCCATTGCGATCATAAAAAACGAAAGCACCAATGCGAATGTGAGCGCGAAGGGCAGGTGCTCCTCAAAGTTTGGAAAAACGCCGTATCGAGTTAGATATCCCAGGTAGGCAGCAAAACTGGTGGCTGCAAACTCCACTACCGCTGTCAGAATGAAAGGCGTGTGGATGTAATGCCTGAGAATTCTAATGTGAGCCATAAACTAGCCGAACAAACCTGTATTTTGGTTTCTAACCAGTGCTTTCAGGGAAAGCTTAGTTGATGCTTCGAGCATAAAATGCCAAATACACATCAGTAGCACCCCGGTTGCGCTGAGCACTAATATATTGGCAGACCAAATATAGTGATGCGCCACCAACTCTTCAGCCGCCAACAAAACAAGTAGGAAACCAAAACTAAATACCACCGGTTTGATATATACATCCTGTACAAGTTTTAGGAATGGTACATCGAGTTTGATGCAGGCAAAGCGAATATAGGGTGCATGTACAACGGCGAGCATTGTACCAGCGATTAGCAGTGTCGCGCCAAGTGCATCAACGGGAAATACCGACAAACAAACAAGCACTAGGATGAAAACCGACCCTGACAAGCAAGCCAATGCAATACGACCATGTGCATTCATTCCGCCTAAAACTCTCACGCAAACAGAATAGTTTGCGTGCAACACGCCACCAGCCGCAAACATGCAGGACAAGTTAGAGATAACAAACTCTGGCCCCATCCAAACTTCTACTACCGAATCACCAAAAATTGCGAATACAGATAAAATAGGCAGCGTGAGCATCAGTCCTGCTTGGGTTCCCCGCGTGAACAGACGCCTGATCTGGGCAATGTCTCCTTGGGAATGAAAACTGCTGGTTAACGCAGGTAGTGCAACGCTCAGTCGATCAACAAGACGATTAATTTGTCGTGCAATGGTGGTATATCGTGAAAAGGCAGCCAAGGCGATAGGGCCGGCACTGAAAAAGAGCACAACTCGCGCAGTCTGATACACAATAAGTTCTTGAGCCGCGGGCACAGACGACTTGAGTGCATACAGCGTTAGCGCTTGGGCGTGGCGCCATGAAACTAATTTTGTTCGTGTAGAAAATTCCGCACAGGCGCGAGCCGCCAGTCCGAAACGGACTACTTCAGAAACAATACGCAACACGAGGGTCACAATTGCGAGTCCGACGATACCAAACCCAGCACTAAGCACCATCACCATCGCAATGGCTAAGCTAATGTCGTGACCGATGTTAACGAAATCTGCCAGTCTTGACCGGTGCAACCCAAGCAGTGTGCCTTGGGCAACGTCACCAAGAATAACAATGGCAATGGTAGCGCCTAAATACAGCCCAACTTGTTCGACCAAATCTGCATGTACTGAATTTAAATCATAAATGTGGCTGCTGATTAAGCTGAAACCAATGACAAATACCAACATGAGGGCAACGCTAAACAACAACTGGCACCAAAACCCGGTAGCATAAATTTCATCTATTTCTTGGTCTTCTTCCGCCGTTCGATACCGCGCGGAAAAATAAGCGATTGCTTGGCCGTAGCCGATGCCTGAAAAAGTCACATAAACCAAAAATGACCAGCCTAAATCCCACAGACCTAAGGTCTCTTGCCCAACTGAGTCGAGTACCAACCTGGGCATAATAAAACCAATACACGCAGCAATGAAAAAAGCGCCAAAGGCGGCAATAGTATTGGGGATTAGCTGCGCTCGGCCAAATACACTCATGGCGCAAACTTAGATCACCCACAGGCAAGTATCAAGCGAAGCAGCTATCTCAAAGCATCGAACAAGCGGTGTAGAAGACGGTTTAGCATTTCTATCTCATGGTTTTCAAAACCATGCGTGGCTTGGTTGTAAATACGGCTGGCAACAGCACGTATTTTTGCGCCGGTCTCGTTACCCAGTTCGGTGAGAAACACATCAGTGCTTCGTGCATCTTTAGTACTTCGGACAAGCCGTACCAAGGAATCTCGTTCCAATCGTTGGGTAACCTTGGTCATCGTGGACAATTTTGTTGTTGCACGCTGAGCAATTTCTGAAATCGTGCAGGGTTGCTTCTCTTGTAGGAGCATCAAAACACGCCAACTGGACAAATCCATTCCTATGGCTTTCAGTGAGGTCTGCATTCTGCTTTCGTAGATGCTTCCAACCTGCGCGAGATTGTAGAAGGGAGAGTGATCCAGTCTAAATTGCGCCGATGCGGGATCCGCGGCGGTTTTCGCATCGTGGCGCACAAAATCTGAAATATCCGAGGGCATACAAACTGAACCAGTAGAATTTATGCAAAAGCATATAGGAATATAGTTGACATTTCACGTGAATTATACCCTAATTCGTTCAGATAATAAGGGGACGGACGATGACCGCATCCACCACGCGATTTGCGAATCCAGCAGACGTCACAGCACTAGTACGTGACGATGAAGTACATAAAGATGTCTATATAGACGCTGATGTCTTTCAATTGGAAATGGACCACCTTTGGCCTTCAACCTGGATATTCCTAGGACATGACTCTCAGATTCCAATGCCAGGGGATTTCATGACCGCCGACATAGCTGCAGAGCCCCTCATAATGTTACGCGACAAAGATGGCTGCGTAGTGGTGGTAAAGAATCGTTGCGCGCACAAGGGTGCTAAATTGGTGAGTGCACTATCGGGCAAACTGAGTTCAAATCTTCGCTGCCCATACCATGGCTGGACTTTCCGGCTCGACGGCTCACTTCGATCTATCCCTGAACCCAAGGGTTACGCCGGATCGAAATATGATCTGTTAGCATCTGACCGTACAACTGCTGACAAAAGCATTGGGTTGAGCCGGGTAAAAAACGTAGAAATTTACAGAGGTTTCGTGTTCGTGAAACTGTCAGATGCGGGTTTAGGTTTTCATGAATTCTTTGGCGATTCACTAAGCTCGATAGACAACATGGCAGACCGCTCTCCCGAAGGACGATTAGAAGTTGTTGGTGGTACATTTCGATACATGCACAACTGCAACTGGAAAATGTTTGTCGAGAATTTAAATGACACCATGCACCCGATGGTGGCCCACCATTCGTCCGCTGGCACAGTAAAAAAACTCTGGTATGCAGATCACGATAAGACGGATGTTAAACCCATGGTTGTGGAGCAATTTGAACCCTTTGTCAGCAACTATAAATTCTTCGATGACATGGGCGTAAAAATATTTCCCAATGGGCACAGTTACACCGGAGTCAATTTTTCGATTCACTCTGCCTATTCTGCTATTCCCGGATACCATGATTCTCTGGTGAACGCGTATGGAAAAGAAAAAGCCGAGAATATACTCGCAACAAACCGACACAATACAGTTTACTATCCGAGCTTAACCATAAAGGGTGCCATCCAAACTTTGCGTATCGCGCGCCCGATCGCCCACGACAAGACACTATTGGAAAGCTGGACATTAAGGCTCGTCGGTGCCTCAGACGAACATCTCAAACGAACGCTAATGTACAGTCGCCTCATTAACGCACCAACAAGTGTCGTTGGGCATGACGACCTACATTGTTATCGCGCCATTCAAGAAGGTTTAGCAAGTTCAGACAATGAATGGGTTAGCCTGCATCGTCGCTACGATGAGAGCGAACGTATAGATATCTCTGGCGAGTACAAGGGCAACAGCGAAGTCTCGATGCGAGGTCAGTTTCGTGCTTGGCGAGAACGAATTGTAGCTTCCATGCAGGCGCAAGCATCATGAGTGAAATCGAACGGGTACAGTCCTTCGTTTATTACGAAGCGCAATTGTTGGATGAGAAAAAATTCGATGAGTGGCTTGCATTACTCACAGACGATGTGCTGTATTGGATGCCGTTAAAAAGAGACCAGGCAGAGGAGGACATTTATAATAGCTTGCTGTACGAAGACAAACTGCTTCTACAGGTCCGCATCGAACGTTTAAAAAGCCCTCGTGTGTTCTCCCAATTACCCCCTAGCCATTGCCAGCATGTGCTGCAACACCCAGAAGTAATTTGCCAAGGTGACAAGGAATATCAAAGCCGCACACCATTCATATATCTTGAATCGCATATGGATACGCAGATAACCCTAGGCGGCGTGGTGCACCATGAATTAGTTAACGTTGATGGCGAACTGCGCATCCGTCGAAAAAGAATCGAGCTACTCAATCGCGAATCAGCTCTGCCCTCCATTCAACTATTTCTATGAGGCGGTTTTACGATGGCAAGTAGTGTAGCCGCCTGTTTCGCTAACAGCGCCTTGGTGTTCGGCGAGAGACCGTTCTTACACATCGTCTCCGAAACCGCCAAGCGATATCAATGTGAAGCTGGTTTAACAAGCTATCAAGATTTCTCCAAATTAGTCTCAGCCTTAGCAATACAGTATGAAGTTTTATTAAAGACACACGAGCAAACACAAATTCGCGTTGCGTTGGGTTTGGACAATCGACCGGAGTTTTTCTTACACTGGCTTGCGTTAAATAGTCTTGGGGTCAGCGTTGTACCCCTTAATCCTCAATGGCAATCAGCCGAGCTAGAATATGTGCTTACCCATAGCGAAGTACGCTACGCAGTGGTACTTCCAGAGCATGTCGCCAAGATCACAGCGGCGGTGCGTGCATGCACATCACTTCAAGACACTTGTCATGTACGTTCAAGCGTTGAGTTTGAATATCACCCATCCTCAACAGAACTAACCCCCCGCGGTAGCATTAGCCAAGAATGTGCCTTGCTATATACCTCAGGCACAACCGGCAAGCCTAAAGCCTGCATTTTGTCGAATGAGTATTTTTTATCCTCCGGTGAATGGTATGTGAACGTTGGGGGCTACTGCGCTTTCACCCCCGGACAAGAGCGTCTAATCACACCTCTGCCTATGTATCACATGAACGCAATGGCCACCTCTACCATGGCAATGATGACGTGTGGCGGATGTATAATACCGTTAGATAGATTCCACCCAACCACATGGTGGCAAAGTGTTAAAGAATGCGACGCCACAATAATGCACTATCTTGGGGTGATGCCGGTCATGTTGATGAGCCTGCCTGCATCCGCACAAGACCAATCAAACAATATCCGTTTTGGATTTGGTGCCGGGCTTTCTGGCGAGTTGCATACGGCATTCGAGCAGCGCTTCGGAACTCGACTGATAGAGGCATGGGCGATGACTGAGACGGGCTGTACGGTTGCGGTAGTGGCAAGTGAAGAGCCCCGCAAAGTAGGTACGGCGTGTTTTGGCAAGCCACCAGAACACCTTGACTATCGCCTAGTGGACGAACAAGAAAATGATGTACCTCAAGGCCAGCCAGGCGAACTATGGGTGCGCCATAGTGGTGACAATCCAAGATACGGCTTCTTTTCTGGATATCTAAAAGATCAGGACGCCACCAACTTAGCGTGGCAAGGAGGGTACTTTCATACTGGCGATTTGGTCTATCTTGATAACGATGGCCTAATGCATTTCGTGGATCGAAAAAAGAACATCATTCGCCGCAGCGGCGAAAATATCTCTGCGGTAGAAGTAGAAGAAGTATTGCTTGAACACCCAATGGTAGAAGCAGTCGGAGTAGCACCAGTTCCCGATGCAGTGCGCGGAGATGAAGTTTGCGCCTGTGTAACAACCACGGCAGCTGTTGAAGATTGGCCACAGGTCGCCATCCACATCACCAATCACTGTCTAGGGCGTTTATCTTATTACAAAGCACCAGGCTATCTTGTTCAACTAGCCGAACTACCACTAACAGCCACGAAAAAAATCCAACGCGCCAACCTGAAAAAAATTGCCATCAGCACTGTGGCAGACAACCAGTGCGTCGATACCCGGCATTTGAAGAAACACCGTGCATAACAACCGACAGCTGCAGAACTCCTACGACGACATTGCCATTGTTTGTCCTGTGACAGTA
>JAADHW010000071.1 GCA_013151695.1 Gammaproteobacteria bacterium
ATTATGAAATATTCGATTGGGTAGATGGCGCGGTTGATCGCGCTCACGAACACCCCCAGGTGATGGCCATTTGGGAGCCAATGGACCAACTGTGTGAAAAACGTAACGGTAAGCCAAACATGGAATTCCCCCATGTAGAGGCTATTCACGTCTAAGTTATCTCATGCCTAAGTCATCAACCGCAAAGGGACTGCGTGAAATACAGCTGGCAGACGACATTTTTTCCGCCTTAGCCCACCCCACTCGCCGGCAAATTTTACTGTCGGTACACTATCGCGGGGTTTGTAATGCCGGTGAGATCGCCAGTCGTTTCGATTGCAGTTGGCCCACCACCAGCAGGCATCTCTCTCACCTTGTGAAATGCGAGTTGCTGTGGGTGCAAAGCAGTGGTCGCGAGCGCATTTATCGCGCCAACACCCATCTTATACAAAGTGTTCTAAAACAATGGTCTCAGCATTTTGACTAACCGGTTCAAAACTCCCTGTTGCCTGCCGTGAATTTTTGGCTGGCCTTCAACAGCCCATACAATCTTTATGTGAGTAGAAATTGTGCCTTATAAACCCAGAACTTGTTTGGCTATGATGTTGTACTGCACCTCAGATGAGCCGCCAGCAATTGTGTAGCCCCGGTGGTGATAACGACCCGCCGCAACATATTCGCAGAACTCCGGACCCACCGACGCCGTTGTATCTGCGCCGGCACGATCTAACGGTAGCGATAAGTAGTCTACCAAGCGAAACAACAATTCGTCCTGGTCTTGCACCAACTGGCTGCCCTTCAATTTCAACATTGAAGGCTCTGCTCCAATTCGCCCACCCGCGTCCGCTTGGGTAAGTATTCGTAGACTGGTCATTTCAAGCGCTTGCAGACGAACTTCGATGGCATCAATTTCATGGGCTAAACTCTGCGGCAATCTAATACCACGGTCGCTTTGTGCCTGTAAGGCACTACGCAGCAAAGATAAAATGCGTTTGTTCTCTGAAACACGAGAAACCAGCAAACGTTCATCCCCTAACAAGCTCTTGGCCACAGTCCAACCGCGGTTTTGTTCACCTAAACGTTGTTGCACAGGCACGCGAACGTCTGTAAAAAAAACTTCGTTCCATAGTCGCTTACCATTAAAGGCATACAACGGCTTCACGGTTACCCCAGGGCTGTTCATATCAATCAATAGAAAACTGATGCCTTTTTGCTGCTGCACTTGTGGGTTGGTACGAACCAAACAAAATATCCAATCTGCATGTTCAGCCGCAGACGTCCAGGTTTTTTGTCCATTGACTACATATTCATCACCTTCGAGCTCGGCACTCATGCGCAAGCTTGCTAAATCTGATCCTGCTTGAGGTTCGGAATAACCCTGACAAAACCATAAGTCTGCATTGCGTATTTTAGGTAAGAATTCTTCCTTTTGTGCAGATGAGCCAAATTTCGCGATGGCAGGACCCACCATATTGAAACCGAACCCAGAAAGCTGTGGTGCATGGGCTTGGCGACAAGCAATATCAAAAATATGACGTTGAACCAAATTCCAACCTGTACCCCCATACTCCTGCGGCCAGTTCGGTGCAGCCCAACCTTTCGCATTCAGGGTTTTAGTCCACGCGCCCAACTCATCCTTACTCACGTAGGCGCCGAAACGTACTTTGTCAGCAACTTCCCCAGGCAGCTCGGCTTGCAGGAAGGCTTCTACTTCGTTTCTAAATAGCTGCTGCTCTGCTATAAGTTGATATTGCATGTCTACCTTACTCCGTGACCACAATGGCACCATTGTCGGTGACTATCAGCGTATGCTCATACTGGGCAACCATCTGTCCTTGCGGTACCGTCAATGTCCAACCATCGTCTTGTTCGTTGACCCAGGCTGCACCAGTGGTAAAAAACGGCTCTATGGTCAACACCATGCCGCGGTCTAGGGTCCGAGTTTCCTGTGGATTATCGAAGGGAACATAGGATGGTTCTTCATGAATATTCCGCCCTACTCCATGGCTACCAAGGTTTTGCACAATCGTATAGCCTTCTCGATCTGCAACCTGTTGCACCGCCTTGCCAATCACATTCAGCGACCTTCCTGATCGCACTTTTACAATCGCATCACGAACCGCCCGTTGCACCGCAGCACACAAGCGTAATTGCTCAGCATTACCAGCACCGACAACAAAAGACTGCCCCATATCCGCCACATAGCCATTTAGGTTAGCCGACACGTCTATGTTAATCATGTCGCCGTCACACACTGTACGGTTTCCAGGAATGCCATGGGCGGCCTCTTCATTCACCGAGATACAGGTTGCGCCAGGAAACTCGTAGTATAATTGCGGTGCAGACTTCGCCCCATACTCAGCCAGTACCTGGGCGCCAATGCCATCCAGTTCAGCAGTTGTCATACCTGCTTTAGTGGCCTTCACCATGGCATCAAAAGCAGCCCTCACCGCTTGACCAGAGGCTTTCAGCCCATCTACATGATTCCGAGTTTTAGCGTTCATAACAAGTCCTGCGAGTTGATCGTCTTGGCTTAAACACTTATGGAACCGAGCAGGCTAAGATGCGAGAAAGTTGACAATAACTGCGACCACTTTCCTCACGCCAACCATTAAACGCATCTTGTGTGGCTAGTAGATCCCTTTGACTGGTCGGTTCTTTCTCTACCACTCTTGCGTTCATCAGAGCTTGCACCACATCTGTAGAAAACATCGGTGTGTCTCGACCGATAAAGCGCAGAAAGTATCTTCCGGTTTGACCCCCTAACCGCCCACCGCGTTTTTTCAGATGAGACCACAGTTTAACAAAATCATCTTCCGGCCAAGCGGCTAAAAACTTACCGTAGCTTCCATGTTCACTTCGAATTTCCAATAGATATTGAGCATTGGCACGAACACTTTGAATTTTTTTCCCGTGCCGCACGATATTTGTATTGCTCTGTAACTGTTCAATTTCTTCATCGGACAGCATGGCGCAACGAGTTACATCAAACTGGTTGAAGGCTTGCTCAAACCCTGCCCATTTATTTTCGATAATTTTCCACACAAAACCCGAACGAAAAACACACTTGGTCATCTCTGCGAGCATTGCAGAATCTGCAATTTTCGCCAGTTGCCTGGCAGACTTCGTCTTGGGTAACAATGGTAACAATTCTTCAAGCGCTTGTTCTCCCCCCTTGCGTTGAGCCGCGCGCTCGAAGATGCTTACAAAACTCTCAATGGTCACCAAAAACTCCTATGAGTGAGATTAAACCGCCACCAGCCTCAACCTTAGATCCGACCCTAAAGTCGATGTTAGAGATCAATGCCACAGATGACAAAAATTTCATCTTCTGTGGCACATGCTCTCACGTCATCACGCGTGGTAGTGAAAAAATACAAGTTAATGGCCAGCATGAACACTTCTGCATAAACCCTCACGACTTAGCCTTCCATGTGGGCTGCTTCGCCAACGCACTAGGCTGTGACATATCTGGTAACGCTGAAGCAGCAGATAGTTGGTTCATGGGCTACTTTTGGCGCATTGCAACTTGTGCCGAGTGCAACTCCCACCTAGGCTGGTATTTTTCTCTCGCGTCTGGTGAAGACCATTTTTATGGCCTCATTCTAGACCGAGTTCAAGAGGAGCCGTAGCCATTTGGCCAACCCAGCATGAACACACCACAACCCGCCAAACCTCATACAACCATTGAAATAAGCAAAGAATATCTGCATTTCGCCGCAGCTCATTTCACTATTTTTAGTGCAACTTCAAGAGAAAACTTACACGGACATAATTTCCAGGTAACACTAGACGCCCACGCCGCGATCCAAGAAGACGGTCTAACTTTCGACTACAACATACTAAAGACCAATTTAAAAAAGTTATGTGATCGTTTGGATGAGCAGGTTTTAATGCCAAGCCATTCGCCTCATTTAAAAGTTGAACAGGACAATAACTACACCTACATCCTATTCGACAACGACAGAATTCCTTTCCTAGAACGAGACCTCACTCTGGTGCCTATTCGCAATATAACCGTGGAAGAGTTGGCTCAGTATTTTTTACAGGAACTGACGAAAAACCCAGAAATTAGTACCCTGGACATCAGTCATTTGCTGCTCAAGTGTTCTTCAGGCGAGGGACAGTGGGCAACAGCACAGTGGTTTGCAGCCAAGGATACAACATGAAATGTCTCATTATTACTGGCGCTTCTTCAGGTATAGGCCTACACACCGCAGAAGCCTTTTTGCAACAGGACTATCAGGTCATCAATTTGTCTCGGCGGCGATGCCCACTAGACGCCGTCACTCATATCAACTGCGACTTGTCAGAGCCTGGTTTTATCGAGCATATCGGTCCGCAGTTGACCAGTGCTGTGCAATCGGCAGATGAAATTGTACTCATCCACAATGCCGCAAAACTGCGCAACGACTCAGCGGTTGAAACAGCCAGCAACGCACTCCGCGAGGTGATGGAAGTTAATGTGATCGCTCCAAACACTTTGAACTATTTTGTCATTCCTTATATGCAACCTGGGTCTAGCATTTTGTACGTGGGCTCAACGCTTGCCGAAAAGGCGGTACCAGGATCGTTCAGCTACAGTACTTCCAAGCACGCCATGATCGGTATGATGCGTGCCACTTGCCAAGATCTGGCGGGTCGAAAAATTCATACCGCCTGTATCTGTCCAGGCTTTACCGATACGGAAATGTTGCGTGCGCACGTGCCGGATGAGGCGATGGAAATAGTCGCTGGTATGAGTGCCTACGATCGCCTTGTTGATCCGGAAGAAATCGCCAAGACGCTGTTATGGACAAGTGCTTCGCCGGTGCTTAACGGTACTGTACTGCACGCAAATCTCGGTCAAATCGAGCGTTAGCAAACAACAATAACAAAGCTCACTATGTAAGGAAATTCTATGACCATCACCAGGCAAATTCGCCAAGCGCTCGCAGTGACAGCAATCACCGTGTGCTTGTCAGCTTGCGAAACCTTGCCCAATCTCGCTGGTTTGTTAGACCCAACCACTGATTCCTCCACTCTAACTTCCTCTACAATCGCTCAAGGCTTGCGCGAAGCGCTGACCTTGGGTTCAGCTAGGGTGGTAGATTCTTTGGGTGTGGACGGCGGTTACTTGAACTCTTCGTTCCATATTCCGCTACCGGCCAAACTGCGCCAAGCCCAGCAAATTGCCCAGCGTTTTGGCTTGGGTGGCGCATTTGATGACTTAGAAATTCGCCTCAACCGCGCAGCAGAAGCGGCAGCACCTAAGGCTAGATCTTTATTTGTGGAGGCTGTTCGCCAAATGACATTTGACGATGTGATGCAAATCTACCGCGGCCCCGATGATGCCGCGACACGTTATTTAGAGCGCACCACGACAGCAAAACTCACCGAACAAATGCAACCCATCATTGATCAGAGCTTGAGCCAAGTAGGTGCGGTGCAAACCCTGCAAAATTTGACCGACAGATACAACCGCTTACCTCTGGTAAAACCAATAAACGCAGATATAACAGGGCATGTACTTGGTTACGCAAAAACCGCGTTGTTCACTGAATTGGCCAAGGAAGAAGCGGCCATTCGCAATGATCCGGTCAAGCGCACCACAACATTGCTCAAGCGTGTTTTTGGCAACTCGTGAGGAGGCACTAGAACAATAAATTGCCATCACATTTGCATCCAGACAGAGCCAATTTGAAAAATATTTGTAAAACTTCTCTGGCCAAGGGAATTGCCCATCGCTAAACAAGCCAATATCCCAGAAGTGTTGCTGCGCCTGGGCTGCAGCCTAGTTGCGTGGATGGTACTGTATACTCACTGTATTTGGCTGGCGACTTCAAGAGTGGTGGGCTGCGGACCGGACGGTGACGAATTGTGGCGCTTACTACTCGGTTTTGCACCAATAGCCTTGGGTTTTTCCTTCTTGATCAGCGCAATCCAGCAGCTACCAGAAGTGGCTCAAATCATGCGATGGCTCGCCGCACCCTTTGTTTTACTTATCCCACTAGCAATCTGGCCTGTCATAACCACCTTTACAGCATCAACATTAGGTTCAGAATCGATCTGTAATACTCATGCCTGGTGGCATGCATGGTGGGCACCGGTGCAGCTACTGACCCTTGGTGTCATAACCTATAGCCTATATCGCAACTGCAAAGCCACTTCACCTGTGGCCTCCCAGTGAGTTGAAGCAACACCACCACGGTGCTATAAATGCGACCCTGTCCGGCCGAAGTAGTCTGGGCTCTAGAACTAACAATAAATTTAATAATACGACTTAATAATAAGATTGATCCCCGGGGGGAAACTATGAGCATGATTTCGGAATTTAAAGACTTTGCTATGCGCGGCAATGTTGTAGATATGGCGGTGGGCATCGTCATTGGTGGCGCATTTGGTAAAATTGTCTCGTCATTCGTAGCAGACGTGTTGATGCCACCCATTGGCCTCATCCTAGGCGGCGTTGATTTCAGTGATCTCGCCATCACCTTGAGTGCAGCAACCGAAGAAGCAGGGGCCGTACTGTTGAAATACGGCGTGTTTGTACAGACCGTTGTAGATTTCTTGATCATCGCATTCGCCATTTTCATGGTGGTTAAGGCGATGAATTCGGTAACAGCTAAAGACGAGCCTGAAGCTGAGCCAGCTGCGCCACCCCCACCTAGCAACGAAGAGGTGCTACTAGCAGAAATTCGAGACGCCTTGCGCAACTCATAAATTTCACACTGCCAATTTTTAACAACAACATTAACTAGGAGGGTGCATGACCGCACTAACAAACATCGAGGGCATTGGTCCCGCGTACGAAGAAAAATTCAAATCTGCAGGTATCGATAGCTGTGAGGAGTTGCTAGAGAAAGGCGCCACTGCGGCAGGACGTAAAACCATCATCGCAGCATCTGGTGTCAGCGACACATTGGTATTGAAATTTGTTAATCATGCCGATCTATGCCGCGTTAACGGCATTGGTGGAGAATACTCGGAGCTTTTGGAAGCTGCTGGTGTCGATTCTGTGCCGGAGCTTGCGCAGCGCAACGCAGACAACCTAGCGGCAAAAATGGAAGAAGTGAATGAAGCGAAGAAATTGGTTCGCTCTCTGCCTTCGGCAAAAACCGTCACAGGTTGGGTAGCTCAGGCTAAAGAGTTACCTCGAGTGGTTACTCACTAGGGGTCTCCAGCTATGCTTGTGATGGCACCTCTGCCATCACAAGTGGTCTTTCTAATCTAGCCTAGCCATTTTTTTCTGGTTGTCCTCATCAAGCAACTTCTGCGCCTGCTCAACCCAGTTTTCACGCCCTACCCGACCATTAAAACCAATGTTTTGCTCAAGTGTTTGAATTTCATCGGCGTTTAAATCCACTATTTGCTGAAATTCGCGAATGCCCATGACCCGTAATACAGTGGCTATCTTGGGACCAATACCCTTAATTCGCTTCAAGTCATCGGCAGTTTTCTCTACCGATACCTCACTCGATTCTACTTGAGGTTCTCGTACCACAGTTTCAAGCGAAGTGGTTTCGGCTGGTTTGGATTCAAAGTCGTCTCTCGCAAAGTCGTCTCTCGCAAAGTCGTCTACAGCAATAACTTTGCCAACAGCAAGCTGTGCGCGCCGCACTAATTCTGCTTGGGCTTCTGAAAATTCATCCCCATCCAGTGCTACCTTGATCAGTGACTCATAGTTAGCCGGCGTGATGTCCTCATGAGTAATAGCCCGTAAACGACGAGAGGCTTGAGTGGCCTCGCAGACCGCGGCGAAAGCTATGTTCAGTTCACCAAGACCCGGGCCACTTTGTGCCGCATATATACCTTTTGTCAGCCGGTCTCGCGCGGCTCCAGGTGACAACAGCACGCGCGCAGCACGCTTGCCCAATTGATCTGACGGTTCGCGGTAAAATAACCCCAGAGGAAAAACGATCATCTTTAGCAGTCGTCGCAGCCACCAAACGGGAAAATTACGGATGACATTGAGCAGTTGTGTTTGCACAATATAGAGGCTGTCACGCATCGCCCAGTTAACTAACGGTAAATCTTCACTGGGCCGGCCTGCGTCTTCGAAATGTTTCAATACGGATGAAGCCATATACAGTTGCGCTAACACATCTGCCAACCGACCCGAGAGTTTTTCACGAAATTTGAAATTACCGCCTAAGGTAAGCAGCACCAAATCGGAAATGAATGCAAAGGCCGAACTCATGCGCGTAAGTTGCCGAAAATAATGGGCCGTAGGACCATCGACTGGAGCGATAACAAATCGCGCCCCAGTGATACCCATCCACAAAGTACGCACAAAGTTCGATACGGTGAAAGCCACGTGGCCAAAGAAAGCAGCGTCAAAGTTACTCAAAGCCTCAGCAGAGTCTTGTGCTTGCGCACTGCGCATTTCTAGCAGTATATAGGGGTGGGCACGAATGGCCCCTTGACCAAACACAATCATGCTTCTGGTTAAAATATTAGCGCCTTCAACGGTTATGCCGATTGGTATGGCTTGATAGATATTATTAAGGTAGTTCCGCGGACCCTGCATAATGCCCTTACCACCATGCACGTCCATCGCATCGTTAATCGCGCGACGATTGCTTTCGGTCAAATAGGCCTTAGCGATCGCCGTTAAAACACTGGGTTGCTCGCCTAACAACAAAGCACTCAACGTCAGCAGCCTGGTTGCGTCATCTCGATAACTATTGCCAGCCAAGCGTGCCAGCACTTCTTCCACGCCTTCGAAATATCCGATAGGCATCTTAAATTGGCGACGAACACGCGCATAGGCACCAGTGGCATGAGCAGCAACTTTAGACCCTGCAACACTCAGAGCCGGTAGAGATATAGCACGACCAGCTGCCAAGCTCTGAACGAGCATTGACCACCCCTGACCAATTCTTGCTTGGCCACCAATCACCTGCTCTAGCGGGATGAATACATCGTTGCCTTGGGTCGGACCATTCATAAATGACGCACCACTAGGTAAATGACGCCTACCAATGCTAATGCCTGCCAAACTTGTATCTACCAAAGCACAAGTAATACCTAAATCTGTCTGCCCTCCTAACAGGCCATCAGGATCGTAAGCCTTAAATGCCAAACCAAGTAGAGTCGCCACTGGCGCCAAAGTGATATAACGCTTGCGCCAATTTAAACGGAGCCCCAGAACCTTCTGTCCTTGCCAATTGCCATAACACACAACACCAGAATCGGTCATCGAGCCGGCATCAGACCCCGCCACCGACGAGGTCAGAGCAAAACAAGGTATCTCTGTGCCCTTAGCCAAGCGCGGAAGATAGTGATCCTTCTGCGCCTGTGTTCCGTAATGTTGCAACAACTCCCCTGGACCTAAGGAATTCGGCACCATCACCGTCACCGCAGCGGTAATATTGCGCGTGGATATTTTCATTACAATTTCTGAGTTGGCCAAAGCTGAGAAACCCAGACCACCATATTCTTTCGCAATGATCATGCCGAAAAAACCTTGCTCGGCTAAAAATGCCCAAACTTCCTGCGGCAAGTCTCGATCTTCATGGATTTGCCAATCATCAAGCATTGCACAGAGCTCATTGGCT
>JAADHW010000229.1 GCA_013151695.1 Gammaproteobacteria bacterium
GCCATAGGCTGCCATTCCAAATTAAGACGCTGCCCTTAGTCATTTCTGCTGCAATGCTTTCTGGGTGGGTGCCATATTCTGGTTTGTCTTTGTATTTGTGGCTGCCAGGTACGATACGAGTGGCGCCGTTTTCTTCCGTAAAGTCAGTTAACGCCCACATCGAATTACACACTACTGCCTGATGTGGTCGTGGCAATCCAATCAGCGTATCGTCTGCGTGGATGGGCTGTGCGCGTTCGCCAGAATCAATGGATATGGAGGAGAGCGATGATACCAGACAGCCCTTATCGAGAACGTTTTCAATAATAGGTAGTATCAAGGGGTGCACTGGTACTTGTTGAAAGATTGGGTCTCGTGCAAGTAGGTTATATATCCGAATGGTGTGGTTGCCTTCGAATAAATTGCATCCTGGTTGTACCGAAAATTCAGTTTCAAGTCGTAACAGTGCCTCGCTGACCGCATCGACTAACTCTGAAGGCAATGCATTCTCGATTAGTGTGTAGCCTTGTTCTTCGATATTTTTAAGATGAGCTGTATGTTCGTTCATAGTGATTGAGTTTAACCAGGCCCGCCGAAACAATATAGCAAACTTTACAAGGCGCATTTCCTGTTGAAATTCCGTACACACCCCATGCCATCGTCCAATGGAATAACAATCGTACCAACTGGTTGTAATCAGCACCGGAAATTAGATGCTATTTGCCGGATATACCTCGGGCAAACTCCAAAGGTTTTGATTTTCAATGAACTTAGGAATCTGCGCGGTCCACCTCATCCGTTTACTCATTCGAGCGGATTTAGGGTTATGGTAAAGGCTTTGTGTTTCTCAATCGCGGTTCTCGAAAAGAGCAAGGGGAACTGGCTCTCAGTGGCCCAATTTTCTAACAAGTTGTCATAAAAACGAGACCTTGGGTCACCCGACTGACCTGGCGCATTGGTTGCCAATGCAGCGTCCCAATTTCCTACGTCGACAACCATGCGAAAGGATGCGCCGGCGCGGACCAGGAAGTCATCCGCTCGATATGAGGTATTGTTGGTGGTATTGCCACTGCCGCCTCGTGGGTACGCAGGCATTTTCATGTCTTTCTGTAGTGGCTCGGGTGCCATAAATAGCAACGGATGTTCAAAGCGAATCTGATGTAGATCGCCCCAACGCCATTGTTTAGGGTTGTCTCCTAGGAGTTGTGTGGTTTCTTGCCATGCATCAAGCAACGTAGAATTCGCGATTTCTTTTCCGGGATCGGTTTTAAGCAACTCCAAAACCGTAAGCGAGTCTAGCTGCCCATTGGGAACGTGGTTGTGTCCTGCGGCTAACTGCCGAGCCAGAGAGGGGGCTAAATGTCGGCTGTACCACACATTCCACAATGCAGCAGCTGGCGAGTCTACGGTCAGACGATGGTCCCATTGTTGTAGTAACTTACCGCCGGCATCGGCAGGTAGTTCTGACAATGAGCTGAGAAGCTCTCGTGCAAGAACAGATTCGTAGTCTCGCTGTAAGTTAAGTGAATCTTCCATGCTGTGTGTTGAATCGTTGGCCAAATACTCCCAAAGTCGACGGTAACGCCAGGGGCTTGACCACTCAAAACCAATTTTATATTTTTCTATTGGATAGTCGTCTGGTAGGTTCATGGAATTTGCGGTACCGGTATAGCCGCGCTTAGGGTTGTATTCCTCTGGCAGCACATCCATGTCGAAATAACCTTGCCACTCATAGCGGCCATCTCCTGGAACAGGTAAAAGACCGTCCCAGTTAGGTCTTACTGGAAATCGGCCTGCTGGTTTGTAACCGGTGTTGCCATCAATATCGGCGTACACTTGGTTTTCCGATGGCGCACCCCAGCGGTTTAAGGCAGCAACAAATTCGCGAAAATTCTGTGCGCGCATGTATTCTATGCTGCCGAAATAGGGTGACATTCCTGGTTCTAGCCACGCTGCAGCAATGACGAAGGCGTGGGTTGGCGTCTCTGCCACAACCGGACCGTGGCGGGTGAATTTGAGCTGCACTGAATGTTCAGGCGCATTTCGCACCTCAATTGACTCGTTAACTAAGATAAAAGGCTCGGTTCGGCCTTTGTATAGGTAGCCAGAGTCACGTTTTTCGTAAACGTAGAGGTCTTCTTGATCGATGGGAAAAATGGTTAAACCAAAGGCGATGCGTTCATTGTGGCCGATGGATATTCCAGGTAATGCAGGTTCGCCGGCGCCGATGACATTTATGCCGGGTCCGTTTAAGTGGGCGATGTAACGTAGGGATGGCGTCGCGTGCCCACGATGGGGGTCGTCAGCGAGTATGGGTCGTCCGGTGCTGGTTCTGTCTGCAGCGACGACCCAGTTGTTGCTGCCTAGGGTGTGGTTGAACTCATCTTGCAGGGCTAATACTTGTCCCGAAACCACCTTACTTTTAGCAGCGGCTTTTTTTGATCCTACTTCGGCGGCTGCAAAGGTCACTGGTGCCTTGGCCAGCTTGTACATATCTAGAACGTCTTCGGTAACAAGGCAAGGATCTAAGCCCGCAGGTACTTTTGTTTCCCAAGTAGGTTCGAGTTGCTTCCAGCGTGCGGCTAACTTCAACTGGTCGTGGCAAGCCAACTGCGCTCGCCAGACTTCTTGGATGACGTTGCGCCACAAGCCGTTACTACGTATACGTACGATATCGTCGGCGTGCCAATAGTCTGGCGTATAGTCTAAAAGACCAAATTCGGGGGGCAGTAAATTTTTGTGTTTTTGAGTGATGTCGATGAACGCGTTGATGCCTGCCGCGAATGCTTGTGCAATGCGTTTGGCGTCGTTGCCGTAAGCTAGCCACTCAGAATACATGTCCTTGCGATACAGAAATAGTCGCGTGGCGGTATCTTGCTTAATGTAGGAAGCACCAAAAGATTTGGCCAATTGCCCTAAGCCGCGTTTACGCCAGATATCAAGTTGCCACAATCGATCACGTGCGGCATTAAACCCTTGTACAAAAAACACATCGTAGTGATCGTTGGCATAAATGTGAGGTATACCCCATTCATCTACGATGATCTCTGCGGGATGTTGTAGCCCGGCAACATCATAGCTCGCGTCGTTGTCCAAATTTTCAGCGGAGCCAACTGCGCTGAAGGCTACTAACAATGTAATGCTTAAATAGCGTATCAATGTGGCGAAGTGTTGGCCTAGCTGATTCAAGATAGTTCTCCCTGGTTTCGGTGCTGTAGGAATAACTTATCTTGAAGATAAAAAAAAGCCCCAACAGGGGCTTTCTCTATTTTAGGTGCTAATTTCTTATTCCCAGCTAAGCGCGCCGCCAGTTTGGTACTCTGTTACCCGCGTTTCGAAAAAGTTTTTCTCTTTCTTTAGGTCCATAATTTCAGACATCCAAGGGAAGGGGTTTTTCGCTCCTTGGAAAGGTTCAGTCAAACCTAATTGAGCCATTCTGCGATTGGCGATGAATTGTAGATACTCTTCCATCATGTTGGCATTCATGCCGAGTACGCCGCGCGGCATGGTGTCGCGAGCATAGGCAACTTCCAGTCGTGTACCATCTAATATCATCTCGCGCGCAAGGGATTGCATCTGTTCATCCCACAAGTGCGGGTTCTCCAACTTAATCTGATTGATAACATCTATACCGAAATTCACGTGCATTGATTCGTCACGAAGAATGTACTGAAATTGTTCCGCCGTACCTGTCATTTTGTTACGACGTCCCATGGACAATATCTGGGTGAACCCACAATAAAAGAAGATGCCCTCTAGAACACAATAGTAGGCAATCAAATTCTTCAGTAACTCTTTGTCCGTTTCTAACGTGCCGGTAGTAAAACTTGGGTCGGTAAGTTCGTTGGTGTACTTCAATGCCCAAAATGCCTTATCTGCCACACTAGGCACTTCGTGGTACATATTGAAGATCTCGCCCTCATCCATGCCGAGAGACTCTATGCAGTATTGGTAAGCATGTGTATGAATGGCCTCTTCGAATGCTTGGCGTAATATGTATTGGCGACACTCAGGGTTGGTGATGAGGCGGTAGATCGCTAGCACTAGGTTGTTTGCAACCAAGGAGTCGGCGGTTGAAAAGAAACCAAGGTTGCGTTTCACGATGGTGCGTTCATCTGCGCTGAGGCCGTCTTCAGACTTCCATAATGCAATGTCCGCTGTCATGTTTACTTCTTGGGGCATCCAGTGGTTGGCGCAGCCATCGAGATACTTTTGCCATGCCCAGTCGTACTTAAATGGCACCAGTTGATTTAGATCAGCGCGGCAATTGATCATGGCTTTTTGATCTACCGTCACTCGTTGGTAGCTTTCTTTCTCTGCTGGTATCACAGGCTGCTCATGCTGCTGTGGTGTAAGTTGAACCGCTTGTTCAATAGTGTCAGCAGTGATAGGGGCCGACTCTATTTGTAATTCTGGTTGTACTTCTGGTTGTGCTTTTAGCGCAGAAGATTCTTCCAATATTATGGGTGCAGCCGAGGCAGTCGCCGGGTGTAATGTGGTTTCTTCGCTATAGTCATCCCAACTTAACATCATGTTTCTCCTTTAATAAGCGGCTTACTGACAGGCTTCGCAGTCTGGTTCATCAATAGAACAGGCCAACGGTAGTGCTGCCGCTTTTGTGGGTTGGGCCACCGTGTCGGACGATACCGCATTGAGTGTGCTGCGATCTAAGGTAGATTTCTCAGTACTTGTGGCACTTAGTGCACGTAAGTAGTACGTCGTTTTCAACCCTCTCAACCACGCCATACGGTAGGTGATGTCTAACTTTTTACCCGATGCACCAGCAATATATAAGTTTAAAGATTGCGCTTGATCGATCCACTTTTGACGCCGACTGGCGGCGTCGACCAACCATCGTGGCTCAACTTCAAACGCAGTTGCATATCTAAGCTTGATGTCTGTGGGGATACGTTCGATAGCTTGCAAGCTGCCGTCGTAGTATTTCAGATCGTTGACCATCACCTTGTCCCATAGACCTACCGCTTTGAGGTCATGAACCATGTATGGGTTTACGACGGTAAATTCTCCCGAGAGGTTAGATTTAACGTATAGGTTTTGGTAGGTGGGCTCGATTGATTGAGATACGCCGGTAATGTTTGCAATGGTTGCTGTGGGCGCTATAGCCATCACGTTAGAGTTGCGCATGCCGCGGCTTTTTACTTTGTTGCGCAGCTTCTGCCAATCTAGGGTGGTGTCAAGATTGACCTCTAAGTATTGCGCACCGCGCTCTTGTTGCAGCATGGCTAAGGAGTCGATGGGCAATATACCCTTACTCCATAAAGAACCTTCATAGGTCGCATATGAACCCCGCTCTTTAGCTAATCTGCTAGAGGCGTCAATGGCGTAGTAGCTAATTGCTTCCATCGATTGGTCTGCAAATTCCACCGCTGCGTCTGACGCGTAAGACAGGCCGAGTTTATAGAGTGCGTCTTGAAAACCCATCAAACCCAAGCCCACGGGTCGATGCTGCATGTTCGAATGACGAGCTTGTGGAACAGAGTAGTAATTGATGTCGATGACATCGTCTAACATGCGTACGGCTGTTCGAATGGTCTTCTTCAATTTCTTCATGTTGAGCTTGCCATTCTTGATGTGTTTCACCAAGTTGACCGAGCCTAAATTACAAACGGCGATTTCTTCTTTAGATGTATTGAGGGTGATTTCAGTGCACAAGTTTGAGGAGTGCACTACACCAACATGTTGTTGTGGTGAACGGATATTGCATGCGTCTTTGAATGTTATCCATGGGTGCCCTGTTTCAAACAACATAGAAACCATTTTGCGCCATAGCTCGAGGGCTTTAATGGTTTTAGATAGCTTGATGTTGCCTGCGTGTGCTTGTGCTTCATAAGCTTCGTAGCGCGTTTCGAAAGCACGCCCATAAAGGTCGTGTAGGTCTGGTGTTTCGCTGGGCGAAAATAGGGTCCAATCACCATCTTCACTAACACGTTTCATGAACAAGTCAGGGATCCAGTTGGCGGTATTCATGTCGTGGGTGCGCCGTCGATCATCACCCGTGTTTTTGCGAAGCTCTAGAAACTCCTCAATGTCCATGTGCCAGGTTTCAAGGTATGCACATACCGCACCTTTGCGTTTGCCACCTTGATTGACCGCTACCGCGGTATCATTAACAACTTTTAGAAAGGGTACTATGCCTTGAGATTTGCCATTGGTGCCTTTGATGTATGAACCTAAAGACCGTACCGGAGTCCAGTCGTTACCTAGACCGCCGGCCCATTTGGAGAGCATGGCATTGTCATGAATGGCACCATAAATGCCATCCAAATTGTCTGGCACTGTGGTTAGGAAACAAGAAGATAACTGCGGGCGCAAGGTGCCTGCGTTGAATAGGGTTGGGGTTGAGCTCATGTAGTCGAATGACGGCAGTAGGTTATAAAATGCTATGGCGCGAGA
>JAADHW010000304.1 GCA_013151695.1 Gammaproteobacteria bacterium
TGTGCGGCGAGATTCGATCTCACCATTTACTAACCCAGATAGCATGAATGCATGTAAGCCCGCTAGGCTGCAAACTGCCCGGTGTAGTGTACAACTCCACGTCCACAACGATCGCTGGGGTTAGATCAGCAGGCGTTGTCTAATTCACTAGCCCCCAATGCCTACTATCAAAAGTGCTTACTATCAAAAGTACTTACTATCAAAAGTACTTACTATCCAAAGTGCTTGTTAACAAACTCGCCCATCTGTTCAAGCGATTCGGCTGATTCCGGTAAACCAGGAAACACCTGCCACACGTGTACCAAACCCTCACCGACAGTTAACGAAGCATCAACGCCAACAGATTGCGCGTTATCGACAATTCGTGTCGAGTCATCACGTAATATTTCCCGGGTACCCACAAATACCTGCAGCGCCGGTAAGCCTGTGAGATCTGCATAAAGTGGTGCCGCCAAGGGGTTACGAATATCGTGACCGGCATAGTGCCGACCCATTTCAAGTAAACCATCAACCGTCACCATGGGATCGTCCACAGCCCCTTCTTTGGAACTGTCGCCGGTACCTTCCAAGTCGACCCATGGCGAAAAGCAGATCGCACACGCGGGCAATGCTGTTCCCGCATCGCGTAGTGCCACTAAGGTGGCCAAGGTTAAACCGCCTCCAGCGGAATCTCCGGCGACAACAATCTGATCCGCAGCGATACCTTGTTCCAGTAAATATTGATACGCCATAGTGGCGTCGTCTACGGCTGCCGGAAATGGATTCTCGGGCGCGAGTCGATAGTTGATTAACAACACTTTCGCTTCACAGGCGCGCGCGACTCGGCACGCAAATTCCCTATAGCCAACATTGGAACCAATCACATAGCCGCCACCATGCAAATACAACACGACGCGATCTTTTCGGCTTTCTGGCACGTTGACCCAATCGGCATTCATTTGCCCGATCATGAGTTCTTCAATATTCGCATCGTCGGCTGGTGGAAACATCGACATCATCATGTCGAAGGCAGCACGAGACTCTTCCACCGTACCTGCCGTTGGAGGTGCAGCTTGTATCATCGCAATCATTTCTTCGTGTTCAGTGCTGGGCATAGAGCCTCCTGTTTGTGTATGCGAATTAGTAAGTAGGCGCCACCAATAATTCTTTGATGGAGTAGAGTTGTCCATTTTTGATGGTCATTACCACGTTGTCTGCATCACCTATGTCAGCAAGCGGGTCGCCATTTACCACAACAATATCTGCAAGCTTTCCTGCGACAATAGAGCCTAACTCACTTGCCACACCTGCAGCCTGGGCTGACTTCATGGTTGCTTGATGTAAGATTTGTGCCGGTGTCAATCCTGCGCGCCGATACAGTCGAAACTCTGCATGCAACCCTGCGCCATAGGGTACAAAGGGAGCATCTGTACCCGTCACCAGCAACGCGTCGCGCCGGGTTAGTTCGCGAAGTAGCTTACCGTTGGCGGTGGCTATCGCCGACGCATTTGCACCAAATCTCGGCATCAGCATCTCGTAGTAACGACGAGCCTGTGGTCCGTAAAACGTATCGAACTGTGGTGTTTCAAACCAATCAGGCTCTTCCGCCATGATCACTGCAAAGCCGGGTAATACCGCCGTAGCCGTTATACCCATGCCACTCTCCGACAATAGAGTGAACACATCATCGTAGGAATAACCCAGCCGACTGACCTTAGGTTGGTAGCCTCGTCGACTTGTCCCGCCGATGTGTTCGACATGATCCATCCCGTGAGCTACTGCCGGGTACAACTCGTGAGATGACACGGGGATACCTATGTTATGTGCAAAATCCACTACTTTACGTTGCCAATGATCAGGTAAGCGCACATAGGTTTTAACAAAATCGAGTTGCAGCGCCGCCGTTCTATCAAGGGCTTTTTGCAAATGTTCTTCTGAAACAATGCCTTCAGCCATGGCGTAATAGACTCGGTTTCCGTCAGTTAAATAACCGGTTATATAAGTTCTAGGGCCAGCCCTGCGACCGCTGTCCCACGCCTCTTGACGTTCTTTTGCGGTATACGGGTTGGCGCCAGGATCTCGAACAGAAGTTATGCCAAAACTCAACCATACACGCCCCTGAACTTCGCTGGTTGCGCCCATGTGTGCGTGCATCTCGAACAATCCTGGATAAACAGCGTACTCGCTTGCATCCACAACGGTTACATCGGTTACTTCCGATAGCGGCACTACTTTTTGAATGCGATCGCCACTGATCCAAATATCTCTATCAACCAGGTAGTCATCACCCTCTCCGGTAAACAAACGTCCAACCCGCAGCACATACGTGTCTTGAGGTGCTGCCATGTTCCATTCTATTTCCGGAGTCACATCTTCAATTTTGCCCGTGATGGCATCCAGCCTTTTAAGCCTATCTCCTGAAAGATATACCAAATAATCGCCGTCGCTACTCCAACTGGGCAGGTCTGTTAGTTCGTTAGTTAGCTCTTTTGTTAGTAAGCCGTCATCTTCTAGCGCAGTGTAGTTGGCATCCAACTCTAAACGATGTAACAAACCACTTTGCACATAGGTCATAGCGCCATCGGCGGTAAGCACGGCGCTAGAAATTGATTTATGCGGCACCGGTAGAATCGTGGAAGTTGCATCACTTTCTATATCTGTGATCACAAGCTCATACATGCCTTCACGATAACGAGACGAATATGCATTGAGGCGTGTCACTGCCACACGACGGCCGTCTTCACTCCAGGATATAGGTTGACCCGGCATGGGTGTCAGTACCTTGCGAACTTCACCAGAAGCCAGATTCATTACCATCAACTGCCCACCCAAGGGGTTGCCAATCACATCAACAAAAAAAGCTATGTTCTCTCCATTGGGTGACCAGCTTGGAAAGCTGACTTGTGTAGCCTCTATGTTCAGCACTCGATCTTCTCTACTGGCCAGGTCAAACAAATGCAAAGCGATGCGTCCAGTACGTTCCACCACATAGGCCAACATGCTGCCATCTGGACTTAAGGCTAAAGAGTGTTCTGCAAAGCTATCGTCAATGAGTTTGTTGAGCGCATTGTTGCTTGGGCGCCACTGCCAAATATCACCTAGCGCTGAAAAATAGATGTCCTCACCACCCGCACTAATGACCGGGCTAGAAATACCCAATGCTCGACGTGAGATGTTTGAATCGTAGTTTCGCTTACGACGTGGATAGTCGTGCCGGGTGAGGTCGACAGACACGGAGAAAGGCCAGTCTTCGGCTGCACCCATCAACTTAGATTTTTTAATTTTTCCGTCTGCGGTATAAGCGATTTCATCATCTGTCAGCCAATGGGCTCGAAAAGGAAAGACATCCGACCCTGGCGCAGATACCAGTTTATCGTCACCAGAACTCAGATCAACTACACGTACAGCAGCCTTATTGCCATCAATTAGTTGATAACTAATTTGCGCTTCATCTGGTGACCATTGCACACCGGAGATCACCCCAGCATGGGTCACCAGTACTCTGTCAGGGTGAACAACCACACTAGACTCACCGCCCTGTGACTCAGCGTAAGCTAAACTCCCCGTTACCGAACTGGTGGGTGAATAGACATTATTTTCCGTATCGGTAATCTGGTGAAGTCCGTCTCCGGACACATTCACTTGCCAAATATCATAGCTACCGCCGCGATCAGAGCTAAACACCACGGCGCTTGAGTCAGCCAGATATTGAGGTTCTCGATCATCAAAAGCATCATTGGTTAGGGTTTGCGGCGCACTCTCACCATCCGTCGCAACCTGCCAGATATCCCAGTTCCCATTGCGATAGCCGTGAAACACAACCTGTTCGAGTTGCGGGGAATATTGCGGCTCACGCGCGTCATAGTAAGGTGTCGTAATCGCTCGAGCCGTAGCCCCGTCTCCATCTCCGTCTGCAGGAAGGAAAAACAATTGACCCTGCAAGCTAATCACTCGATCTTGCTTAGCATTGACAGTCACTGCCATGTTAGTGCCTTCACGCAGCGTGACACTAACAACTCGGGTTTCTACTCCACCTTGATCACCAGCACTAGGAACCTCTGCGGGGACGTGTTTGTCAAATGGCTCCGAACAAGCCGAAAGTGCGAGTATTGCAACTAGCCAACCGTCTTTCACGCCAAACGCCACTCTCTAGTTCCCACCCCCACCAGAGTGCTTGGATAAGTCTGGCGCATGATGGGCTGGCATAGCCGCCTTGCCTTGAGACTGTTCAGACAACAACCCAGCAGCTTTCTCATTTTCCATTATCTTTGCCATGACCGCTGCACCAGCTCGATCGAACACTTCTCTATGCTCAATCACATAACGCTGGGACTCTCTGAACCCTTCTAACATACCGTTGACTTCAGGAATCACGTAACGCGCAATCAGATCCCAGCTACGCAATGTGGCTTCGCGGTTTGCCCAGTCATGCGCAAAGCCAATAACGGTACCAAAACCACCAGTCAGTTTGACCATGTCTCGAATGGCTTTAATCAAATCATCCGGCGTTCCAATGATGGCACCACCGCCTTCCATATCGGCATCCTCGATGGCCGCGTCCGCAGAGTCATAGGCCACTGCACCCGGACGCATGAGGGTGCCTACGGTGTACTCATTGTGCCAACGAAATAGACCTTGTTTGGCTTCTTCTTGGGCTTGTTTCTTAGTTTCCGCGATATGCCAGGACATGACTACGCGCCAATCGTCTCGTTTCACCTGATTGCCATGCTTAGCAGCCGACTCTTCCGCGAAAGCCCATTGATTTGGTAAAGCCTGCAAGCCTGCAGTGGACATAGAACCAATCGATAACACCCCAGTCTCATGCTTACCCGCCAGGGTCATACCCGAAGGACTGATCATGGAAGCGACCGCAAAGGGCATGTTTTCTTGTAGAGGTAAAAGCTGTAAGCGAGCATCTTTCAAAGTGAACCAGTCGCTTTCATGTTGAAAGCGATCTTCGCCGCGCAACAATTTACGGATGACACCCATGGCTTCATCTTGGCGATCTCGTTGTAGCATAGGATCAATGCCCAGCGTATACGCATCTGAAGGCAATGCGCCGGGTCCGGAACCAAATATGATGCGCCCCCTTGTCATATGATCGAGCTGCACCAGGCGCTGCGCGACATTAAAAGGGTGGTGATAGGGTAGGGAAATAACGCCAGTACCCAACATGATTCGATGGGTGCGTTCTCCGGCTGCGGCGAGGAATATCTCTGGGCTGGCGATCATTTCCCAACCCGTAGAATGATGCTCTCCACACCAGAACTCATCATAACCCAGGCGGTCTAAGTGTTCTGCAAGCTCTAAATCTCGCTGCAGCAACAAGGTTGGATTTTCGCCTATCGGATGATGCGGCGCGACAAACCCGCCAAACTTGATACGAGCCATAGTAAAAACCTCCCAATAAATTGAGCCTTCATTATAAGCATATTTCTAAGAAAATTTTTCGCAAGTGTTACCCTACGACGCGCGTCGACACACCTCATAGGCAAAATGAAATTATCCGGGTCTCACTCGGCTTGCCTTGCATCGCCAGGTGGCTAGAATGCCTTTGCAATTGCCCCCTATAACAGCTAAGCAGGAAAATATGCCAGCAACAGTGCATCACAAACTCATCGTTCTAGGTTCCGGACCTGCGGGATACACGGCTGCACTTTATGCAGCCAGAGCCAATCTCAAGCCAGCGTTGATTACCGGAATAGAGGTCGGCGGACAGCTCACCACCACCACCGAGGTGGAAAACTGGCCGGGCGGACATGCGCAACTGCAAGGTCCTGAGCTGATGATGCAAATGGCCGAACATGTAAAACGCTTCGACGCACAAATAATTAACGACCACATCCACACCACAGATTTGTCTAACAAATTATTTCGACTAGAAGGCGATCAGGCGCACTACACATGTGACGCCCTGGTTATCGCCACCGGGGCAACTGCCCAATATTTGGGTCTAGACTCTGAAGAAAAATTTAAAGGTCGTGGTGTGAGCGCTTGCGCCACCTGCGACGGCTTCTTCTACCGTAATCAGGAAGTCGCAGTAATAGGCGGTGGCAACACTGCCGTAGAGGAAGCGCTTTATTTATCTAATGTAGCCAGCAAGGTTTATCTGGTTCACCGTCGAGATGAGCTACGCGCCGAGAAAATATTACAAGACCGTTTGTTTGCTAAAGAAAACATTGAACCCATTTGGAAACACCAACTGGCAGAAGTTTTGGGTGATGAGTCTGGCGTCACAGGCATACGCCTCACCGGCAATGATGGGGTGGAAAAAAACATCACCTTACCCGGGGTATTCATTGCCATCGGTCATACCCCCAACACCGGCATATTTGCTGGCCAACTAGACATGCAAGACGGCTACATCCAAATAGCTGCAGGCACCCAAGGTAACGCCACCGCCACCAG
>JAADHW010000110.1 GCA_013151695.1 Gammaproteobacteria bacterium
GCTACGACAGCGATGAACACTAAACTGACTTTTTGCATGATTTTTTGAATCAGTGGCCTAGCGATACTCGGCCGAAGCATTTGTTTTTTCATTTACAACTTCCTACTAGAAAGATCCGTTCTTAACTCATTACCCAAACACACCTTCACAAATCAACCTGGTCAAAGACCAACATTGATATCGTTCATTCTGCGCATGCGGCAAGTTTCTTATTTTGGCTAATTGAACTCTTCACAAGCTGATCTCGATCTACGAAAACAGCCGTAAAGGCTTCGCTTAGCTCATACGGGGAAAAAGTTGTTTCGCCCGCCCCATTCCGTGATCGAAGCATCAACAAACCCCTGGGTGTTGTCAAGAGCGCTGCGGTGACAATATGTGGTTTGTTTGTACAACAATCGGGCTGTTTTCGCTCTTCCAACTCCGGCACACCACACTAAGCCAAATGTTGCGCAAAATGATCTAAGGTTCTTTGCAACGCCGTGGCCGACGCGGCAGGGTTATAACTGGCCCGGTGGTCACAATTAAAACCATGGTCTGCATCGTATACAAAAACCTCTACATCGCTTTGCGCGGCACGAACTGCCTCTACATCTGTCAGCGGAATATGCGCATCATGTTCACCAAAATGCATCATTACAGGACAATTTGGCGCTTTGTCCATTTGTCCTGCAATGCCCCCGCCATAGTAGGCGCTGGCGGCACTCACTCCGTCCAGTGTGCAGGCGCTGAGCCAGGTCAGCAAACCACCAAAGCAAAATCCAACCACACCCACCTTGCCCTCACTGCTGGCGTACGAAATTGCGCTGCCAATATCAGCGAGAGCAGTGGCATGATCTAGCTCTTGGAAGGCCAGTTGCACGCCTTTACCCAAATCCTCTTCTGCGTAGCCCAGTTCAATATCTTTGTCGATGCGGTCGAAAATTTTCGGCGCGATGGCAAAGTAACCGGCAGATGCATACCCATCCGTGACCTCGCGTATGTGTTGATTGACGCCAAATATTTCTTGAATCACCACAACCGCACCTTTCGCTTCACCTTGTGGTTTTGCAACATAGGCACCCAACTCAAAATCCCCGCTGGCCGCCAGGCTAATATTTTCACCCATGACTTGTCCTTTCGATTATATTTGGCAATGACAGTAATCTGCTCGTCCTAGCAGCGCAACAACACTGTCATCACTGTGTCACCAGGCCACGGTCAGAATCTGCGTTGCTGTAGCAGCCACATATAGTGAGTGATCGAAACAAATGCCCATTTGTATTCTTGTTGTCGAAGATGAGCCTGAAATAAGAGAGCTTCTTGAATTCACCCTAAATCGGGCAGGTTATAAAGTGTACGCAGTCGGATCCGCAGAAACTGCACTGGCATACTTGCACAACGAAATACCGGATGCCGCCATTCTGGACTGGATGCTACCTGGTCAAAGCGGTATAGAGTTGGCTCGGCGTCTTCGTAAAGATAAAATAACCCAGCACTTACCTATCATGATGTTGACCGCCCGAGGCGAAGAAGTGGATAAACTCAAAAGCTTCGACAGCGGAGTTGACGACTATGTCACTAAACCATTTTCACCCAAAGAGTTGGTCGCCCGCATTAAGGCATTGCTGAGACGCACTGGGGTGCCGCAAAACAACATCCTTGAAGCCCACGGCATCACCTTGAATATGGACAGCCATCGAATCTGTGTAGCGAACGCTGAAATACGCATAGGTCCAACAGAGTTCCGACTTCTTGAAGTTTTAATGAGACACCCTGATAGAGCATTTAACCGCAGCACCTTGCTCGATCACGTTTGGGGACGCAGCACTTATGTCGAAGAACGCACAGTAGACGTACACGTACTACGTCTACGCAAACTGCTCGCGCAACAGGGCCTTGAACGCCTCATCGAAACGGTGCGCGGCGTTGGCTACCGCTTTAGTCCAACTCAAAATGACCAATAACCGCAGCACCGCGAAGCTGAAAATGGGCTGAACGACTGCGTTTCAATCACCGGGTACGTGGTCTACTATTAGCCAGTCGATTCAGAAATGTTTCGCGATGGTGAGAACCCCCCGAGGTCAGTTGTAATGCAGCTTATACATCCATTTGGTACATCTTCACACTACATGAAGCTGGTCGCCGCCAATCTGGTTTTGGATGTTGGCGATGCACCAGGGCTGTTCGTGGGCACTGGTGTGGATTTTAAGCAAATCAAGGATTCTGAACGCATTGACGCACGATCCCTGAGTCGGATGTACGACAATGCTGCCGACATGTCCACGCGTACTGAATTCAATCTGCACATGGGTTCACTGTTCCATCTTTCTACCCATGGCCCCTTGGGGTTAGCGGTGCAAACTGCCCCGAATCTTTTGAGCGCATTACGGATACTCGTGCGATTTTCGTGCATTCGAGAAGATTTTGTACGTTATCGTCTAGAGCGACACCGAGCAGGCATCACCCTTGTATTGGAAAGCGCGCGACCTGGAGATCCAGTGGGCCAACCACAAATGGAACTCATGCTGAGCATGACTTGCCACATGATTGATACCTTATTAGGGCACCACCCGCACGGTATGCGCGTTACCGCCGCTTACCCCGCTCCGGAACACCGCCACCTCTACCAAGAGTACTTGAAGTGTCCTGTTAAATTTTCAGCCGACCGCAATGAGATACTGATACCCGAACCCCACCTCCGTTGTCCTTGCCCACAGGGTAATCCGCAGTTACATACTGATGCGCTGAATCAGTGTCGAGCCACCTATAGAGTTCTGGAAGATACCCTCGATATCCGCGCCCGGGTAGAAACAGTTATGGAGTTTGACAAGACTGTGCTCCACCTTGCCGAGGTAGCAAGACAGCTTGGCTTATCCACCCGGACCCTTTCACGTAAATTGCAACAAGCCAACGCGTCGTTTCAATCGATCAGAGACAATCACCTCAAAGGTGTGGCGGCAAATCTGATTAGAGATTCGAAGCAGACGATGGAGGATATTGGGTACCGGCTGGGTTATCACGACGCAGCCAACTTTCGTCGTGCGTTTCTACGCTGGTATGGCCAGACTCCGTCGGACTACCGCCGACGTTTGCGCCAGAATCGTTGACTAACAAATAAGCGGGCAATCCCAGCAACCGGTGTAGACGCGACCACTGGTTGGCGTCTGCGATAGCAATGGCAAGATCGAGAATCATCACGTCGTTGTAGCCTTGTCCACGCAGAGAATCAATCATCTCAAGAGTTGTCCTTTGTGGGTATCGTGTTCCCACGAAAACAAAAGCTTCCACAGGGTTTTCTGGACGCCGGTGGATACCCTGCGCTTCGTCAAGATTGGCAGGCAGCGCCGCTTCAACCCACACAGAGACCTGATCTAGAGTTGTCTTATCAAGTGAAGTGTCCTGCTGTGCCTGTAGCATAATTTGCAGCTGTTCGATGATCTTCGGTCGTGATTTGATGGGGGCAAATGCATCCGGGTCTGTCTCAGCAGGCAGCAGTGGTTGGATTCGTTCAAACGTCTCATCAAATGTTGCAGCGAAAGCGCGAGTCTTCAGATCCATGGACTGCATCACCTTACCTACCATGCGAACAAACGCCAGCCGCACAAACTCGAAAGCGCGCAATCTCGACGGCACCACCTCTTGCTTCACATCCAACAGATCAGCGATGCGATTGATGAAATGAAACATCGTGAGCACCAGCGCGTAGTCGATCGCACCGTCTCCAACGATCTCGCGTAGCGGATCGAGATCTGCAGGTGACAGTTCACGAGGTCTTTCAAATGCAGCCCTGACCAGGGTAATTGCTGCACACTCAAATGATGTGGGGTCCTTCAGGGTACTATCAACCAACGCACCGGCGCGTTTTGCTTCTCCTCCTGCAGCCTGCAGGAATGCCTCATGGGCATCGGTTCAGTAGACGCAGCTATTAACCCTCGAGACAACTGCGGCGATCAGTTCTCTGTTTGCCCGTGGTTCCGTGCCGCTCCACATGGACAATTCCCAAGATCGGATCATGCGCCTCATGCTCGCCGGTTTTATGCTGAAGAGCTGAACTATCTGAGCAACACGAGACGAAAGCCGGGTGTTTGGCGTTGCTACATTACCGCTGCCTACCTCACCCATATAACCGTAAACGCGCGCGGTTTCTCCTTGCGCAGCTTTGGGTGTAATCGTTTCAATAAAGGGCATGCGTTACCTCGCTCCGGCTTGAATGTTATTGAGGGTCTCGTGCTCGCGCTTGGGTGTAAGTCCAAATGCTGGGACGACTGCAGGATTCTGCGCCATATGGAAGTGTTCTCGTGCTTCCCAAAGTTTCTGCAAACGGTAAAAGGGTGCCGTGGGGTACAGGTGATGAACAAGATGGTAGTTCTGATATAAAAATAGTGGATTTAACAACCACTCCCATCCTTTACGGATACTGGTGGCCTGATAGGCGTCTTCTTTCTGAGTTACCCGGTGGGGATAATGTGGCAGATATATGAAAACCAGACTAATGAGCACGAGGGTGATGCGCCCGGGTATGAACCACAACATCAATAGTTCTAGCCAATATCCGAATGCCAACAAAGCAACAATGGTAACTACTGTCAATGAGAAAGCTGTTCCGACGACAGCCTTTTCCCAGGTTTGGCGAAAGGCGCGTCTGGCCCAATAGGTTCGCAGATAGCTGACGTCCAGTGTCATCCAACGAATCGGCAATAACCATCGGGGTCCTTTGGTGACATAGGTATCAGCGATATCACTTGCTGAATTCGTGTTCTTGTGATGGATCATATGAATAGAGCGCAAGACGTTGAACGGCATATGCGGGGAGAGCATGCCAAAAGAAATGTAGCCGATTATGTCGTTGAAGGTACGGTTCTTGGAAACCGCACTGTGTGAAGCATCGTGGAATACGCTGAATAGATTGTATAAACACACGGAGTTGATCAGCATCCCAACACCCAAGCCGATTTCGTGTTGCACCGCTAGTACGGTGGTTACAATAAACGCCGAGACAGAAACGAAAAACAGAAATACCGTTGGCCAGGCAACTTGGGGCGGATATTTTAGACTTTGAAAAAGCGCATCATCATCCATCGTGTCACCCTTGGTAGGGTGTGTCTTGGTCATCTGGCGCATCTGCGGTCTCCATTCAATACTGAATAGGACCCTAGCCCTCGACCGAACGGTCAAACAGGTCATTTGACGCCATAATTTTGGTTGTCGTCTGCAGATTAGTCACGACCGGTAATATCTCAATGACCAGATTTGCAGATATTCGGGGTCGGTCCCCAAGCGCTTACAATTACCCTACGGTGAGAAACATAACATCAGCTTCGTTATTACTCGATCAGGTTCTTTGTTAACCACTGAGCAGCTTGAGCGGTATATTGCCTAGGTAGGGAATGACCGCTGTCAAAGAATTTTAATTTTTTGTTGTTGCCCGGAACAGCATCAAACAAGAGGGTTGCTTGCTCCGTAGTATAATATTTGTCTTTACGCCCCATCAGCATCAGCAACGGGTCGGCTCCCATATCTCGTGCGAATGCGAGCGGCGCCATTGGCATCTCTCCCATATGCGGTACCACACACGCTACTGTTGCCCCAATTCTCTCTTCTACCGCACCTAATATGAACGCCATATGCCCCCCCATGCTATAGCCTATGAGACCAATTCGAGAAGTGTCGATGTCTTGTCGTGTTGTTAGGTAGTCTATGGCGCGACGATAGTCGACGACAGATTGGGTCAGCATATTTGCGTATCGAACGCCCCAGCCTTTGACAAAGACCATTTCTCCGGGATCGACATAGTCATTGTATACAGCTCGATCACCGTGATATTGAGCGTCTAGCGCCAATACGGCGAATCCTTGCTCCAATAAAGTGGCCGTAAGCTCACCACCATGGGTGAACTCATGACCTAACCATTGCGATTTGTTGCCACCCACACCATGCAATAAAAGAGCGATAGGGAAAGGTGCTTGGCCTTGATTCGGGGTTGCAATAAATCCTGGCACATTACCATTGTGGAAACTGTCAAACACAATCTTCTCAAATGTGTAGCCGCTATGATTGAACGAGCCCACAACACGCGTGTTGAGCGGGAAAGTTTTATCGTAACTGTAGATCGATTTGAGCAGACCGTAGGCGTCAATACTCAGTTCTTTCGCAGACGCCGTTACTGCAATTACGCAGAGGATGATTGCTATGAACAATCTTTTCATATCGATTCTCATATTCCATAAAAAGTTGTGCGTTATTTCAATACTCACGCAGATACCAAGCATATATCAATCAAACAAATCGTGCCGCAATGAGCGCAGAAATTATGTGTTTTCAAGTCTGTTCGCAAAAACTATGGTT
>JAADHW010000367.1 GCA_013151695.1 Gammaproteobacteria bacterium
CTCTGGTGGTTTACCTGGTTCCGTGAGCGAGGGGTTATTGGCTTCTTGGTCCTACCAGCCCTCGGAAGAAAACATGCGGGAGTTACTTCTAAGGTTTGTCTACGATCCTGAGGTTGTCACGGATGACCTAGTCAGCCAACGATACGAAGCAAGTTTGGCAGCACTGGCCGAAGAGGTTTTTCTTCAATTGCTGCCTCTGGATAGGCGCAAGGTCGGGACCCCAACGCCGGGTCTACCTGAGGAGTTAATTTCCGCTATTAGACACCGGGTGCTTATTCTCCACGGACGTGAGGACAGCATTATCCCTGCAACAAATTCTGTGCGATTGAATGAGCTAATTGAATCTTCGGACCTACGTATTTTTGGTAAATGTGGGCACTGGGTACAAATTGAACAAGAACGAAAATTTCAGCAGGCGGTCGTTGAATTTTTGGACGCAAAGTAGACCTCACTCGTTAAATATTTCAACAGGAGAAACCACATGCGAGCACAAACAAAAATTTCACTCGGTGGTAGTGCAATCAATAAATTCAGCGGCATTTGCTCGTGTCTTAAGGCGCTGTTTGTTGCGCTGTTGCCAATACTGGCCAGTACAGTTTGGGCAGAAAATGTGATCGAAGAAATTATCGTGACGGCAGAACGCCGTAGTGTGTCAATCCAAGACACATCGATCGCGATCACCGCAATCACGGGCGATACAATTAGAGATAGGGTCATCACGTCTAGCATTGACATTGCTCAGCTGACGCCAAACTTCTTCGCGACGACTGCGGGTGAGTCAATCAACGCGTCGTTCTTTATGAGAGGCATTGGCAGCAATGATTTTCAGCCAACCACGGAATCGTCAGTATCGGTCTATATTGATGATGTGTACGTCCGTACTCCGTACGCGCTGGCATTCGACTTGATGGATATTGAGCGAGTGGAAGTTCTACGAGGACCACAGGGAACTCTATACGGGAGAAATACAAGCGGGGGTGCAATTAATTTCGTTTCCAAGCGAGCCGGTGAGACGTTTGCCGCGGATGTACTTGCAGGGATAGGTAACTTTGGCCAACAGGAGTTGCAAGCCACAATCGCTGGGCCATTGTCTGATAGCAGCAGAGTGCGGCTTAGTGTGCTTCGAAAAAAGCGGGATGGCTATGTCGACAACAATATAACACGGGATCCTGGTGAAGATGCGAATCTAGGTGCGCCGAGCGAGTACCGAAATGCCAACAAATGGTCTGCGCGGGCACTTATAGATTGGTCTCCATCAGATCGAGTTGAGGCACAGTTTTCAGTCGACTACACCAAAAATGATGTAGTGGGCAACGGTCACCAGTCTGTTGTTGTGCCAGCAACCTTAGCCGCACTAGGAACGCCTCTTATTGATTTTTCAGGGGATGGGACAGCAGATACAAGCTTCATCGATTTAGGCATTGTCTTCGGCGTTTTATCTGGACAACCAGGGCCAGGACTGGATGTTAGAAGTTACGCCGATCTCGATGGCGACCAATGGGCCGGATCCTATAATCTGCCATCTGAGGAAAAATTTAAAACCTACGGTGGCTCTGCTCGTTTCGATTTTGACCTCAACAGTGTTGCACTCACGTCAATTACATCCGTTCGTAAACTCGACAGCGATCTCCAGGAGGACACTGATTCAAGCCCGAACACGAGTTTCCACATATTTTTAGACGGTAGAATTGATCAATTCACCCAGGAGTTTCGAATTGCTTCTCAATCTAGTTCTAAGTTTCAGTGGGTTGCAGGCGCATTCTTGTTTGATGAAAGTTTTTCGTTTGACGAACGAATTCACGCGCCTTTCCTAGCGGCGTTTACCGGCAATCCTTTTGCGCGGGCCCAACGTTGGGTAACTGATCAAGACACGCGAGCCTACGCTCTGTTTACGCAGATAGATTATGCGATGACCGCCAAGCTACATCTAACAGCTGGCCTTCGGTATAGTCGGGAAAAGAAAGATTTTGAGCTGGCTGGTTTCGTACAGGATGATCCACACGCACCCACCCTAACACAGCCGCTTTTTGCTGCGGTTGATACATCTGAGACTTGGAGCAACACCTCACCACGTTTGGTGGTGACCTATCAGCCTTCCGACCAGCAGCTTATCTACCTTTCTTGGTCCAAAGGTTTCAAGGCAGGAGGGTTCAATGCGATTGCTGGAACAGCCTCTTTCGGAAACACACCCTATGACGAAGAGACAGTGAGCAGTTGGGAGCTGGGATACAAGTCGACACTCCTAAATGGTCGAGCGAACTTAAACCTCGCAGCGTTTCGCTACGACTACATGGACCTTCAGGTGGAAGATTCGCTGTTTCTGCCACCCGCAGCACCGGCAACGTTTGTGACGAATGCAGGGGAGTCAGAGGTGCAGGGTGTTGAGCTGGAGTTCGCATGGTTAGTCACAGACCAACTGATGTTGGAACTCGGTGTGGGTTGGTTGGGTGCTGAATACACCGAGTTTTCGCGCCAGCTCGCGTTTGCGCCGATAGGTACGACAGCCAGCCTCAAGGGAAACGAGCTTGTTAGAGCGCCAGATTTTTCAGGTCACGTTTCACTGCAGTATGAAACTACAGTGAATTGGGGTGTTGTACGGAGTGTACGCTACGGTATGGATTACCAATACATGTCTAAACACTATTTTACATCGGAGAACACTGACGCGCTCTCCCAAGATGGATATGGACTACTCAACGCGCAGATCGCGCTGAAACTAGGACAAGACATTGAGCTGGTTTTGTTTGGTAAAAACATCGCTGATAGGAGCTATTTCCAGTCCGTTCAGGACGCGACCGAATTTTTGACGGGGACAATCCTGCAGACTTTTGCGCCGCCGAAGACTTTTGGTCTTAGAGTTAGTTATCACTTTGGGGGAGGATGAGAAATGAATAGTGCTGAGGTAACAAAATCTGTACGGCGCGTTGAGCTGCCACTCCACCATGAGGTGGAGCAATTCTTGTACGCGGAGGCACGCTTGCTCGACAATCGCCAGTTTATTGAATGGCTCTCGTTGATATCTGAAGACGTAGTGTACTTTGCACCTACCCGGTACAACGTCATGTCCAAAGAACCGGACGATGAGTTTAGCTCAGGAGAGGACTTGGCAATCTTCGACGAGTCTAAAAGTAGTCTTTCCCGTCGCGTTAAAAAAATTCAAACAGGTAGGGCGTGGTCGGAAGAACCAATGTCCCGTACTCGTCGGTTGGTAACCAATATTACAGCAACGCAATCTGAACAAGGTGAGCCGCTGGAGGTAACCAGTAATTTTCTCGTCTATCGCAACCATCTTGAGCGGACCGTGGAGATTTTCGCAGGATCTCGTACAGATTCTATCGTGCAAGAGGATAGCGATCTTGGCTTTGAAATAAAACGGCGAGAGATAATTTTTGATCAATCAACGATTCTGGCAAAGCACATCAGCATATTGTTTTGATGCCAGGCTATTCCTTTGAGGAGGAAACATGAACAAGTGGTATATGACCAGCGGGGTTTGGCTGGCTGTAATTTTTGCGGCACATTTTATTGGTGGGACCTCGGAAATCGCTGTCCCTGTGCTTGCGGCAAATGATATTGGGGAAACTGTTAAGTATTTGAACTATTATTGCTGGCATTTAGTCAGTATCACGTTGCTACTAATGTCCGCTGGGATGGTACGGGCGGCGTTTTCGATTTTTGGTAGAGACGTTGCAATACTCGTCACAGCTTTAGCTGCAGCATTTGGTTTGTGGGGTATCGCTTTACCGATAATGGTTGACCAAACCTACATTGAAATGCCTCAGGGATGGTTTTTCGCAACGGCAGCAGTACTCGGATGTGTTGGGATTCTGAGACAGCCCAAGAAGGCCTAGTCAGACTTGATGGCACTTTGGGCACACGCTTTTACAGAGCAAATTGAATATTAGTCATTAAAGTAGTACCAGGATGAAGAGATTAAAATGAAAATTTTTGTATTGGGTGGATCCGGAACAATGGGTAGACGAGCTGTCAAACACCTTGAAGCGCTTGACGTTGCGTCGCAAATTATTGTTGCAGACATAAATAAAGAAAGAGCGGAAGCTGTTGCAGACCTGTATGGCCCTCACGTGTCGAGTGTTGCAATTGATGTTCTTGATCAATCAGCTTTACATTCGTTGTTGTCTGACGCAGATGTTGTTTTGAATACAACGGGACCATTTTACAAATTTGGGGTGCCGGTCCTAAAAGCTGCTATTACCGCGCGATGTAACTACTTTGACATAAATGATGACTGGGAACCCACATTAGAAATGCTGGAGTACGATGCTGCAGCAAGGAAAGCAGGAATTATTGCCGTAACGATGGGAGGAAGCCCTGGTATGACAAATATGTTAGCCCAGATGGCTATCGAGAAACTTGATGAAATCGACCAGGTTTATCTTTGTGTCAATACTGATTCAGTCACAGTTGATACAGACGACTTACCCGATGGAACCGCTCATGGGGTAGCCACCGCGGCTGCAGTGCATACCGTCCATCAATTGAGTGGCAGGGTTATGTTTCGGAAGAGTGGCGAATTTGTTGAAGAAGCGCCATTACAACAGATTAAGTTTGACGACCTAGGTAGCGGCGTAACATCAGGTTATGTGGTTGGGCACCCGGAACCTATCACCTTAGCTACTACATACCCACAAATACAGGATTGTGCTTGTTTGGTCTTCGGTAACGAGGACGAAATAGCTCAAATGTCCGAATTGATGAGAGCGGTTGATAGTGGGAATATTTCGCCGGACGAAGCTGCAGTAATGCTGGAGGAAAGCTTCTCCGGTAACACGGTTGACCTCGAATGTGCAGATAGTGATGCAAGCAAGGCAATACTACCGTTACTTTATGTTTACGCGAAAGGTAAAAAGTCTAAGAAAGACGCTTATATTGGTCTTAAACTTAAGGGGTTACCCGGTACGGGCATGGCGGACATGACCAGCATCCCACTTGTTGTTGCTGTTAGCCTGTTTATCCAGGGAAAAGTTCAGAAAAAAGGATTTCTACCGCCTGAAGTGGCGTATGATGCGACGGAATTTTTTGACGCACTAGCACCCTACACCGTTCCAGCATGTAAAAACGCAGCAGATCTTATAGTCATTGATAGTGTTGATTGACTCACGCGCTACAGCCAAGAACATCTGCCGCATTAGGGCGTATGCCATAGCTAGTGATCTGAGCTAAGACTGAAAGGATCAGTTTTCCTAGGCGTATCCTTTGAACGTTAGGAACGCTCCTAATAGGCTCCAGCAGATTCCCACAAGTCTGGTCATGATGGGTTGGTCCATCATCGACTCACCCACTTTCAGTACTAGACCTGGTGCCGCGACCCTAAATATCCCACCAATCACAAGTGCCCAACCAAACAGCGTAATAATAAGCCGCCAATCCCAATTCCACAGGTTATGGGTGTTCACAATTGAAAGGCCGGCGATCATCGCAAGGACCCCAGATATGAGAATCAACGGTCGGTCAGCCAAAAATTGTTTGGTCATCTCCTGCAGGTTACGAGGTGTGAACGCCATGGTCACACCAAGCGTAAGAATGATTGGTCCTAAGAGTTTTGCGATCCAGATCGACATCGTTAGTCTCCGTTTTTTTAGTCGAGTTTGTCGATAAACATAGAGTATCAAATACTCTGAAAGATTCAATAATATGCGGTTCGACTGACCGCTGTGTTACTGGGGTCAAAAGCGCGGACAGTTGTGCGAAGAATGTTCATGATTCGAAAACACTTGAGTAGATGTTGGAGGAGGTCTGCGCTTACTTCGCCGACTCTTTTGCTCAAAACTGATGAGGTTCGCGCGTGCGGCTTTGAGCAAAAATTGCGAGGTCATTATTTCGTCTTCAATCAGCTTGTTCAACATTTGTTTGGCAAGCTTTAAGCCGGTGTAGATGAAGTATGGTGCGCCATTGGGAGCGTGTTAGCACAGCCGGTTTGTTCAACTTTTATTACAGAGTGGTCATTAACATGGTCATATCATCAGCCAGACTGCGAGACATATATTGTGGCGGTTTAGCAGCAGCATTTTGCAGCCAAGACGATCGAAGTCTGAGACACGCTTCCGGGCAGGTCCAACAACAAACAAGCCCGAAGACGCGTTGTCTGCTATGGTACCAACTAGTGATATATCCCAGTAGGCAATAAGACTGTTAGCGATTTCAAATGCGGAACCTGCTACGAACCAAATAGATAGCTGCATTTCATTCAAACCCACGCCTCAGGCTTACCGTAAATTTTTCAAAATCACTTCTTGTCTCATCAGTGGGTACAACGACGTATGTTGAATCGCTGGAAATAGATTCCACTG
>JAADHW010000091.1 GCA_013151695.1 Gammaproteobacteria bacterium
CTACATCGCCTTGCCCGGTCCTAAAGATCAGGGACCCTATCCGCTGGTGATACGGCCCCATGGTGGCCCCTATGCACGCACTACGGGGAATCAATATTTCATCACCCAGTATTTGGTGAACAACGGCTATGCGGTACTCAAGCCAAATTTTCGCGGCAGCTCTGGTTATGGTGATGCATTCATGGCTGCTGGGTTTGAGCAGTGGGGGATGAAAATGCAAGACGATCTGATCGATGGTCTTGATTGGATGATCGCACAAGGTTATGCAGACCCACAAAAAGTGTGCATAGCTGGCGGTAGTTACGGTGGCTATGCGGCCTTGGTGGCAGCGTTTAAAACTGCCGAGCGTTTTAAATGTGCGGTGTCTTTTGCCGGGGTTACCGACCTGGATGAGATGGCGTTACGCTGGCGCAGCTTTCGTTTTGGTGCGATTCCTGCCGCGAAGATTCAAAGTGGCAAACTACGTAAGGCAAACTCCCCCTTTGACCAAGTAGATAAAATAGGTGTGCCGTTATTGATTGTACATGGAGATGTTGACCGCAGTGTCATGATTGAGCAGTCGCGCAGTTTTGTGGCCGCTTTGCGCGAAGTAGGCAAACCGGTAGAGTATATTGAGCAGGCTAACGGTGATCATTTTTTCAGTCTGCAATCTCATCGAACTGAATATTTGCAAGCATTAGACAGCTTCCTCAAGAAACATTTGTAACTTTAGTGATATTTTTGCGAATTGCGCAGCATATAAGCTGGGCCATGTAGATTGTTGATGATGGCATTTTCACCGTACAAGGCTTCTTTTTGACCACCGTAGTTTTCACGATTTGCCGCCAGCGGCGCTAGTTCCTTGGCCCTTGTTTGGGCTTGCTGCATAAGGGCATCTCTATCGGCAACTTGTTGCACTATGCCGGCGTTTAGCGCATCAGTTCCTGTCCATCGACGTGCCAGTTGCACGGTTTCAAAGAACGTATTCATGGGTAGCTTGTGTCGAAATAAAGCCAGTTCAGGCAGCGGAATGCGCATGCCTAACTGCATTTCGTTGGCGCAAATAAAACCTCGGTCGCTGCGCATGATGCGCTGGTCATGACAAAGAGCACACATGAAGCCTGCGCCGAACGCGTGCCCGTTTATGGCGGCTATGGAAGGTATAGGTAGTGTGATCAGGCGCCCCATGAGTAGCATAAATTCTGCGCCAAAGACGTTACGGTCACCAGCTTCGGGGTGCTCGTTCGGTGCTTGAACCCAGTCAAGGTCTAAACCATTAGAAAAGAATTTTTCACTGGACGATGTTGTGATGAGGGCGGCAGGTCCCGATGAAGCTTCAACTTCGTCTAGTGCTTTGGCCATTTCCCGAACGAAGGTTGTATTCCAGCGGTTTTCCCCCGCATCCATGGTTAGGGTGAAAATGTCTTCATGGCGTTCGAGTTCTATCATCTGTTGTTGCTCTGGTGTCACCTGCAAAGACGAATATTAGGCACTGCTTAGTGTTTTGTCGCCTGTTGTTGCGCGCTTTTGTGCCAATGCTTGCAGTGCAAGCTTGGTGTCTTGGTCCGCGGGGTAAAACAACTCGACGGATATCTCTTCCAGGGTTATATCGACGGGAGCGCCGAAATGAGCCAGCATTGTGAAGAGTCTGTATTCCTGGTCATCTTTGCGCAAGATCATTTGTACGGCGGGTGCTGAATGCGCAGACCACACCTTACGCCAATCTGCTGGGGCATCTTTGTGATTGAGCATTTCTTCTATGAAGGCAGCGAGATTTGGGTGCTTAGGGTTAGCCAAGAGGGTTCTGCGTGCGCGCCCTAGAAAACTTGCGATGAGTTCCTGCCAATTAACAATATAGGGTTGGAGACCCAACTCGTGCAAACAAAGGCGAAGGATTTGGAAATCTGTGGGGTTGCCCATAGCCACTAACGCTTTGAAAGGATCTACAAACAGACCGAAAAAATCTACTGTGGCCTGGTTGAGCATGCTGATATTCATCTTGCCATCTAAAACAATGGCAGGGTAAGGCTCGTGATGTTCGAGTTGTTGTTGAATAGCGGCTAAAAAAACCTGGTGTGATTGTGAATCTAGATTGCCTTCTGCAAACGCTGAGCTGAAACCGGCAGATTGTAACAAGCTATTACGCTCGCGCAGGGGAATGTCTAGGCTACTGGCCAAGGCTAATACCATGGGCCTGCTTGGGTTTGCTCTACCAGTTTCAAGAAAGCTCACGTGGCGTTGTGAGACGCCTGCCTGATTGGCTAGATCCAATTGACTCACATGTCTGTGGTGACGCCATTGCTTCAGTAGGGTGGCGAATATCGGAGTTGCTTCTGCCATTGGTATTCCTGTGAAAATAGTGGGTGTTAAAACTAAACTATCCCAGTTGCATGCGGTACTGCGATTACCTCATAGGTAATTGGCAGCATGATGTAATTTGGCTAGCCTAGAAGTTGGACTGTGAATAATTAGGAATGGTTATGAAACGTGTTTATTTAATATTGGCAATCGCTGGCGCCGTTATACCCGTGATGTTTTTCCTTGGCGTATTTCACAGCGAGCCTGTCACGGTAGCTGGGTTTGTGCCCGCATTATTCGTGAATGGGCCGGCTGGGGGGTTTGCGGCGGACCTATTGATTAGTTCGGCGGTGTTTTGGATATACATGTTTTCTACCAGGGCAAGTTCTAAGCTAACACCTTGGCCATTTATTGTATTGAACCTTTGCATTGGTTTGTCATGTGCACTGCCGGCGTATCTGTATCGTCGAGCGGTGTTGGCTGAATTGAACGGCTAACATTCAATTGATTGGAAGTTCAAACTTGTTGCGCTCACTGTGTCGGCGTAACAATGCCCAGATGTCTCGGTTGATACTCTGCTGGATGACATCTTGGGGCGAACCTTCACTCCAGGCATGCAGGTCGATCAGTATTTCAAAACCCTGGCGATGTAAATCGGTTACGTCAACCAGGTGTAGAGATTTTGGCGTTTGCTTCGCGAATGCTTTTCTTTGGTTAGCTGCTGGCGCCTGCTCAGGGCATTTGGTAAATATTTCGCACATTTCTTCAATGTCTAAAATGCGGTTGGACACGGCGCGTTCGTAGTCTTGGGCCAGCACTGTCATGAGCGTGCTTATCAAGCCGGCATCAGCTTGGGAGAAGTTTGAATAGAGCGCTGGCCCAAGATGGCTGGTGATTCTCGTGGCTAAGTCTGTGAGCATTTCAGCGGGACTTGGAATCATATCAGCGGTACTGCATATTTGTGCTCGGAGCTGGGTGACAAGCGATCTAACAGAATGCGGTTCTGCCTATCAATCATTGGCCAGCCTGCCATGGCCAATATGGGTTCCTTAGTTGAGCCGTTTACATAGTCTTCGGCTGATGAAATCCATATGGCTAGCCCCTTTAAAGAGGCAAAAATTTGCCACCAACGAAATGCTATTGCGTCTATTGGGAGGCCGCTGCTGGCTTGCCAAACTTGGATGGCCTTGGCGCGTGGCAGCAGGCGACCTGCGTCGGTTAAGTTGGGTGACCATTGTGGGTCTAGTGACCACGCAAGATCTTCTAGAGGATCGCCAATATGTGCCATTTCCCAGTCGAGGATTGAAGTGATTTTACCTTCCGCAGTGTACAAAAAATTACCGGTGCGATAGTCGCCATGGACCAAGCTTGAGTGAACAGATGCTGGAGGTAGATTTTTTTCTAACCAGCGAATGGCAGCTTCTGCAATGGGTTGAGGATGCAGGGCGTCGGTTCGAATCACGTTAGACCAATAGGCTAATTCGTGAGCGGCAGGGTGCTCAGGGGTTGGCATAAAGTGTGTCACACCCAAACTTGCGGGGGACACGCTTGCGAGTTGTCCTAACAGGTGCCACTTTTGTTGTCCTAGTTTCTTTCGATACTTGTCCATGTGCGGTTCGTCTAAGCCTGCTGGGGTCGCTTGGCCTTGCGCGATTCGCACCATAATCGAAAACGGTCGTTCCAACACTTCTGCTCTTTCTTCCAACACAATAGGTTCGGGGACCGGCATAATTTTCGCTTCGAACATGGCCTGGTATGTTTTGTATTCGTGGGCACGTTCTGTGTCGATGAGACTCGACGGCGGATCTCTGCGTAAGACCACGCCAAAATCAACGCCGTGCTTGTCCAGTTCTAACAGATAGGTTTCGCGTGAAGCGCCTCCTGGAATTTGTTCGATGTGTAACAAGCGACAGGGGCACGCCCAGTGCTCGGCCAAGTATTGGGCGGCTCGTGTACCCAGATCTTGTAGGGTTGAATTAGCGCTGGGTGTGGTTGACATTTTGGCCATCAGTGTGGATATACAACAGCCCCAATCTCGCGCCATTGAGACACTTCAAGGGCAGGGGTTGCCATTTGTAGTCCCGCCATTCAGCGTTCAGGGTTAGGTGAAAGCCTAAATCTAAGCTTGGGTTCGCGGGGTAGTGTGCTGCTGCTGCGGGGAACCATGGGCAAGGCACCATGATGTTACCCGAGTTAACACTGCCTCGGTGCATGGCTGCGAAAGTGGCTTGTGCGTGGCTAGCAAGGGTGCCCAATAAGACCATGATGAGTACAACTGTGAGCGAGATCGAATTAGATTTGTCCATGTGTCGACGTTACATCTGGTCTGACAAGGATTGCAATAGTTAACGTAGCCTCATACAGTCAAGGTGGCGGGGAAATAGAAATACATAGGAACATTAATGGCTCTGGCGAATCTTAGCCGCTCAATAAGGGGTTGTGTTGCATTCATTACAGGAGCCGCTAGTGGCATGGGGGCGGCGACTGCAAAACTGTTTGCTAGCGAAGGAGCTAAAGTTGCCGCCATCGATATTAACGCCGAGGGTTTGCAGCAAGTTGTTGCAGAGATTGAAGCGGCAGGCTGCGAAGCCAAAGCTTGGACTTTAGATTTATCTGATGCACAAGGGATAAAAGAAACCGTCGATGCGGTGGCTGCGCACTTCGGCGGTGTAGACTTACTAATCAATAACGCGGGTATTTCTATCCCATCACCTATCGATGCAGACGGGTTTGAAGACGCATGGGCAAAAACTTTTGACATACTGATTACCGCACACACACGCACCATACGCGCTACCTTACCCTACCTGCGCAATTCGAATAACCCTCGTATCGTGAACATCGCCAGTACTGAAGCCTTGGGTGCGACCAAATACGGTAGTGCATATACGGCTGCTAAAACCGGGGTGATTGGGCTCACGCGATCTATTGCGGTTGAGCTAGGTGAGCAAGGCATTACGGTAAACTGTATTTGCCCGGGTCCTATCCGAACCGCCATGACAGATGCAATTCCAGAAGACCAAAAACAAGAGTTCGCAAGGCGGCGAGTCGCACTTAAACGCTACGCCGAAGCGGAAGAAGTAGCCCATGGCACGCTGAATTTTTGCCTGCCTTCTTCGAGTTTCATAACCGGTACAGCGTTACCGGTTGATGGTGGCATGACAATTAAGAACGCTTAATATGTGTTGATGGAGAACATTGGTGACGGAAGAAGTTTCACATAGAGTACCGTGGCGGACGGTGTTGGCATATGGTGCTCCGGCGGCTGGTGCCGGATATATGTATTTGTTGTTGAGTCTGTATGTGATGAAGTTTGCGACAGATGTTCTGCTCATCGCGCCGGTAGTCATGGGTATAATCTACGGTTTGTCGAGGATTTGGGATGCCGTATCAGATCCGTTAGTGGGGTATCTCAGTGACCGTACGAAATTGCCGATGGGTCGTCGCAGAACCTGGATCCTGGCTAGCTGTTTGCCCATCGCAGGCGGTTTCTACATGGTATTTGCACCACCTCTTGGTTTAGATCAAGCAGGCTTAGAGATATGGATGGGGGTCGCGGTGATCCTTTTCTACTCTGCCATGACCTTGTTCTTTGTGCCTCACTTGTCATTGGGTGCTGAGCTCACTAGTGACTATCATGAGCGTAGTCGTATGTTTGGTACGCGTCATGCGGCGTACATATTTGGCAGCATACTGTCGCTGATCAGTCTACATTTTCTAATTGCCGAAGAATTTAAACCGGATGGTGATGTGCGGGGTTTGGCGGCAGATTTGGGCTTGGTTGCGGTTGTCATCATGGTGGTACTGGTGGTTTTTTCCGTAGTACGGTTGCGAGAACGACCAGAATTCCAAGGCCGAATGAATTCCAGCCCATTGAAAGCGTTCCGCGATGTTTGGCAGAATCCGCATGCTCGACTACTTTTGGTGGTGACCTTCATTGAACATGTGGGTTCTTCCGCTATCGCAGCACTCACTTTATATGTGACGCACTACGTGGTGGGCATGCCGCTGTGGGCACCCATCGT
>JAADHW010000045.1 GCA_013151695.1 Gammaproteobacteria bacterium
CGGGCTGCGCACAGACGTCGCTACGCTTTGGTCTGTTCTTGTTCTCTCCATCAGCATACGCTGACTCCGAGTCGAACCCTGGATTCGAATCGGAAGGGGTTGGTTTTTCAGTGGCGAGTTGGTAACTGGCATACTTGTTTTGATTTGGCGGAGAGGGAGGGATTCGAACCCTCGATAGGGGTTACCTATACACGCTTTCCAAGCGTGCTCCTTCGGCCACTCGGACACCTCTCCGAAAAATTGGAGGTAACCCACCCAGCCACACCTGCGCACCCAAATCCGCTGTTACCGTTGCTCCCTTCCGGGCCTGGCGGAGTTCACAACATCTCGCTGCGAGGGGACCAAGATGGGTCACCATAGGGTGGCTTATGCTAAAGGAATTGCGGGGTGAATAATAGAATTAGATCTTTTGCTGGCCGGGTTGCTCAGCCTTTTCAGATCGCTCATTGATCCGCTAAGTTGGGTGGAATGGTAGGGTTAAAAGGCCCTTCCTTACAGCGGACCAATCATGACCCAATCAATAATCGCAGCAGCAATTGCGATGGTAAAACAGACGAGAAAGATGACGCCCAGTAGGCGCCAACCGTGAAACTTCTTTTCATCTTCGGTAGCGTTACTTTCGATAGACATGAAGTTGATCACCATAAACTAGAGTATGGGTAGTGTACCTTGATGGGAGAATTTCGAACACTTTAGTCGAAATACTCAACGAGTGAACCGATCATAGTGAGCGTGACATTCCCGATATCGAGGATTTCATACTATGAATTCATTACGTAATTCTAACCCGATTGGTATTACCTGGTGCCCAACAGATCGACTGAATTTGACGGCTGCGCTCAGTTATCGTCAGCGTCGTGGATGGTTGTTACATCAGGCGGATGCTAATTTCACTACCTTTAATGCCTCAAAATGCCAAACAAAGGCGAGGGTTTAAATCACGCGCAAACAATTTCTTGAGTTCAGAAAAGCTTGTAGGCGCGAAATTTTCATATACGTGTATATATTCTAATGAGTGTTTGTCCCGAAAGTAGATGTTGGGTAGATAACAAGCAGCGTCACACAATATTTATTAAGTGTTCGAGGTGTTGTTTAGACTTTTGTTTTGCAACCTAATTCTAACAAAAACACCAGAGCACTTAACCAAACATCTTGTTCGATTGCTTGTTTATCATGAAAATCGGCTTGCTGGGCAGGCACTAATTAATCTGCGGCCCGAGTTGCGCTTGCATTTCAAGACGTGACGCCTGCTAGGAATACTGATTCCCGGGAGGGTGAGGTCTATTTCGTAACAACTTTCCAGAAGAATCATCTTTTTTAATCGTGATAAAATGGCAACCGGTTTGTTAATAAGGATCGACTTAACAGGATGAATTTTGAGTTTTCTGAGGCTCAGCAACTGATGCGCCAGTCGGCCCAACGATATCTTGCAGGTGAGTGCCCCAGGAGTCGTATGCGGGAAAGTACTGCGAGAGCTGAACCATTTGATCGCGCCCTCTGGTTGGGCATGGCAGAGATGGGTTGGACGGGCGTGACAATTCCTGAAGAGTATGGTGGTTTGGGGCTTGGGCATCTTGAGCAAGCAGTTATAGCGGAAGAAATCGGTCGCTCCCTGGCGCCGGTACCTTTTTCCTCATCAGTCTACATGGCTACTGAGGCAATTCTTCTCGGGGGCTCCGACGAGCTAAAGCAGAAATATCTGCCAGGTCTGGCGAGCGGAGAACTCGTAGGAACATTTGCTTTCCATGAGAGTGTCGACCACTCCGGCTGGTCCAACGTCAAGACGACATTCTCTGAACGAGGCCTAAGCGGGGAAAAGAAACCAGTAATGGATGGCGATGTCGCCGATATTGCGGTGGTTACCTGTGATGTTGATGGCACGCGGAGGCTTGCTGTTGTAAATCTGCATGAAACGAACGTGGAGAGAGAGCGCCTGGGGGCTTTGGACCTGACCAGAGGGCTTTCATCCCTTTCATTTTCGCAAACACCCGCCGAGTTACTGGATGACCGGGCGGGGTTGTTTGATACTTTACTTGATCGGGGGGCGACGCTGCTGGCTTTTGAGCAGATAGGTGGCGCGGAGCAGTGTTTACATGATGCGCGAGATTATGCCCTGAACCGTTATGCGTTTGGGCGCCAAATCGGCTCCTTCCAAGCTATAAAGCACAAACTTGCCGACCAATATGTTGCACTGGAACTCGCCCGATCAAACGCTTATTACGCTATCTGGACGCTGATTTCGGATGCTGAAGAATTTCCTGTCGCCGCCGCTGCTGCTCATATCAGTGCCTGTAAGGCTCATCGGCAGTGTGCCCAGGAGAGTCTTCATGTGCACGGTGGCATGGGGTACACCTGGGAAGTCGATTGTCACTTCTTCCTGAGACGCGCAATTGTATCAGGTTTACTGTTGGGGCAAGTGCGGCACTGGAAGCATAGTTTGGTCGATAAAGTTGTTAGAGGAGCACACTAATATGGACTTTGAGGATAGCCCTGAAGAAGCAAGTTATCGCGAAGACGTTCGGAAATGGTTACAGGCCAATGCCGAGCCATTGAAGCACGGGGAGTCCGCTCCTACCATAGAAGAACATGACAGTTTGGACGTTATTCGCGAAGCGCAGGTTTGGCAGGCTAAAAAATATGACGCCGGTTGGGCCTGCCTCAGTTGGCCGAAAAAGTTTGGTGGGCGCGATGCAAAGGGAATGCAGTCCGTAATTTGGCGACAGGAGGAGAAGCGGTTCAAGGTGCCGCCAGATGTCTTTCAATGCAGCATTGGAATGGCGGGGCCCACTCTAATGGCTCATGGTACGGAGGATCAGTTGAATCGATGGCTTCCGCCAATAGCCCGCGGCGATGAGCTGTTTTGTCAACTCTTTAGCGAACCGGGAGCAGGTTCAGATCTGTCTGCGGTGCGCACCCGGGCAAAAAAAGAGGGAAGTGATTGGATCGTAGATGGTCACAAAATATGGACCTCTCTTGCCCAGTTTGCGCACTGGGGAATCTTGGTAACGCGTACTGATTTTGATGTTCCCAAACATGCTGGGTTGACCTATTTTATTGTTGATTTATCGTCCACTGGCATTGAGATCAGGCCTGTTAAGCAGATTACGGGAGGTGAGACATTCAACGAAGTGTTTCTGTCAGGAGTGCGTATCCCCGATGCCAATCGAATAGGTGAAGTAGGGAATGGATGGCGCGTAACTCTCACAACCCTGGCCAATGAGCGTGGCCAAATTGCGACAGGAGCGGCGGGCAAGATATCTATCTCTGGCCTAATAGAGCTTGCAAGCGACCTTAAGGATGATAAGGGGCCATTGATTGAGCAAGATGGGGTGAAGGAAAAAATTGCGGACCTGTTTATACAATCCAGAGGTCTTCGATACACTTCACTGCGAACACTGTCTGCCCTATCGCGCGGTAAAAGGGCTGGTGCAGAGGGCTCAATTGGGAAACTTGGTGCTGCCATCATGCGACAAGAGATGTCTGCTTTTGCGATTGAACTACAAGGTCTCGCCGGAGCAATTGATGATTCTAATGTGGGGATGGCCGAGAGTGCATGGCAGGCGGGCTACTTGTTTTCTCCCGCCGCACGGATTGCCGGAGGAACCGATGAAATTCAGCGGGACATTATTGCAGAACGTGTGCTTGGGCTTCCCCGTGAACCTCGCGTCGATAAAAAACTCCCGTTTCGGGAATTGCCTGTTGGTAGATAGCGGCGACAAAGTTAGTTGCACTTAACTTATATTGTTGAGGTGTAATTAGTAGATTCTGAAAAACTCATAACCTATTAATTATAATAGATATTATCTGTTTTCGGCGGGGTAATTTTGACCAGTTTTAGACGCATTTCAAACTAAGTCTGGTCGAAATGGAGGTAGCTCTTCGATGCAAGATTCTTCCCCCGATTCCCATCAAATGGGTTTTATGGCCGCCGGATTGATGGAGCGACTCAATCTGAAGCCTCCTCTGTTGGAATTTGCGCGAGCCACATCCTGGGACTTTTTTGAGGCAGAGGTCGCTGTCCGAGTTATACTCGGAAGTTCTATATATACTATCGGATGGTGATTTTTAAATGAATGACACAGAAAAGCAACTGATGGAAGCGGTAAGTATACTGCTTCGAATTTCTCGTTTGCTCCAGAGAGTTTGCGAGAGAGAAGGGTTTTCTATACAGCAGTATAGGACGCTAACATGGATCGATCACCATGAAGTAACGCGGCCGTTTACATTGGCAGAGCAGGCCGCTGTGAGTCGCCCAGCAGTTGCTGCATTAATTAGCGGTCTAGAAAAGAAAAAATTAGTCAAACGTGCGACGGTAGCTAAGGATGGTAGGGGTGTCCATCTTAAATCGACATGCAAAACCAAAAAAGTGATCAAGAGACTTGAGTTAGCAATGGTGGAATGTTTGAAGGATGTGTTCGGTGATTCGGTAAATATTATTGCGCTGCTTGGTGCAAATCATCATTTTGAAGATTCTCTGGATGATCGACTTAATAGAGATATCGAAGCAGGCAAACCCGGCAATTGAAGCTTGTCAATTGCCTGGAAGATACAGCACTCGGCCGCATTACATCTGACGGCGCCTGCAACTCCACCGGTTCAATATTATAATCGTAGGCAACATATCTAACAATTATTTTCAGTCTCTCTCAATGGCTAGAGCCAGCGTAAGGTATCCCACTCGGGGGCAAGTCCTCGAGATTTTCGCCTTGCTAGAAACCCAGCCGGTCACGCTGAGTCTACGATAATTGATCAGAGGCTCGCTAGCTTTTCACGATTCCGTCTTCCAGCAGTTGCTCATACGTAGCAACTATACTGTCGCGTAGAGTGTCGATAATTGTATCCGCTTGTTCCCTGGTGAGGATGAGTGACGGCGACATCACGTTCAAGTGACCTATGGGTCTCACAAAGAGGCCCCGCGCACTTGCCTGCTTTGACACCAAACTGCCAATACCAACCTCGTCTGCAAATTCTTCCCTGGTTTCTTTGTTGGCGACAAATTCAACACACATCATCAGTTTGATACCGCGCACATCACCAACAAGGGGTAAATCAGCGAGCTCAGACTTCATGCGTTGTTCGAAGTACGTTCCAACGTTGTTTACATTATCAAACAAATTTTCGTTTTCTATTATCTCTATGTTCTTGAGAGCTGCTGCACAGGCCACTGGGTGTCCAGAGTAGGTGTAACCAACGGAAAAGCACCTGCCATGTCCCTCTTCGCTGATCACTTTGTGGATATCATCTGAGTACATCATGGCACCCAGGGGAATGTAGCCAGAGGTAATGCCTTTTGCCGTAGTGATAATGTCAGGTTGAATGCTAAATAGGTCTTCGGAAGAAAACCAGTGACCCACGCGACCGAACGAGGTCACAACTTCGTCAGCCACGTAGAGAACATCGTATTTTTTGCAGATCTCCCAGGTGCGACGATGATAACCCGCTGGTGGCACGACTACACCGCCTGAGCCCATAATGGGTTCGGCAAAAAATGCTGCCACTTTGTCACTGCCAACTTCGAGTATCTTATTTTCCAGTTCATCTACCAGGAAATCCAGATATTCAGCTTCACCCATGCCCACGGGTGCACGATAGTAGTTGGGACAGGATATGTGGTGAATCGTGTCAGTTATATGATCAAAATCGGGTCCGTGATCTGATTTCTTACCGCCGATGGACATGGCCAAGTAGGTTGTGCCGTGGTAAGACTCGTTGAGAGAAATTATGTGTTTCTTCTGACGTTTACCGCGGGCGTTCTGATAAAACAATATCATGCGATAAGCAGAATCTATTGCGGTAGATCCGCATGTTGTGAAAAAAACATGATTGATGTTTGATGGCGCGATTTTGGCAAGTTTAGCCGCCAGCTTTGCCACGGGTTCATAGGTCACATCAATAAAACTTGTGGCATAGGTAAGCTTTTCAATTTGTTCGGCCACAGCAGTAGCCATCTCCTTGCGACCCAGACCAATGTTGGTACACCACATGCCACCTACGGCATCGAGGTATCTATTACCCTCGCTGTCCTCAAGGTATACACCCTCGGATTTGGTCAACACATACTTGCAGCCCTCTGAGTTGAATGAATCCGGGAAGGTATAACTGTGCAAATGGTGGTTTTTGTCTATCGACCACAGCTCTTTCGCATCGGGATTATTTAAGGCTATCTTTGAATTCATTTTTAACTCTCCGGAATTTCAGTTAGGGCAGTATGAAGCCCGCGGTCACCAATAGTATTATTGTGATTACCCCAGCAAGTAGTGAGTAGGGAAGCTGGGAGAGGGCATGTTGCA
>JAADHW010000011.1 GCA_013151695.1 Gammaproteobacteria bacterium
AATCACATCGTTAATAGAAATATCTTCTGGCGTCCCTTCCATGAGGATATGAATAGTTTTAGGCAACAGCGTCGCAGCCTGATAGAGCACATAACCAGCAATTAGTAATGTGAGAAGAGTATCTGTCCAGTACCAGTCATAAAGAATAATAAGACTACCTGCGATAATCACCCCCAAAGAAGCCAGGGCATCGGAAACATTATGCAAAAATGCAGCGCGGATATTCATACTGTTTTTAGACATGCGGTATGTCAAAAGCGCGGTAGCCACGTCGATCACCAAAGCGATACTAGCCACAATCACCACCATCCACCCCTCAATGATTTGTGGCTCAAAAACCCGCCAAAGCGCTTCATAAATTAAATAAAACCCAACAAGTACCAACGTGACGAGATTGATCAATGCAGCGATCACCTCAGCCCGTTTGTAACCAAAAGTTTTGAAATGATCCGCCGGTTGTCTACCGATTTTCCTCGCGATCAAGGCAATTAGTAACGATGCCGCATCACTAAAATTATGTAAAGCGTCAGCGATCAAAGCAAGACTGCCAGAGATAATGCCACCGACAACTTGAGCCAAAGTCAAAAACATATTGATGGCTATGGCCCAGCCCAAGCGGCGATCGTTCATGCTATCTACGTCATGATGGTGGTCATGCGCCATATACTCGGTTCTCTTATTTGTAAATGGCTAGGATTCACCACCACTCAATTGTACAGCAGATTATTTTGGATATGGTTACGTTCCGTCACAAAATATTTCCCTGCAAAGGAGCCCATAGGGCTAAGCCCTCTTTGTTGGCCACGAACATAATAGGTTCTCTCCCCTCTAATATGGAAGTAGAACGTAATTAAGCCAATAGTCATCTTTATTCCAGACAACTTCGCTGACTTTATTCATATGTTGCTGACCGCTAATTTAAATTGCTGTTGCGAGGGCTTAATCAGATTATGATGTTGTCCGTTGTGCGGTGGGTCACACAACAGCCGTGTTGTTAGTATCCTCGATTGCGCCGTATCAGCTTGAGCTTCGGGGTCATGCCGCTACAGAGGCACATGCGACATCTAGTCCGTACATTGTAAAAATTTCCGGTTTAGACAGCGGACGCTGGCACGACATTGAGGCATTGCCTGCAACGCGAGGTGCAAGACTCAACAAGGCAGTTATAGTTACTATTCTCACGCCTTTTGATAAGGTTTACTAAGTCGGCTGTGGCATTCCACACCGGTGTTGGCGCGGTGGCTTTTGAGGTCAAGGTTGAAGCGTGTTGAAAATACTGTTGATGCCATTATCGACATTACCTACACCAAGGCACTGGATGAGATTCATACTACTTTTGATCTGACGCATGAGGGTAAAAGCATTCACTCAGTTGTCCTTTATCAGGAATAATTTCTATGACATTAGAACAAGTAGCCTCTACCAAGTCTTTTGGGGGCCAGCAGCTGCGTTATAAACACGCATCCATAGTTTTGGGCTGCGACATGCACTTCTCCATTTTCTTGCCACCACGCGCACAAACGGAAAAAGTGCCGGTTATTTACTGGTTATCGGGTTTGACCTGCACGGATGAGAATTTTGTACAGAAAGCGGGGGCACAGCAATATGCATCGGAACAAGGGGTGGCTATTATTGCACCCGATACTAGCCCACGCGGGGAAGATGTACCCGACGACTCCGAGGCTAGTTATGACTTTGGCCTGGGAGCGGGTTTTTATGTCAACGCTACCCAAGAACCTTGGGCAAGACATTATCGGATGTACGATTACATCACCGCGGAACTTCCCGGTCTTATCGCTGAAAATTTCTCGGTGGATGTAGAACACTCCTCCATCATGGGACACTCCATGGGCGGTCACGGAGCGCTGACAATTGCCTTGAAGAATCCTGGAAAATACAAGTCTGTATCTGCGTTCTCGCCGATTTGCTCGCCGATGAACTGTCCCTGGGGTGAAAAAGCTTTGGCGAACTATATCGGCGATAATCGCGAGGCCTGGCGTGAATATGATGCCTGCGAACTCATTAAAACGGCACCTGAACGATTGCCAATTCTAGTTGATCAAGGTAATTCAGATGATTTTATGGAGGAGCAGCTCAAGCCCTGGTTATTGAAGAAAGTCTGCGAAGAGGCAGGGCAGCCACTAGAGCTACGAATGCAGGAAGGTTATGACCACAGTTATTTTTTTATTGCCAGCTTTATTGAAGAACACATCAAGCATCACGCTCTGGCGCTCGTAAGGAACTAATAAGTTAGAGCCTAAAATGGTGGGCCGTGTGCGAGTTAAATTTTTAAGGGGAAATGATGAGAACAACCGTTCACATCGATGACCATTTATTGTCAGAGGCTCAGCGTATTACGGGTCTCACCGAGAGGGCTGCACTTTTGCGTGAGGGACTCAGGGCTTTAGTTGAGTGAGAAAGCTCGCGTCGCCTTGCAAAGCTCGGTGCATCAGAACCTAAACTAAAATCCGCACACCGTCGATAAAGCTAGTACCAGATATTCTGGTCGACACCTCTGTCTGGATCGATCATCTGCGTAATAGAGATGAAAAACTGATCTCCTTGCTAAGTAGCACCCAAGTACTCACCCACTCCGTCTAACAAGAAATCTACGTAAAAACAGGTTAGCTTATAGCGATTTGACTAATGTTAGCGTTTTTGCTAATTATAAGTAATGACACATCATACCCTGACAACTGATATTGAGATTGCAGCCTATTTACACCGCACACGCATGGATATTCTCAGGGCGTTGAGTGAACGCCCGGCGACCGTCTCCCAAATCGGCGCGCAGATGAATGTGCACCCAGCAAATCTTACACGCCACATGCGGATATTGGAGCAATCAGGTCTGATCAGACTGGTTGAGAAACGCGATACCGGCCGAAATCTGGAGAAATATTACGCCTCGATTGCAAAAACATTCGATGTTGCGCCAGATGCCGATGTTAACTCTGCCCACAAGGCTGCGCTTACCATGTTGCGGTCTGACTTGTCGGCAGCATTGGCCAATTTACCGGACAAAAATCCAGGTAGCGTGTCCGCCCTGTTGGCACACGCGCGTATTTCTGCAAAGGATATTGGTCACTTCGCTGACCAACTTGCAAAACTCGTGGCGGAATTTCAATCCGCTGACAGTGACACCAGTACCCCCTATCACCTCAACCTTTCACTTTATCCCAGCGATCTGGAAGTCGAACCGGCACATCCGGTGCGTATCGTGAATGCCCATCGTGAAAAAGGAGAAGAGAATTAAATGAAACCTTTTGCAAAATTGCGTGCAGCATTAGCGTTGGCGAATCTAGCGTTTTTTCCTGCTTTGGCAGCTGAAAAAACACGCCCCGACATTCTTGCCGAAATGGGCAAGGTCAAAGAGGACTTTCTAAACAGCCGCGACAACGTGGATGTAAGGTATGAATACACTAACTTGCTCTTTCAGAGCGGTGACTTTTGGGAGGCCCGGAAAGTCGCACAGCCGATAGTCGAGGCACCCGACGCAACCAATGAAGCTTTAACCCTAGCCGCGAGGCTTGCTTATCTAGTCGGCAAATATGAGATTGCGGAAGATCTCTTTCAGAGAATTCTAGATACCAAGGCAGGCGACCCGAACGAGCGTGTATTGGAGATGGTCGGCCTGATGTTTGCTTATTATCAGCAAAATAAATATGACAAGATCCGCGCCATGGAATTTCCATCCGGCGTGCAGTTGCCGAATGTTGAAGCTATCAAAGCGTCCGCAAAGCTTCCCTACCAGATCGAGTGGGCCAACGAAGACAGAGTGGCCAGTATGCCATTTCTCGTACCTGACCCTTTGCCTGTATTTATGGTTGAGGTGAATGGCGTGCCGATGGCTGTGGCGTTTGACACCGGTGCTGATTCGCTAATTCTGGATAACGAAGTGGCGGCCGCTCTCGGGATCGAAGAAGTTGTAAACATCATGGCCGATGGGTTCGGTGGTGGAAAGCCAGGTGAGATCGGTTTCGGTTGGGCTGAGTCACTCAGTATTGGGGAGGTGACAATGAAGAATATCCCTATCAATATCCTACCGATTAAGCAGTTCTCGGATCACCTCGGCAGTTCGGGGATTGTGCTTGGCGGTATTATCGGCACCGCCATGATGCGGCAATTTGTCGGTACGCTTGACTATGAAAACGAACGGATCGTATTGCGCGAGCGTACACCGGAAAGCGTTCGCAAGCTCAAAGCAGTTCTCGATGTGGAAAATACCGTGACGATACCTTTTGTACTAGACCTATCACACCTTATGATGGCGCGAGGCAGCCTCAATGGCAAAACGGGTCTGACCTTCTTTGTTGATTCCGGGCTGGGCTCACAAGATGCCAGCATCGCTTTCCCCGGTTTCTCTGCACCCATTCAAACGCTGAATTATCTTGGCATTCCGGAACCCGTGACAACGTTGAATGTCGAGTCATCAGGCGGTGCTGGTGGTGCATGGGCCTCCGGTCGTTTCATAGTTGAGTCCATCGGACTCGGTCCGTTGGTGCAGAGTGATGTGGTCGGTGAATACGGCGCACGAATTCCAACCACCTACTGGCAATTCGGTTACATCCAGGACGCATTAATCTCACACGGATTCTTGGGTAAATATTCGTCCTGGAGCATAGATTTTGACAATATGATGTATATTTTTGAGCGTTAGTGGATCCAGCTTGCCAGATCGCCAACGAGTTATTGCCAATGTTTAAAACTATATTATTGTTTTTCGGTCTAGTTACACTACTACTTACCGGGCTGGTTATCGCAGGTGTCTGGTACTATGTGGCGAAGGGTAACCAGGTGGCTGCACAGCTGGCTGACTTCATTCTTTCCCATCGCGAGACAACGACATAGACCCTAGGCAATAAGTTCAAATCCAAGATTGGGAGGGATTCTATCTTCAAAAAGATTTGGCCCATGCAGGCGAACTTTTCGACAAGTTCTCCCAAAACGACTGAGCATTAGATGCTGTCTGCCTGAGAGAGTTGTTTACTATTCTCGAATGATTTCAAGACAGGCCGATCATCAAACGAGTCGAAAAATCCAACCCGCCTTAAAATGATCATCTACATCAAGCTCATACTTTAGTTGTAATGAAGTGCGCACGATATCAATAGTGGCAGCATCCTCTACTCGCTCGGCCCGCAGCGCGTAAACCTTCCCGTTAATTCGAATACGTACCTGCGGGTTCGCAATGACATTTTTGACCCAGTCTCTTTCAATCGGATCGCTTGAGCCGCGTATGAGTGAGGTGGGAATGTAGAGCTTGCCGTCAACCGAGCCGGCCCACACGTTGACCGAGTGAGGTTTGGATGCCGGTAGAGTCTCTAGCTGTATCACTTCGACCGCATTAACAAAGCTCCAATCTGGGGGCGGTGGAGTCGATGCGCCTGCTAGATGGCCTCCCGATATTGGACCCAACGGGCCGGTACAGGCGCCTAGGGTAAGGATAAGGATTGTGACTAGAGCGGGTTTATTCACGGCTTTCTCGATGACTGGGTCTGTAGTACATTCCTTGGAATGATATAATATTCCAAGGAATGTATCAACTATTTTTATCGTGTCAGCGACGACGACGGTTTCGGCAATACCAAGCCATCTCGATTTTCATCGAGATGGGATTTAAGCTGAAATAAATAGCGATGCAGTCTGTCTTTGTCTTTATCCGACCAATCTTTGAATGTGATGGCTTGATCATGTCTGAGAAGTTGGACCATCTGTTGCTTAACTCGCAAGCCCTGTGGGTTTACTCGATACCACTTCTTACGAGCATCTTGCTCGTCTTCGGCCATATCTATATAACCTAGTTCGCTAAGTCGTTGCACTTTTTTTGTCATCCCGGGCTGTTTGGTTTCAAACGCCCTTGTTAGTTCGGTAATTGTCCAAGCTTGCTTGGGGTTGTGACAGAAATGACGTAATAAAACGAAGAGTGGGTACGCAAGAGGTTCACTGCGTAGGATCTGGTTTGAGCGCGTGCGGACAAGCTGTGATACAACACCACACCAAAGGAGTATGTCTTCCTCTTTTGTGCGTGATGTTTTCATTTATGGCTTTTCTCCTGCGTAAGATATACACATAATATTCCATGGAATATTGATAGTCGAGGGTTTACTTTGTGGTGTGACAGGTTTACTTCATGTGACGGGCTTATTTTATGTGAAGAGGTGCCAGCTTGTAAGCAAGACTGGTTCTGTTCTTGACCCCAGCTTTGGCATATATCGACCGTAGATGGTTTTCAACCGTGCGGATACT
>JAADHW010000244.1 GCA_013151695.1 Gammaproteobacteria bacterium
CGAGCGATGGGAACAAGGACATCTTCCAGATTATTACCACAATTCCAACACACGAGATTCGTCAAATTGAACCCCCTCTTTTACGATCAATCATGTTAGCGCAGCTTGGGTATTGATAAAACGTACTTAAACGCGAGGTGTTATCTCGGCTGAACTGAGATACGCTGGTTTTCACTCTGAGGAGGCGCCTATGATCGAGAAAATTCCTTTTGGTCGAACCGGCCACAATAGTTCTAGGATTATTTTTGGCGGCGCATCACTTGGTGCCATGAAACAAGATCGTGCTGACGCAACTTTAGCCAAATTGGCAAGGGTCGGTGTAAATCACATTGATGTGGCGGCTAGTTATGGCGATGCCGAACTGCGATTAGCACCTTTCTTGGCCACTCGACGGACAGATTATTTTCTAGCCACCAAAACAGGTTTGCGCACCAAGGATCAGGCTCTTGCACAACTAACCAGATCTTTAGAGCGTCTGCAAGTAGACCAAGTCGATCTGATTCAAATGCATAACCTTACCAACCAAGCTGAGTGGGAAGTGGCCATGGGCCCCGGTGGTGCTCTGGAAGGCTTAGTTGAGGCACGAGAACAGGGATTGGTTCGGTTTATTGGTGTCACCGGCCATGGGACCTATTGCCCGAGTATGCACATCCAAAGTCTAGAGGCATTTGATTTTGATTCAGTCCTGGTACCGTATAATTTTTCGATGATGCAAAACCCTCAATATGCTGCAGAATTTGACGCGTTGTATGATCTTTGTCAGACGCGACAGGTAGCCATGCAGACGATAAAGTCGAATGCTCTGCGTCGTTGGCGCGATGACGATCGGGAAAAACGCTACAGCTGGTATAAACCAATAACCGCTGGCGAGCCTCTAAAGAGATCGGTAGATTTTGTTTTGGCTCGTCCTGGGTTGTTCTTGAATTCCACCAGCAATGCGACGATATTGGATGGAATTTTTGCAGCTGCAAACGAACCAGTAAATATGCCGAGTAGCAATGATATGGCGGCTGATGCAAAGTTATTGGGGATCGAACCGCTGTTCGTTAAAGACGTGTCTGATGAAGTAATTTTAGCGGGCGCATAATTGGGAGAAATGAAAGTGTCTTGGCAAATAAAGCAACTCGCAGGTTCTTTGGGTGCAGAAATACAGGGTCCGAATCTAAGTTCGCCGAACGACGATGACATCAGCAAGATTAAGTCTTTGTTGCTTGAGCATAAGGTGTTGTTCTTTCCTGGCCAGAGTATTTCCCAGGAGCAGCATGTGAGTTTAGGCGAGCATTTTGGCCAAATAGAAGATCATCCGAATTTAAAGAATCCGTTTACTGATTACCCAGGTATTTTTGAACTGGCCGCCACCCATGGCGGGGTGGCTGATGAATGGCATACGGACATCACCTTTGATCCATCGCCGTCCATTATGTCGGTCCTACATATGGTGAAGTGTCCGGAGGTGGGCGGTGATACGATGTGGTGTAGTCTTGCGCAGGCCTATGATGAGCTGTCAGAACCCATGCAAGAGATGTGTCAATCTTTGAGCGCATTGCATGATGCCTTACCCCACAACCGACCGGATAAGATGACCATACATCCGGTGGTGCGAGTACATCCTGAAACAGGTGCAAAAGCTTTGTACGTCAACGAGCACTTTACGCGGCGTATTGTTGAATTAAATGCCACGGAAAGTGATGCCTTACTTAACTACTTAACCTCATGGGTTAAAAACCCGCGTTTCACCGTCCGCTATAGCTGGACGCCGGGAACCGTTGCCATGTGGGACAATCGTTGTACCCAACACTTTGTTCTCAATGACTTTAGCGGTGAACGAATCATCCAACGGGTGACAATTATGGGGGATGAAGTTAAAGCGGCACGGGAGCCTAGATGGGCACCCTACGTTCGTCCGGGTTCCTTGTCAGCCACAAGCCGACATGACCGTCAGTTGGCTCTTTATCTAAAGCAAAAGAGTGATCTCAAGCAAAAGAGTGCGTAGAAGGGGCAAATTTAAGGCGTATGCACATGTACTACGGCGATTTTTTGAGTCTTTTGCTGTGCTGTGAGGGTTTCGTTGAGAGAGCCCGAGCGAAAACCTGCAAGGTCTAAGGCGACATAATGATAACCCGTAGCTTGAATACGGCGTTGTAGTTCGCCACACTTTTCTAGAGCTAATGCAAATTGTTGGGGGCCGATTTCAAGCCTTGCCACTTCGTTGTGATGCCGTACACGATATTCGCTAAAGCCAAGATCTTCTAATACCGCTTCGGCGGCTTCAACTTGACCCAGTAATTCTAGGGTAATGTGAGTGCCATACGGAAACCGGCTAGACAGGCAGGCGGCTTGGGGTTTGTCAGCATTCTCCAACCCTAGTTTATGAGCCAAAGCTCGAATGTCTTGCTTGTGAAACCCAGATTCCACTAGGGGAGAGCGTACTTCAAAATTTTCTGCGGCGATCAGACCCGGCCGATGATCGCCTAAGTCGTCCAAGTTAGTGCCATTAAGTACAATTTCCACCGCTTCGGATTTTGCCATTTCGTCTAGGTAGGTATAAAGAGAAGTTTTGCAATGGAAGCAACGGTTGGAGGGGTTTTGCCGATACTCAGGTTTTGACAACTCATCTGTGACAATGACCTTGTGTGAAATACCCCAGTCTATGGCTAGTTTTTCTGCCAATTCCAAATCTGCTCGTTTCAAACTGGCTGAAGCAGAAGTCACCGCCAGCGCTTTCTTGCCGAGAATTTCTCCAGCCACATAGGCGACTAAGGAGCTGTCGATACCGCCAGAAAAAGCGACAATAGCGCTATTGTATTGTCGTAGATTGTCCTTCAGCCCTTGATACTTGTCGTCTAAACCTTGCATGCTGTCATCTTACAAACGATTGATCGAATTCGCCAGAAACCCAGCACCAAATCCATTGTCGATATTGACCACACTAATACCAGAAGCACAGCTGGTTAACATGCCTAACAAAGCTGCCATGCCGTCAAAGGCAGCCCCGTACCCTACACTGGTGGGCACCGCGATAACGGGCTTGTCTACCAATCCGCCGACCACGCTGGGTAAAGCGCCTTCCATGCCAGCCACGACAATCAGTACGCGCGCTTGACGAAGCTCATCGAGTCTTGCTAACAATCGGTGCAGGCCAGCGACGCCAACATCGTATACACGTAACACTCGGTTGCCGAAAAATTCAGCAGTAATGGCAGCTTCTTCTGCCACTTTCATGTCAGAGGTGCCGGCTGAGACGACTGCAATTGAGGTTTGGGGTTGAGAAACTTTAGTTTGAACGCAACTCAACATAGCGGTGGCTGGGTCATAAGTGGAGAATGTGGGTAAGCCTGTTAGCGCCTTATATTTGTCGGCTTCAATTCTGGTCACAAGAACATTGCTACCGTGGTCTAACATTGCGCTGATAATGTCTGAAATTTGTTCCGCTGTCTTGCCCGAGCCGAATACCACTTCTCCGGAACCAGTGCGTTGCTCGCGGTTGTGATCAACTACGGTGTGGCCGAGATCCTCGAAGTAGTTGCTTTGGATCTTCGCGATAGCCTCGGTTAGATCTACCTCGCCGGCCTTATATTTTTCTAGAACATCCTCTACGGACACGTACTTCACTCACATATTTTAAGCAAGCATACGATGTGTTGGTGCGCAAAGCTCGCTAATTGTTAGCCCATTGGGGCAGGCGTTTTGGCAGGGTTCCCCTGAACAATTCAGGCAGGCGTTTGCGTTCGTCTCAAGCAGTGCATATTCACTGCGAGCGAAGTCGACGTCTTGGTAGTCTGTTGCATACATACGCGTACGCAATACGTCAGATATGGGTACGCCATACGGGCATGAACCTTCACACAAATTGCAGGCATGTTTACAATAGTTGGCACCGTTCAGGAGTGCGTATTGATCCAGTAAGCTGCGTGCACTAACGCTGACATGTGTTGATCCGCTGGCACCTAAGTATTCGTCAATCTGTTGTTTGCTTGTCATCGAGATGACCAACGAATCGACGTTTGCATTCGACAATACCCAGCTAAATGCTGCTTGGGCAAAAGTAGCACCAGAGTTTTCATAGCTGCGCATATCGTTTAACCGGGCACCCATTAAGGTTTTCATTGCCACGATCCCAACGTTTTTGGTTTTGGCTTTGGTGATTATTCGGGGCAGGTCGGGTTGAGTTGCGATTCTGTCGAACCCGCGGGTTAACCCTTCGTAAAATTTGGGGTCCTGACCAAAATTGTATGCCACTAACATAACATCAACAAGGTCATGATCTAGGACGTAATCTAAGCAGTTGATTAGGTTGCCAGCGTGTCCAGAGACGCCGGTGAATCGAATTTTACCTTGTGCTTTGGCTTTGTCGTTAAAGATCTGCCACTCAGGGTTGCTCACTACCTCGATGTTGTTCACCGCGTGGTTCATGTACACGTCGATGTAATCTGTCTGCAATCGCCGTAGCGATCCTTCGAGGTCGCGCATCATGGCGTCAGCCGAAGTTGTCGCCCGGATGATTGTTTTTGACACCAAATAAAGCTGCGTTCGTTGGCCCTTAATAGCACGGCCAATAACAGTTTCCGATTGGCCTGCGGTATAACTTTCTGCCGTGTCGAAGTAGTTGATACCAAGGTCAATCGCATGGTGGACTAGATTTTCTTCACCACTACGCAGCCGGCTAGAGCCGAAAGAAATATCAGATACCTTTAAATTGGTGCGGCCTAGCGTTCGGTACTTCTGTACACCTTGATTTAACCAGGTTTGAGCATGGCTGGGTGGTGTGCGCACCCCCACTGCACTTGCGCCGCCTAAGATGGCGCTTGATTTTAAGAACTGCCGACGATCGTTTCGCTGCTTCACAATTCCACCTTAAACGTAATTTCTAGATTGCTTCGAACAGTCCTGCTGCTCCCATTCCTTTGCCGATGCACATAGAGACGATACCGTATTTCTGATTGCGACGTTTCAATTCACGCAACAACGAACCGGTTAAGCGTGCACCGGTCATACCAAACGGATGACCAACCGCAATTGAGCCACCATTGACATTGTATCTATCATTATCAATACCTAAGTGATCTCGACAATAAAGGCACTGACTGGCAAACGCTTCATTAAGCTCTATTAGGTCGATGTCGTCCAGTGTCAGCCCTGTGTAGTCTAACAATCTTGGAATGGCGAACACCGGCCCTATACCCATCTCATCGGGCTCGCAGCCAGCTACCGTGAACCCGCGGAAGTATCCCATGGGTGTAAGACCCAGCTGCTCTGCCTTTTTCTCGGTCATTATTAGGGCCATAGCTGCACCGTCTGAAAGCTGTGAAGCATTGCCCGCAGTAACCGAGCCACCGTCTTCGAATGCCGCCTTTAAAGATGCTAGTTTTTCTAGGGTGGTGTCTGCTCGATTACATTCATCACGGTCGACAATACCAGTGATGATTTCTGTTTCTTTAGTCTCTTTGTTGACTACTTTTTGCCACTGCACTTGCATAGGTGCAATTTCTTCGTTGATAAAGCCTGATGATTGAGCTTCGGCATATCGTTGTTGGCTTTGCAATGCGTATTCGTCCTGTGCTTCTCGAGTCACTTGATAGCGCCGAGCAACCACCTCGGCTGTTTTACCCATAGCCATAAAAATGTCGGGTATTTCTTCCATCAAGCGAGCATTTTCTTGGTGTTCACCCGGGTTGCCGCGACTTAAACCGGTAATAGATTCGACCCCTCCGGCGATTATAATTTCGGCACAATTGGAATTGATCTGACCAGCGGCAAATGCAATCGAATTGAGACCAGATGAGCATGCGCGACTAATAGTAGTTGCTGGCACGGTGATGGGTAGCTGCGACAATGCCACAGCATGGCGGGCCACGTTGGCCGATTGTTCACCCACTTGACGGCCGCAGCCCAGAATTACGTCTTCAACGGCGCCAGGGTCTAGCTTAGGGTTTCGGGCCAACAAAGCGTCGATACAATGTGCAACTAGATCATCTGAGCGGGTTAAGTTGAATGTTCCCCGATGGGCTTTGGCAAGCCCAGTTCGTATGCAATCTACGATAACAATGTTTTTCATGGATCGACCTCTTTGTTAGCAATTGTTAGTGCTTATTTGGGTATGGGGTTGATGTGCGTTTGTTTTGTCCTAATTAGTTTCCTGCGACAATACCCTCGTTCTTCATGTTTTCAATATCTGTTTCGCTCAATCCAGTTTCGCTCAAGATACTTTGGGTGTGCTGACCCAAACTCGGCGCAGGACCTCTAG
>JAADHW010000238.1 GCA_013151695.1 Gammaproteobacteria bacterium
GGGTGAAGGCACTAGACAAGCGCAAGCGATCGTCTACGTCAATATCAAAGTAGTCAATGGTGACGTCGAAGGGGCCTGCGCTAAAGTATGCGCCGAAGGTGAAGTTGGTAGATTCTTCAGGATCTAGAACGCTGCCGCCACGTAATAGTGCTGCTGGGCTGCTAGGTGGAATCACACCTTGATTGGTTAAAATGCCGCCAACTATCTGCGTAGAGATATTAGACGCATTAGACTGCCCTGGTGTGGGTGCTTTAAAGCCTGTGCTGACAGTTGCGCGTAGACCAAAGTTTTCCGTGATGGCAAGATTTGCACCAAACTTAAAGTTGGTGGTGGTACCAAAGTCATCAAAGTCTTCGAAGCGCACCGCGCCGCCTAACAGTAAAGCTTCGGTGGCATACCATTCGACATCCACATAGGCAGCGTAGTTCTTACGCTCCCAACTACCAGATATTGCGGGTGAGAAACCCGGAAAACCATTGGTAGAAGTACTGAAACCCTGGGAACCCAAGCCGCCGTCAATAAACGACTCTGCCTGGCCTGCGCCAATGGAGAATTCTTCCGTTCGATATTCAGCACCAAAGCCAACATTAACCTCGTCTGACAACTGATAAGTGAAGTCAGCGTTGATATTGAAGTCTTTTTGCTCGTATGAGCCTGGGTCGAAGTCGCGTGGTGTCATGGGTCCAAGGCTTGCGTTAACTGTGTTGTTAATCACAAAGTCGGCTTCATTGTTGCCCCAGTAAGTGCTGACGCTCCAACCTAAACCTGAATCCAATTCGCCACGTAGCCCGATGAGGAATGAAGAGTCAGTAATTTCACCGCCAAAGTTTGGAGTAAAACCACCGGTAATGAGTTCCTGAAAACTAAAACAGTTGGGGTCAGCAGAAACAGCGGCAAAGGCGGCTGGGTCAGGAACTAAGCCTGTGATTGATACTGCAGGGCACGCAACACCGTCACCGGCAGAAAGTACCGGGAAAGCAGAGTTATCTTGTCCAAGTGGACCTGGAGTGAGGTCACCAATTAACAACGATGCACCGCTGTCGCCGCTGTAAACAGCGCTGCGGTTGGTTGGGTTGCGATAGTAGAACCCACCTAACACGTCTTTGTTGTTGTAGTTGGCGGTACCAAACAGTTCAACATTGTCGGTGAGATCTGCGCCAAAGTTGGCCCATAGTTTGTAGTCGCCGTCTACTTCGGGTTGACCCCAAACTTGCGCTGGGTTTTGTACACCGACGTNNNCAGCGATTAATGCTGCTGCATCTGTGCGCTGCACAGAGCGATCAGTAGCATCCACTTCTGCCCATTCGGCGGTGAGGTTGATGAACCCGGTGTCGCCAATGGCAAAACCTTTGTTAACCGCAAAAGAAATTTGATCGCCGTCGCCTTCTGAAAATTGGCCGTATTTGACTTCAAATGACCCGTCAGAATTAGAATTCTTGAGGTTGAAGTTAATCACACCTGCGATAGCGTCAGATCCGTACTGTGCAGCGGCACCGTCTCTTAGCACTTCAATGCTGCGCAATGCCAATGAAGGTATTGCCGCAATGTCAGGGCCTTGGGAGCCGTCGGACATTCCGTTGCCCAACCAAGTGATGACCGCTGCTCGGTGGCGGCGTTGGCCGTTAACCAACACCAACGTGTGGTCGGGTGCTAGTCCGCGTAGGTTCGCCGGGCGAACTAGCGTAGCTGCATCACTAATAGGCTGGTCGTTTACATTAAATGAAGGTACAAGGTTACGTAGTAGGTTGCTGGTATCAACGCCACCTTGATTGATAAAGTCATCTCCAGAGATGACATCAACTGGTGCTATTGAATCTCTTACAGAACGGGGTTTGCCACGCGTACCGATGGTGACAACCTCTTCGATGATGTCGTGGTCAGTTTGTTCCATAGCTTGTGCTTTGGAAGGGATGCCTAACGCAAATGCCACGAACACAAGCAATGCAAACGCAATGCTCGCGGTGGCGCGATAAGTTAAGGTCATAGATAACTCTCCAATGGTTATATTTTGCTGGTTGTCTTTTATAATAATTTTCTGATCTACAACTCAGCACAGAGAATTTTACCGGTGCACAGGGCAGTGTCTAGGGAAATTTGAGATTGTTAGTTGTGTTTTGTCCTACGAAAAGGGTTGATGAGCGCAATTCGTTAGGGGCAGCTCATGAAAAACACATTAGAAGAAAAGCAAGTTACTTTATGTGTGGGTACACACTGCGATAGAGGGGTTCAAGTAGCACGCAGAGCCCCATCGAATGGGACCTTTCCGATATGGTTGTGAAGGCCTTCGTATCACGCTCATTCACCGATAACAACGTTGAATCCGTTATCGCGTTCGTGATTTGGGGGGCGTCCCGACTGTGGATTGACGAGTAGCGACGGAACGCCAAACGCATCGACACTTCCGAGACCGGAGAAACAAGCACCCAAGGCTTACAATCTCTGGTAGGGGAAGCGGCCGCGTTTCCGTTGGGTTGCGAGATCTCGATAACAGACGACCCGGAATGGTTGTGCGTATCGTTCGCTCATATGCCAAGCAATTTACAGGTTCATGATGTACTCGGTGACTTGGCGCCGTTGATCTCGCGTCGCGCGAAAGGCTAGGAGCTGCTTGGGTTGATAGCAAATCTTTAGCATAGCTTGCGCGTCGCGAAAAAATAACGTTAGGTTCAACTGCCGCGGGTCATCCGTGCCGGGTTCCAAATACCCAGTCCCAGTGGGTATACAAATACCCGAAGTTCTTCCGTCCGTCGCTATGGTGCTTTTGGTGAAAAATTATCAACTCACGCAGTAGAAACGGAGTTCGAGAAAGGGTCGTTAAGCTGTAATTACTATGGCCATTTGCGATTCCGAATATCAAGTAAGCATGTACACCCACCAAAGCAGCAAGCGAAACTGGTGTGAGAGATGCGAACACTAGGAATGGAAAGTAATTTATTAGCGCTTCGATGGGATGCATGTGTATGCCTGACCAAGGGGTTGTACTAATGGCTTTGTGATGCATGGAATGAAATTTTCTCAGCCAATGCGTGTGTAGGACCCTGTGGGTAATGTACATATAGAAGTCATAGATGATGATGAACGCAAGGACCTCAAACAACAATGACATCCAATCGTCTGGATATACGTTGTCTACGAATGCGAACGCACCATAAAAATATAATGCGATCAGTCCACACGTGCCCAGTGAGCCGAAAATTTCATTACGAATCTGGTTGGGATAGGTTGGCCGTAACTCGATTTTCCTTCCGATACCAGCCAAAGAGAATACCTTGTAAAACATAGCAACCAAACATGTTGCGAGCAGATATAGCAGCACTTGAAGGAGCAGAACGGTGGCATATTCACCGAGTAGATTGCCGGTGTAGGTAAATTCCAAGAGGTCGCCAATATTCATTTCATCACCAATCCTGAAATCCTAAATACACCTATGGACACAGTAATATATTCTATGAGATTTCCCTCTTGGTAGTATGACTTAGTGAACAATTATTCGAGCAATGTGACTGACTTGTTTAGTGATCGTTTCAGGTGCGTGTTCAATGAACTCCACAAAACGATTTTCGTAATCTCCCGCCCGGCACTGGGATCAAAGTTGAGCCAAACAATGTCGCCCCGCTTCGGAACGTACACTAAATTTCTTTGCCAACCGACGTGACGTCAACCGACTCTCGATCTTCTTCGGTAATTGTGAAATCGTTTTTTGTACTTTCTGCCAGTAACTGTTCCAGTGTCATCACTTCCTCAGAGGGTGTAAGGATGATGCGATTGTCGTCCAAGGTAAGGTCCAATTTTGAAAACCTAAGGTCTGCACGACGGCGTTAGGAAGGCTCACGATGTTAGCGCCGCCAGACTGTCGAATTGAGATTGAAATGTTGCTCACATCTGTGCCCTTTTATAGGCAATGTTATAGGATCATCGAAGCGTAATATTATAATATAGTATAATATTTTGCCCATCCCCCTATACTCAACTGGCCAGGCTAACCCTTTCATGACACGTTCTCACTATGCTCGGGATGTCGATACACTTGTCAAAATTAAGTGTGTTGTGGCGTGTATGGATCGCAAGGTGCTTGGGTATGCGAGGTACCAGTTCAATTTGGTATGCTTCATTCGGATCAGATAGTGAGGAATGCCAATTAACGTTGATTTGATTGCGAAAAAACTTCGAGAGCAGACCGGGCTTACTGCAGTCGGAGTTGGGGTAGTGAACGGCAACGAACAGCCGGAAATAGCTGTAGTAGGCACCCGGCGTCGAAATGGATCGGTTCCTGTCTGCCTTGACGATCATTGGCATATTGGCTCTGTTGGGAAATCGCTCACAGCTATCTTAGTTGCCTCTCTTTTTGAAGACGACTTTCCAAACTTAGATTGTCCAATCCCCGAACTATTACCTCATCTCAATATTCATGAGTCATGGCAAGAATGTACACTTTATCATTTACTCACCTCAACGAGCGGGCTGCCTGGAAATTTCCCACTCCATGTCTTGAGAATTCAAGAAGAAGATCCCCACAGGCTAACGCTGATTCGACAAGTCCTAATCGCTAAAGCGCTTTCAAAACCTGCAAAAAATAAATGCGGGACGAGTTTTCAATATTCGAACCTAGGTTATACCGTCTTGGGCTACATAGCGGAAATAACAACAGGGCAACCATTTCAGGATCTCGTAATGCAGCGAGTAGTTGAGCCTATGGGTTTAGATAATGCAGGCTTTGGTGCGCCAAAAGGACTACATGAAGACGATCAGCCGATGGGACATAGAGTAATTTTTGGCTATCGGAAGAAAATCAATCCATTTAAGGGGGTTGCAGACAATCCCGCTTTGATGGCTCCTGCGGGTCGCTTACATATGAGTTTGGCTGACTTGTTAAAGTATGGTCAGGTTCACCTGTCTGCAAACAACTCGCATAAAACGATTTTGAAGAATGCAACGTGGGATCTCTTACACCAACCCTATCTAAACGATTATGGGTGTGGGTGGGTGTCTCAGGAAAAGGAGTGGGTAAGAGGCAGAGTAATATGGCATAACGGATCTAACGGATTGTGGTACACGCTCTTAATACTTTTGCCGCGAACAAAAACGGTACTAGCCTTTGTCACAAATGATGGTGCGATAAAGTTGGCGGAAAAGTCTTTCTGGGAGGCTGCGAAAGAAATTACCGCTGACTATTAGCCATATTTAACTAAGAACTTCAGAACGATCGCGACTCTGCTTTACTATGTGGTGCCATATGCAACGGAAACCTAATCAAGACCTCAGAGGCTTACCTGGAACCAAAGGCTTCCCCATAGTCGGGGATATTCTAAAGATGTTGCCGGACCCGTTGCCGTATCTGAAAACTTTGCATGAACAATATGGCAACGTCTTTTACATGCACTTTGCGTTGAATCGCAAGAGTGTTCTTCTATTGGGGCCAGATGCAACTGAACAAGTATTGGTTAGCCAGGCCGACATGTTTTCGAATGAATGGGGGTACTTAGACTTGAGCCCGCTTTTAGGAAAGCGCGGGCTCCTGTTCCAGGATGGATCTGCTCACAGGATTTTGCGCCGGTCGATTAATCCTGCGTTTAAACCAGACAGCTTGCGACAGCATGTCTCGATAGTTAAAACCGAAGTAGATCACCAGTTGGCTAAGTGGTTGTCGGGTTCATCAACTATTGGCGCAGATATTCAACTAATGACCCTCCGAATCGCCTCGCAGACGATAATCGGCGCAAACGTAGGAACCGAAGCCGCCACCATTAACAAGAACTTTCTCGATGTGTTGGGCGCTATAGTGAGCTTGTTACCCAAGTTTCCGGGTACGCCAAAGTGGCAGGGCCATCGTGCGCGAGTGCAGATTGATCAATTTTTTCGATCTAGGATTATGCAAAGAAGAGTGCGCCCCGGGAATGATGTGTTTTCTTAGTTGTGTATGGAAGGGCTTGAACTTTCTGACGATGAGAAATGCTGAGGTAGACATATTCGACGCGATGCAAAGTTGTGTTCAAACAGACTGGGTGTTTAAGGAAACGCTTCGCCTGTACTCGCCTTTATCCAGTCTCCCAAGACGCACGTTGGAAACAGTTGAAATACAAGGTTTCACGATACTTCCAAACACATCTATTACGTTAGTGCCTAGATTTGTCCACCATATATCCTCAATCTATTCAGAGACGCATCGATTCGACCCCGAGAGGTTCTCGCCAACACGGTCAGAGGATCAAGTTCATCGGTGTGCATGGGTGCCTTTTGGAAAAGGTGCACACGCCTGCATAGGCATGCATTTTGCCCGAATGGAGGTGTTTGTATTTTTTTCCAGACTATTGGAGCGATACCGTATTCAAAAAACCGATGGCTCCTTGAGGCTCGATTATGTTCCCGTGCTCAAGCCGAGGAAAAGTATCCCAATTCGCCTGGTTGCGCACTAGACTAATAAGTTTGGCTTGGTGGGCGGAATCGAATTTCTTATTCCACATAGCAGCCATCGTTGACGAGGTGGGTTGTATAGGTGAACCTGTCTGAATATATCTGCGGGTACTTACTTTGAAAATACTTCTGCTTACGCTCTTGTTACTAGATTCAAGCTTTATAGTTGCCTCTGAAACATTAACAGAGGAACCAGACGGCAACTCTTATAACTATGTTTCTCACTATTCCATTGAGATCAATGCCCCAGTCGAGACGGTTTGGGCGAATCTCGTTAACTTTGGCTCTTGGATGTACGAATTCGAGATGGAACCTATTTCTGGCCAAGGTGAACTAGAAGGGCAGGTGCTAAGGCTTTACGAAGGTCAGGATTTTTTCATGCAAGTTACGAAAGCCATCGCCAATGAGCTTCTGGTTATCGTAAATCTACCTTCCTCGATGGAAGGGGAGCTGTCTACTGGTGTCGCGGTGACTTCAATGCGTGAAATCGAAGGCAAAACGACCGTCAACCTGACTATGAGCCGTCGTTATACTTGGAACGGGTCGGGCGACAATCACCTTAAGTCTCGACGTCAGTCGAAGACGTTTAATGAGAATACCCGGGCGTTGTGGAATAGGTTTCTGGGGAAGCTTGAAGAACTATCGATGTCCCCGTCTGTTTATGGCTGAGTGCCTTGCTAAAAAGCCAATGCGGTCGCTTAAGAGAAATGTGTGCGTCCTGTAGGTCTTTCTATACGCATAGGAGCCGATCGAGCGCTCACGAATTGTGTCGGAAAGCAAGGTAGAGTTTTAGCTGAGAACTAGGCGCTTGAACTGGTTAACCAGATTAGATCTTTGGCGGAGGAAAAGCTGTTAGGGCCTATACCATCGACTCTGGTACATAAGGGTGCCAAGGCATCAAAATAAGCCTCTGGCTTAATAGCTGTTTCTGGTGCATGTACACC
>JAADHW010000183.1 GCA_013151695.1 Gammaproteobacteria bacterium
TCTTCATTTGGCCACGGATCGGCATGGTTTCATTGGATCAACGGCGGTTTAATTGCGGCAGCTTTCTTCATTGCTACCGACCCAGTAACCCACCCAAACTCACCACGTGATCAAATCATATTCGGCGTCATTGTCGGTGTGACTATCTACGTTATTAGAGCCTTTGGCGCTTTCCCCGATGGCATTGCCTTTGCCATTTTGTTCGCAAATTGTACCACCCCAATGCTTAACCGGCTCAAAATACCCGCGTCCCATGCACACAGTTAGATCTCTGTTCATGTTGAGTATTGTCGCAACACTGTGCGGCATCATGTTAGTTGCGACCAAGGCTTTCACCGCCGAACAAATTACAAGCAATCACAACAGTTATGCACTCAAAACCATCGAGCATTTGCTCCAACAAAAGGTGCCTGCTACTTTCTCATTAACAGATCTACCTTATGGCAAGTGCGACAATTACATTGTGAGTCTAATCAGCGCGGCAGGTTATGTTGGCGAAATCCAATACCTGACCGTGTGGCGGGCCCAGCAGGACACACTATCAATGCGGGTTGTACGACATTCTGAAACCCCCGGAATTGGAGATTTCATCGATCATCAGCGATCATCCTGGATCACTCAGTTTGACTTCGAATCTGCACAGGCATTTGCCACCCTCGACGGTGTCAGCGGAGCAACTGTGACCAGCAACAGTGTCAGAAGAGCCGCCATAAGCGCGCTGAAGACAAAGGATATTTATTGTGAGTGAGCCAAACGCGAAACAAACAAGAACTTTTTCTGATGGGGTACTGAAACGCAACCCAGCTTGGATTCAACTGCTGGGCTTGTGTCCGCTTCTGGCCGTGAGTACAACTGTTGTTAACGCGCTAGGACTCGCACTAGCGAGCGCTTTTGTGGTGGTGGGTAGCAATGTGTGCATTTCCCTGTTACGGAAATTTGTCCTACAGAACGCCCGCCTAGCCGTGTTTGTATTGGTTATAGCCTCGTTCACTACCATAGCCACACTACTCTTAGAAGCCTATGCATTTGCCCTTTATATGAAAATCGCCCTATTTGTACAAATCATTGTGACCAACTGTATGATCCTCGGTCGTGCGGAGAGTTTTGCGAGCCGACAAAGTGTTGGCAAAACTTTTCTAGATGCTCTAGGCACCGCTGTGGGTTTCTCTATCGCATTGATTGGATTAGGCAGTATTCGAGAAATACTCAGCCAAGGAACACTGCTCGCGGGTGCCGATCTACTGTTTGGTAGCACAGCAAAAGGCTGGACCATTACACTCACAGATGGGGGATTGTGGCCCCTGGCAGGTTTTGCTCCAGGGGCATTCATAGTCGCTGGCTTGCTTTTTGCGCTGGTTAAATCATTGGGCTCAGCTAGTGTCCTGAAGGGAGAAACTTAATGAACGCCGCAAAACGGCAACAGATATTTCTACGTCTGCGCGATGTGGAACCTAAGCCAACTACAGAATTGCAGTTCAACTCTCCTTTCGAACTGCTCATTGCCGTCATCTTGTCAGCCCAGGCTACAGATGTCAGTGTAAACAAGGCAACCAAACCACTCTATGCAATCGCCAATACACCTGAAAAAATTCACGCCTTGGGTTTGCCCAAACTGAAGAACTACATAAAGACTATCGGCCTATTTAATACCAAGGCAGCCAACGTCCGAAAAACTTGTAAAATGCTCATCGATGAACACCAAAGCATGGTACCCGATGACCGTGAAAGTCTAGAAAAACTTCCTGGTGTGGGGCGCAAAACCGCCAACGTTGTGCTAAACACTGCCTTTGGACACCCCACCATTGCTGTGGACACTCATATCTACCGTGTCTCCAATCGAACCAAGCTCGCACCAGGCAAAAACGTCCGCCAGGTTGAAGACAAGTTGCTGAAGGTAGTCGCGGATGAATTCAAACAAGATGCCCATCACTGGCTGATCTTACATGGTCGATATGTTTGCGTAGCCAGAAAGCCCAGATGTGGCGCGTGTGTGATTGAAGATCTATGCGAATTTAAGGATAAGACTGATGGATAGAACACTAGTGTGGCGCACTTACAAATCTACCAACTCAACTTCGTTCAACGCACACTTTAGAAACTGCCCGCCCACTTGTTTGAAACGAGCAGCGCCGTCGGTAGCTAAATAGCGTGTTTGGCCATGCTTAGCATCCGATAGCAAATTATCTGTTAGTAAACCAAGTGTCTTTAATTTTTCAGCCACCACGCCCGCGGTGGTGGCCGCCGAGTCTACTACCGACACAGTAGTGGAAATTTCTGTCAAAGCTTGGGAAAAAACTGGGAAGTGAGTGCATCCCAATAGAAATACACAAGACCCTTTTTGCAAAAACCCTCTAATGTCATGGGCCAAAATATCTCTAGTTAGGTTCGCATCTCTATTCCCCATTTCCGCCAATGTCACCCACAACGGACAAGCACGCCCAAATATTCTAATTTGTGGCGCGAGCTTGATGATGGCCTTTTGGTACGCACCACTGCTGATGGTACTTTCAGTGGCCAGTACCACAACACTGGTGCCAATTGCCTGGGTGCTCGCGGCGTGCACCGCAGCAATGGCACCAGGTTCTACCACCCCGTAGACGGGTAGCGGTGCAAAGCGTTTTTGTAACGCTGGCAAGGCGATGCCAGAGGCGGTATTGCAAGCAACAACCAAAGCCTTGATGCCTCGCGCCACCAATGCGGACGCAGCTTGTTCGGCATATTTTATGACGGTTTCTCGAGTTTTAGTACCGTAAGGCAGACGAGCGGTGTCACCGAGGTAGATAAAGTTTTCTTGAGGTAAGCTAGAATGTAGAGCTGACAAAACCGTCAGGCCGCCCATCCCAGAATCAAACACGCCGATGGGTAAGTTAGAAGTTTGCTGCATCAAGCCATGTTACGCGTACAATGCGCAGACGCAACGTTGGTTGTCTATTTCTTCAACCAGCTAAGGACACTCTTCTTCGGCTTGGTCTCACAGATCACCGGTCTTGCGGCAACAGGTCTGTTGACCTGGATATTCTTATACTGATCTCGCTGGGAGCGTAGCTCTCTTATCTTCTTCTCGATCAGCAAATCTTCTTTGCGTTTTTGCTTATAGGCATGTTCAAGATCTACCCCACAACGAGCACACTTGCTGGCATCCAACTGCATATGTCCGCAGCGCGGACACTCAAGGTGTGCGGCGGTAATGTCACGTAGAGTTTGATCTGGGCCACTTTTTGCATCAATGCCTTTGAAACCAAGCGGCTGACTTTTTGGCGTTAAATCTTTGACACGACACACCGCACCAAGGTCTGCTAAGCGCTGCTGCCATGCTTGCGCCTGTTCTTGATCTAGTTGGCTTCTAATCACCACAGTTCGACCACTAAACAGCTGTTTTGCTTTGCGTTCATCAAGACCCAGTTCCCGAGCAAGATTTTCGCGCACGTGGGCAACTTGGGCTTGTTCAGCCACCTCACCGTTAAACAAAATCTGATAGTTCGCCATCTTTACGATCCCAGCCCTAGAGTCTCTCGTGTCCGGCTCGTAAAGTTAGGACAAGTCTTGCCTATTAGGAATAGTCACGTCCTATTTTTGCACCTAGGCGAAGTCGTAACGCATTTAACTTGATGAAACCACCCGCATCTCTCTGATCGTAGGCCCCTTGGTCGTCTTCAAAGGTCACTACATCGGCATCATACAAGCTGTCAGAATGCGAACTACGTCCCACTACTGATACTGAGCCTTTATACAACTTGAGACTAACGGTTCCATTCACAGGTTTCTGTGACTCATCAATCAAAGCCTGCAGGACCTTACGTTCTGGTGACCACCAATAGCCGTTATAGATCATTTTGGCATACCGAGGCATGAGTTCATCCTTCAAATGCCCAACTTCGCGATCGAGTGTAATCGACTCTATCGCACGATGCCCTTTCAGCAGAATTGTGCCGCCTGGGGTTTCATAACAGCCACGAGATTTCATTCCGACGTAGCGGTTTTCGACAATGTCGCTGCGCCCGATGCCGTGAGCGCCACCACGCTGGTTCAGCGTCCGTAGTATTGTGGCTGCAGACATGGTCTGGCCATCTAACGCCACCGGGTCTCCTTGGACGTATTCAATTTCAATCATATCTGCTTGGTCAGGCGCATCTTCCGGCGACACGCTCCAGCGCCACATATCATCGTCCGCAGGTTTTGCAGGATTTTCTAAACCACCACCCTCATAAGATATGTGGAGTAGGTTCGCATCCATAGAATATGGTGACTTATCACCACGACGGTAGTCCACCGGGATTTGGTGTTTTTCACAAAAATCCATTAACGCTTCACGGGAGTTTAAATCCCACTCTCTCCATGGTGCGATGACTTGAATATCTGGATCTAAAGCGTAAGCACCTAGCTCGTATCGCACCTGATCATTGCCTTTGCCGGTAGATCCATGAGACACGGCCTGAGCTTGCGTTTCCTGGGCAATTTCCACCAACCGCTTAGTAATGAGTGGTCGGGCAATGCTAGTACCCAACAGGTACTCACCTTCATATAGTGTGTTGGCACGAAACATCGGAAATACGTAATTGGCGACAAAGTCTTGCGTCAGGTCTTCGATGTAAATTTGCTGCACACCCATGGCTTGCGCCTTTTCTCGAGCAGGCTCCACCTCTTCACCCTGACCAATATCGGCGGTAAAGGTAATCACTTCTGCGTCATAGGTTTCCTGCAACCACCGACAAATGACAGAGGTATCCAAACCACCCGAATACGCCAACACAATTTTCATTTTTTCTGACATGTATAAACCTGCACGCGAGCTTAACTGAGCACCCATAAGTTAGGGCACCATAGTTGGGGGCGCCATAATAGGCGACGCAGGTGAAGTTGCAATTATTTTTATAAGAGCACAACTTGTAATCGCTCTGGGGAGCCGTTGATTAAGTTGCAAAAGCTCGGTGGTTCGCTAGCGTTGCAAACGTACGGTGGTTCTCCGATTGCGTCTTTTACCATCTACAGATTGGTTGCTGGCTATGGGATACCGTGCGCCGTGATAGCGCACCACTATTTTTTGCCCGATTAAACCTTGGCTGCGCAAATACTGCTCCACACTTTGGGCTCGCCGTTTTGCCAACTGGTGATTGGCTCGCTTATCGCCAGTGGAGTCTGTATGCCCATCTACAAAGATGGTTTGGATAGCCGCGTCCGCCTTAACATACCCAATCAACCCATCTAGTGCTTGTTCCGACTCCGCCGCCAAAGCGTGGGTGTCAACCGCGTAATTCACCCGGGTGCGAGAAACGTGAGCCCAAGACACATCGACGGCACTCTGCGCGCACTTCAAATACTCATCTAACCCAGGACGCAGTCCTTGCGCACGCATCAACAAATACAAGCTGGCTGGGTCTCGAACTTTCGTGGACCCGCCTATAGTTATGTCAAAGCCTTCTCGCAGTGCAAGTAACATGGCGGTCGCCAAAGGCTGCTGCACAATTATCCCTCCGTCAACAACGTGATAGCCATTGCCCATCTCTATTTCAGTAGGGTGTTGAGGGTGCCATTCTGGGGTCTTTTTGCTAACCGTCAGCGTGGTGGCCGCAAAGAAATCTTTGCGGCTTTGAAACTCAAAAGATAAAGGCGATGTGGCGTTGGAGACGAATCGAGCTTCACCATATTCAGCCACTGTTAAAGCCAACTCGCAGAATCCAGAGTGTTGACGAGCCTGCCAATCTGTCTCCCATGAGGAGTTGAGTACCAACTGCGTTTGCGTACCGTGAGACCATGCCGTAACCCATGGCAACAACCACGATAAAACGACTATGGAAATCACAGCTATTGGCTTCCCTAAAGTAGCTAAAGGCTTCCACAAAGAAAGTTTTTTAGAGAATTCCACCTAGAGTGTATCGGCTGCACTGCAAACATCTTGAATAAAAGATTCCAAATTTCTAGGTCGCTATCGCATCTGTTAAGGTGGCAGGATGGAATTAAATCAACGTTTTCGTGGATATCTCCCAGTGGTCGTAGATTTCGAAACGGGTGGCTTCGACGCGGTTAACAACCCACTCCTTGAAGTCGCGTGCGTGATGCTCGATTGGGAAGAAGACCAGCTTGTCATCGACCAGCGCCATGAGCGCCATGCATGGAGTGTCGATCCATTCAACGGATCTAACATTGATCCTGCCAGCTTAAAGGTGACAGGCATTGATGTGGACGATCCAATGCGTGGGGCTCAGGATGAAAAACTGGTGCTCAGCGATTTCTTCAAATTAATTCGGACCGCAATGAAACGACATCGCTGCCAACGTGCAATTCTAGTGGCACACAACGCTTCTTTTGACCAAGGATTCTTAAACGCTGCCTGTGAACGTGCCGAGCTCAAGCGCAACCCGTTTCACCCGTTCACTACCTTAGATACCGCAACCTTGGCAGCCTTAGCCTATGGACACACGGTTTTAAGTGAAGCTTGTCGCCGTGCCAACTTAGAATTTGATGCTAGCAAAGCCCACAACGCCGCCTATGATGCTGATCGCACTGCAGAGCTTTTTTGCAACATTGTGAATACTTGGGGTGATGCCACGGGGCTTCCAGGCTAGTCACCTACGCCAGCTAAACCTTGGTTAGTCTGGCTGCTCGGAGGTTGCCTCTAATAGCGTTTGTAACTCACCCGCTTCGAACATCTCGGTGACGATATCGCAACCTCCCACCAACTCTCCGCCCACCCACAATTGCGGAAAGGTTGGCCAGTTTGCATATCCAGGCATCGTCGAACGAATATCTGGATTACTGAGCACATCGACATAGGCGAAACGCTGCCCGCAAGCCACCATGCATTCAATGGTTTGCGCAGAAAACCCACATTGAGGCGCTTGGGGAGAACCCTTCATGTACAAGATGATCGGGTTTTCACTGATTTGTTGCTTAATTTGCTGATGAACTAGTTGTTTAGCATCGTCAGGTTGGACGTCAGACATAGCCAATCTCTCAATCTATTTGGCTGATATTGTAGCGCTTTAGGTAAAAATTGCTTATACCTTTGCGCGTTAGCAAAATAACTAAAGTTAAGATAGTCAATCCATGTCAACACCATCCAAACCATATAATTTCGACCAGGTCATATCCCGAGCTTCGACCAACAGCAGCAAGTGGAATAAATTCGCCGCAGATGTCTTACCGATGTGGGTGGCAGATATGGACTTCGCAGCTCCACCTTTCATACTGGACGCGCTTAAGAGCCGAATCGACCACCCAATCTTAGGTTATACCGACCATCCAGCATCACTCAATGAAGCCTTTCAAGGCTGGCTTGATTATCATTTCGGTTGGAACATTCACGATACCTGGCAAGTTTGGCTTCCGGGGGTGGTACCCGCTCTGAATCTTGCCTGCCAAACCCTCGAAGCCGGTAGCGAAATCATCATTCCCACTCCGGTCTATCACCCATTCTTGGCATTGGCTAAAAATGCCAGCCTCAAAGAAGTGCGCGTACCCATGCGCCAAGTTGACGGCCATTGGTCCATGGACTTCGACACCTTACAGGCATCGGTGACGCCACGTAGCCGCATGATACTGATATGCAATCCGCAGAATCCAACTGGCCGTTGTTACAACGAAGCGGAGCTACATGAGCTTGCGTCCTTTGTGATAAACAACAACTTGATACTGGTCAGCGATGAAATTCATTGCAACATTATCCTCGGCACCCATGCCCAACATCATCCTATCCAACATCATCCTATCCAACATCATCCTATCCAACATCATCCTATAGCAGCATTGATACCCGAGCTACTTGAGCGAACCATTTCGCTGTATTCAGCCTCCAAAGTCTATAACATTCCCGGTGTGAGCAGCGCTGTGGCTGTGATCGCCGATTCAGCCTTGCGTCAGCGCTTTATTAACGCCCGCAAAGGTTTGATACCTGGAATTGGTCCATTGGGCTTTGTCGCCGCCGAGTGTGCATTTCGCGACCGCTCAAACTGGATACCCGAACTAACACAATATCTACGCGGCAATCTGGAGTATCTTCGAGAGCAGCTTGGAAACAGGCTAAGCCCACTAGAAGGTACATATTTAGCTTGGATAAACGTTGCGGACCAACAGCTCGAAAATGCCGAGCAGCATTTTGTCCATCACGGGTTGGGTATATCACCAGGGGCGCAGTTTGGCGAAGCAAGTCACATACGTCTAAATTTTGGTTGTCCGCGCAGCACATTGGCAGAAGGTTTACGGCGTTTTAAACTAGCCTTGCAAGAGTAAATACGCACATCCACCGGTTGAACACAGCGATACGGTTTAGTAAGGTTCGCGGTTCAATAGACAGGCGGCACATTTGCTGCCTGTCGTGTTTTTGGGGTACTAAAAATATAGTTGCTGCGTCATGAATCAAAAAAAAGCACAAGCAGAGAAACAGGTAAAAAATCACCTGATGAATACCTATGCACGCCTACCGGTGTCATTTGTCAGCGGTTCCGGCGCGTACCTAGAAGATGAGGACGGCAAGCAGTACCTCGACGGACTGACAGGTTTGGCTGTGGTCGGTTTGGGTCACGCACACCCCGCTGTAGCCCAGGCAATATCCGAGCAGTCGCGCACGCTTACGCATACCTCAAATCTTTACGAAATCCCTTTGCAGACTCGCCTCGCAACCAGGCTTTGCGATGTATCGGGTATGGAAAAAGTGTTTTTCGCAAATTCTGGCGCTGA
>JAADHW010000293.1 GCA_013151695.1 Gammaproteobacteria bacterium
TATTTTTCCTCAAGCCGCTAATGCATGGGGCGTTTTGGGATGTGATATGGGTTGGGACATTCCTGCCTTCGTTAGCTGCGTAGAAATCAATTCCGCCGCTGCTGTCAACAGCGCCGTTACTCAGGCGGAAAGTACCATGCAAGAATCACCGTTGATGGCGGCCGCTGGTTTCGAAGCCAGCATGCTGCAACTGGCTCGCAATAACGATCTATTGGCGGTCAAGCAGTGTCTACAAGACACCAACATCGAACTCGGTTCAGTGGTGACCAATTGGCTGAACTCACCAGTAGATCTGGCTCGTGAACGCATAGAGCATTTACTAGAACAGACCTTTAATCCTCAGAAGTTGACCCCCTTATTCGCACAGATAAGCGCTACCAAAGGCACCCCAGCGGCACTAAACCTAAACGCACAGTTCGATAAAGCATGGGCTTTGGTCATTCACACCGCCAATCAAGACCCGCTCACCAAGTGTGGAATCCCGCTGCTACAGGCTCAAAAGTCTACGATAAGACAAGCGGTGACCACGCTCTACCCGAAAATTACGGCAATCGCAAACCAACAAATTGAAAGTCACTTTAAACCGGCCATGCTGATTGCGATTAACAAACTACTGCAATCTCGCATCCAAGAGTTAACACAAGGCGCCTCTACACCGAGTTGGTCGAGTGGGTCGAGTGGGTCGAATGTAAAGTCTCCCATGCAAGCCTCCCCGGCAAGAGCCATACAACGCACAACAACGGCTCGCACCCCGAACCGTCAGGCTCGTACCCGGCCTCGCACGAGAGCAGGTGGTACCTTTCTCGATAAAGGTGCCGCCGTTGCCAACGACGGCTACTCTAAATCTAAAGCCTACGTCCTAGACAAAGCTCAAGGACTGGTACAGAAATATACCCCGGAATATTTGGAACTCGTGGCGCTTGGTGAATTCGCGCGACAGATTCTAGTCGAAGAGGGACTCGATGATGGTACCGCCACTCTTAAAGCCCTAAGCGAAGCCCTGGCAAGCGGCAACACCGGCAGCGGCGATTTTTCGAATCTTGAATCATTGATCAGTGAACTTGAGGCAACCAACGAGCTTCTTTACGCCCACATTGGCCTGGTTATGATCCGTTACCACGGGCACAAGGCTATTGATACCGGCGGCAATTTCATTATTAGCGTCACTTTGGGCAGCGCTTCTGCGGTAGAACGTGTGGTTGCCGAAGCGGCAGCGGTCGCTTGTTCGCCTGGCGTGATGGTATCTGAGTCAGGTTGTTCAGCAGTAAAAGCAGTTGTTGGCTTTATGTATCTTCAAGTATTTGTGCCAGCCGCTGGCTACGTCATAAAGGAGTATGTTCACGACACTTGGGACGACGCTATGGACTGCGGACGACAGAACATAGAAAACCCATCTATAGATGCGCTCAACTGCGGCTCAGTTGCTGCGCTCGTTGGCTGGCTGCCCAAAACTATGACAGCGGCCGCCGCCTTTGCCATGCCATATTTAGACGCGACTCAGCAATCTACGCTGGCTTATCACAACGCGGTACTAGAGCTTGCGCAAACTGCGCGCGCAACGGCGGCAACTCCTTAGTGGCTCCCCATTTGCCTAGAACGATTGTCGACAAATGCCGCCGGTCAGGTCGTCTATGAACTCAAGCACCCGTTTCGAAATGGCACGACGCATATTCTGTTTAGCCCTCAGGATTTCCTCGCCCGTCTAGCGGCGCTGGTGCCCCGACCGCGAAGCAACCTGACGCGCTATCACGGCGTCTTCGCACTCAACTCACGCTTCAGAAAGGCCGTGGTACCCGGTTCCTTCACCTGGGCGCAACGCCTGAAACGAGTTTTTGAAATCGATATCACCCTGTGCCCATACTGGGGCGGCACGCTGCGCGTCATCGCCGATGTGACATATCCTCAGGTCATTCAAACCATCCTGGCTCATCTGCAGCATCAACAGCAACGCGCCCCGCCGCCACTGTTGCCCAGAAAGCCCGCACGGGCTCCGCCCGTCGAACCACACAATCGGCAAATTTCTTTGCTACGTCCTAAGACAGCCTCTGGGCGCTTCGGCCCTGCCTGACCGCGACATTCACGCAGCGACATTCCAGAAGCAGACTACAACGGTGCCAGTGAACACCGCATCCTAAAGGCAGACTGACACCATCAACCGCCATCAAAGAATTACCTTTGCAATCTCAATTCGACGTTTCATGACCGTCGCCTAGGTAATCCTCTGGATCTTGAAAAATCGATTGACGAGATCGACTCTCAATCTCCAAAGACTTTGACTAGGGTCTGTTTGAGATTTCACTGCATCGGCTCAAATCCACTTCACAATACCGCCAATCACACTAAACACCTCAATTACGTTACAAGATCAAATTCTTGAACAGCACCTTTATTTTTCCTCATATAGACGCCCCAAATTCAAATACTCCAAATTGTCAGCCTGAATACGTCGCCTGATTCCCAAGTGGGATTCGATCGTGAACTAGCATCCTCATATTCGCGTGCTGGTTAACGCAGTAAGATCTGTCCGTTCAGGGTTACCACTACCTATCCTCAGGTGCTCCGGGCTGCTTGCAGCCCAGTCCTCTATGGAAATACACGTGGACTTCCCGATTTCCGTCTTACCCCTTACGATCAACCTTCGTATTCAGACCAACAAAAACTTCATTTTCCCGTTCGCGTACTCGTCCCTTCTATGCTGCCGATGCAGTCGCTTGATTCAGTGATTCCCAGACAAATCCCGCCATCTCTCGAGCACACGCAACCTTCACCTTGTTCGGGTGTTTTCCTGCCAATAACAGGCGATTCCCTTTCTTCGCCAAGCGACGTAAACACCGGTCAGCAATGGCAATGTACTCAGGCTTCGCCCCCACCCGCCGGGCTTTGATGACCTTGCTCAACCTTGCCGTTCGATAACCACGCTGATTTACTTCGATGAAGGCCGTGCGCAAATACCGATTCCCTTGTCGGGTAATGCCATAGCGGTTCAACTTACCACCGGATGCATATTCCCGAATATCCATACCGATCCAGGAAACCAACTTCTGCGGATGAGCGAACCGCTTCACATCGCCGATCTCGGTGATCATCGTCAACGCAAACAGGTTTTTGATGCCCTCCTCATAGAAGAGGTAACAGACCAGTGCCTCGACACCTTCTCGATACCTCGGTGTCGTCGCCAATGTTTCAACCTCCTCACCGTAGGCCACTAGAATTTCATTGAGGCTCACGAACTGGCGCAGCAGCAGTGACAGATTCACCTTCAAGCTTCCGGGACATCCATCAATCGTTTTGTCCAGCCAGCCATAGTGATGTTTTTGCCAGTGGCCTTGCTTCCACACTCAGCTTTGTAGTGATACCCATGGCGGCGCAGCAATGACAGAATGTGTCGGCGCAGGTCTCCCTGTTGCTGGATCAGCCGTTGTCTTGAGCGCAACAGATTTCGATCGTGCTCGATCTCGACATCCGGCGCCGTCACGATCGTCAACAAGCCATTCGCGTAGAACTCCGCCAGCTCCGTTGCATCTATGCGATCGGTCTTCACCGCTTTTCCCCCACGCCGGGGAATACTCGACGGTGCCACCACCTCACAGTGATAGCCTCGATCGTTCAGATCGCGTTGCAGTGAGAAGCCAACGTACGAGGCTTCGTAACACAGCGCGAGCTTTCCACCCCCAAAATACTCGCGGACTTTCTCAAGCTGGGCCACCAAACCCTTCAACGTCGAACGACATCGAAAGTCCAGTACTTCGCCCGTACTCTTGTCCAACGCCGATCCGTGATACTGCTCATCGTCGACATCGATCCCGATATAAATTACATTCTGATTCATAGACGCCTCCTGATTTACATTCAGTGGTCACCAACCACTTGAGGTATCCATCATCGATGGTAGCCCTCGAGTCAAGTGGGGGCGTCTATATCTTCTATCCTCCTCGAATTGAGGCGTTGATGGGAGGATAGGCGAAACAAAGGGCATTTCGACAAGGTTGTCGGGTATTGCGATATGCTGAGTTGTAGATTGGAGTAGACCTCCAAGCTGGCCCAATGATCGGTGAGATCACAGCTTACGCAAGAGGAAGCAGAATGCTGCGTTTGGCGATGGGCTGTATCTCAACGTGGTTTATTGGGTCCGAATGCCTGCCTTGGGCTGTTTGCCCAAAGGCTCATTATGAGGCGTGAAACAGATCGTCGTTACGTCGGTGTCTGTCTGCTCGCACTGGCTTGGCCGGCGCTTGTTGCAGATGAACATGGTCGAGTTGTCTGCATCACGCCGGGCTGGGTGATGGTGGCAATCACCCGTATGCGGGCACCACAGCGGGGGCACTGCTCGATGTCTATGTTGAAGACCCGTTTCAATCATTCGGCCCAGGACAAGGGTGCAGTGGGTAACTCCGTGTTTGGGTAAAATACGAGGACAATGACGTGAAATTTATTCAGTACCTTTTTCTTGTAATCGTAATTTGCATTTTGGTTTTTTTGATACTTTCAATCTTTTCTGATGAAGAGTTTGCCTTCTCGATCAGTATTCTATGTTTCCCACTTGCACTCTGGAGCGCCAGGCTCATGGTCGCATTTCGAAAGGGAACAATTACTAGGCGAATTCCGTTGCTTGACGGTGGCCCGGTAAAGTCAGGTCAGTTTTGGTCCTTTTTCCCGGATGTATATAAACGCAAACCTGGCTTTGATGGTTTTAAGGGATATTTTTCAAGGAAACTGTGTGCTGCACATTTTTCTGGTTGATGTTTTTGTTACCAACATTAATGCAGATTCTGAGGGATGCCGGATTCGACGTTTGATATTTCTTTCGAGCATTTTGCATTGACTAGCATTGGCCGTGCAAAAGCTCGTCTTGCTCCTTGTAAAACATCCTCCCAAAACGCATGCCCTCATTGGTTCGCTGCTGCCCGCCGGTGTGAACACACCGGCTTTCGTTTTGTCTTTGAAGAAGTTTCCTAGCGCCTACTTGCCAACACGAGTGGTTAGATTTGCCGCGTCACTGACCTCATCAATGACCTCATCAGTTGAATCACACAGATCTGTGTTGCCACCACAAATCTCGCAATCACCCGACATGCCTAGCGCTTTCATGCCCCCACAAGTTCCGGCAATCGGCTTTCTACCCATGAGAACACCAATAGCCATGGCCGCAACTAAAAGTAGCGTCAACACGAAAGCAAGAATCATGGTGGTCATATATAAACCTCTACTCTGGACCTAACGGATCGGGGGCTGATAGATAGGGTTGCATACGCGAATTATAGCGCCCAACAACCTGCTGCGCACGCCCTTGTTTTTCCGCATCACGACTCATGATATACACCGCAAATTCATGCTCTGCAGCCAAGGCCAAGCCGGCCTGTTCTCCCAACACCATGATCGCTGTAGCGTAGGCATCCGCCCACATGGCCTGGGGGTGAACAACGGTCACGGAAACTACGGAATTAGCTGTAGGCAAACCGCTTCTTGGATCGAATACGTGGTGAACTTTCTTCCCGTCAACTAGGCGGAAGTTTCGATAGTCACCCGATGTTGCCACCGCTAGGTCTGTGAGGTTAAGGATCATTCGACTCTCACCCATTTGGCTCGATTTAGGTACCTCGATGCCAATGCGCCACAGCTCACCATGCCGGTTTTCTCCGGCCAACTTGATCTCGCCACCCACATCTACCATATGGTTGGGGCAGTTATGCTGTAACAACGCTAGGGAGACTTTATCTACAGCATAACCCTTAGCCAGAGCAGAAAGATCAACAAAAACACTTGGCAGCAGTTTTCGAATTCTAAGCGATGCCAATTCAATCTTATCCATGCCCACAACTGCGGCCACCGCTGCTTGTTCTGCTGTACTGGGCACCGTCTCACTAGCGTTTGCACCGAATCCCCACAAATTTACCAACGGCCCTACCGTCACATCAAATGCACCTTCGCTTTGTTGCGCGACCATGGCGGCAGTTTCAATCACCTCAAACAACTCACCAGACACTTGCTGCCAGGAGGTTGCAGCACTGTGATTAAAGCGGGACAACTCAGACGCTTCCAAATAGGTGGACATGGTTTGATTGACTGCAGTGAATATGTCCTCTATTTCGCTTTT
>JAADHW010000124.1:0-3758 GCA_013151695.1 Gammaproteobacteria bacterium
TTCCTATTTGGATCAGCTTCAATGCCAAAGACCAGTACATTGAAGGTTTACCCAATCCCGATAAATTCACTGCTAAGGTATTGATGGCGATGGATACAATCATTATGGATGAACTGGCGGGGCAATTGGTAACACCTGCAGACGTGTTAGGTCGAAATTGGCCCAAATTACGTACCGCGCGTGGTAAATTTTTGTTGATATTGGATGAAGGCGGGGACAAGCGTGACCATTACTTAGACAATTGGCGCGCGCGTCCGATGTTTGCCTTGGCGCCTGAAGATCACCCTGCATCAGCAGTGATGGTGATCAACGATCCGCTGGGTCATGGGAGTGAAATTTCGCGGCTGGTGAAGGCTGGTTATCTGGTCAGGACACGAGCTGATGCAGATACGGTAGAGGCACGCAGCAACGATACGCGGCGTCGCGAGGCGGCATTTTCTAGCGGTGCCCATGCCATCAGCACAGATTATTATCTACCCGCGCATCATTTTGGTAATGACTATCAGGTTCACTTTCCAGAAGTGGTGCGATGCAACCCGAAAACCACCTCTAGCAACTGCGGGGTTGAGGAGTAGGGTTTATCTACTGGCTTGGACAATATGCTGTCGCAGCAGATGGTTGAATATTTGAGGCTGTTCGAAATACGGTGAATGACCAGCATCTTTTACCACTTCGATTTTTGCATTGGGGAAATGGGGTACGTAGGAGCTCAGCAACTCTGGTGGGAATAAAGGATCTTCTTCTCCGCTGATAAATAGTGTTGGGCATTTGATTTCGCCGAGCTGCTCAAGTTGCACGACGTCTTGCTTGCTCAGTAAGGTGCCAAGTTTGTCCCAACTGAATTCGGTGTTGAAGTTGTTAATTGATTCATACAGTTGCATGAGTTCCGGCTTGGCATGTGTCGCTTTTGACATGGTCGCTTTAACCCCTTGGGCATCGCGTCCATCAGCAGAGGTTAGTGCACGCATGGCGGGGGATGGGTTTGGGTTAACGATGCCGCCTGGTGTGCAACTCATGGTTAAACTCGCGACGCGGTCGGGGTTATCTAACGCGGTACGAAGTGCTGTAAATCCGCCCATCGATTGGCCCACTAGGTGGGCTTGTTGAATACCGAGATCATCGAGAATGGCGAGCAGATCGTCGCGAAAGTTGTGTACGGTGACAAATTTTGGATCGCTAGGGGTGCGCGCGAAACATCGGTGGTCAAATGCAACACATTGGTAGTCTGTCGAAAAGTGAGCTACTTGGTTAAACCAAATGGCAGCATTGCCACCTGCACCGTGAGCGAACACAATGGCTTCGCCAGAGCCTTTAGATTCATAGTAAATTTTGGTATCAGCCCGCGTCGCGATCGACATAGGTACTCCATATGTGCGTTACTCGATGAAGTGGTTACGCTACCAGTTCGGCTGATTAATTGTAAGATTGTGACCCTGTAGTAACGGCTAAGAAGCGGCTAAGAACCAACGGAAAAGACTAGCGATCAGGTACATCAGATGATAAAAAGCAAACCGATGGAATTTCAAGATATCGAATATCAAGTGCATGCAAATGTTGCACAAATACACCTTCGCCGGCTGAAATATCGCAATGCCCAGAGTCGTAGGCTGCTAGAAGAACTCGATGCCGCCTTCGCTGCTGCACAGGCAAACGATGAAGTGCATGTGATTGCTTTGTTTGGTGACGGTGATCATTTTTCGGCAGGGCATGATCTTGGTTCGCCGCACGAGCTAAAAGACCGTCAAGACAGGCCGCTGCAAGCTGGCTTGCGTGGACATTATGATCATTCTCGCGAGCAATTTGTCGACAAAACCCTACGCTGGCGAAATCTACCTAAGCCGACAATTGCAGGGGTGCAAGGTTATGCGATCTTCGCGGGATGGATGCTTGCTAGCGCTATGGACATTATTTATGCAGCAGACAACGCGATGTTTCTAGCCTCTAATTTCCAGTACTTCTCTATTCCCTGGGACATCCACCCGCGAAAGGCTAAGGAAATGTTATTTGAGTCGCGCTTCATTGATGCCCAGGAGGCGCTTGAACTCGGCTTGGTGAACAAGGTGGTCGCGGTTGCAGACCTACAGCATCAGGTACTGAGTTATGCTGAGCGCATTGCTAAAAACGACCCATTTCAATTGCGCATGATGAAACTTGCTGTTAATCAAATGCAAGACACCCAAGGTTTTGGCTCGCATATCACTGCCGCCCATCATATGCACATTATTTCGTCCCAAGCAGAGAAGGATCCAGATTACGCCCTACAGGTGCCTGCGGGTGCTAAACGACCCATGGTTGAAAGAGCATTTGAAAATTATAAGCTTCAACGTGACGCTGATTAGCCAAGGCAGTGAGTAGGGAAGAGCATTTTTGGAGTAATCCCCCGTGGCGCCAGGCAAAGGCTAAGTATCGTCTGGGCTTGGTACCGACCACATGGGAGTCTTGGGCGGTAGAAGATGAAAGCCTACTGAGAAACAAACGAACGGTTCTTGAACAGCATTACCAGCAAGCTGTGGCAGTTGTCGAAGAAGATTCGCACAGCATTGATTTGGCGCTAGAAGAACTGCCTCTAAGCTCAACTGTCTCTAACAAGTACCCACACAAGATAGCTAATATCGCGTGGGGTTTTCCTGAGGACATTTGTGTCATCGACATTTTAGACCAGCAAAGACTTGTTGCGGGGTGTGTTTGTGCGCCCAGTTATTGGAATTTACTTGAGAAGCTAGGTAAGCCACTACATGCGGTACACGCGCCGGTAGATGGCATGAATAAAAAAATTGGGGCGAATATAGAGAGAGTCATAGAAAGAATGCCTCGGCAAAAACCTTTCTGTCGGCAGAATTGGTTTGTGCACGCTGACCATAGCTATTTTGGTGTTAAGCACCAAGACATTCCGTCGAAAGTTGATTGTCATTGGTATATCCGTAGCGAGCAACAGTTGTTAGTTAAGGTATCTGAACGTTACCTGGTGTTTTTTATACGCGTCGTGTTTCAACCACTACTTAAATTAGGTCGCCACCCAGTGGCTAGAGGTCAGCTAATAAAAGCATTGCAGCACATGGATGCTGATGAAATACGTTATTTCGGTGGGGCGACAAAACACCAAAGCCTAATTAATTACCTAACGACCATAGTAGGGGAAGTATCTTGAGGAGCATCTTAGGAATCTCACTGGCCTTTGTTTGCATTGCTAGTGTGGCTGAATCGGGTGCTCCTGTGTCACCATTGTCCCTTCCCCTCAAGCCTGATAGGACAATCGCTTTCAAAATCAACCAAGCAACTTGGTTGTCCTTAGATGTAGCCCCGCTTGGTGAGACATTTGTTATTGAGGTTTTGGGTGACTTATATACTTTGCCGATTGCAGGTGGCGAAGCCAAACCCCTACTGTTAGGGACGTCTTTTGACAGTCAACCTCGTTTTTCTCCAGATGGTAGCAAGATCGCTTTTATCAGTGACCGAGACGGCTCTGAAGAGGTGTGGTTGATAGAGGTAGACTCAAAGAAATTAACCAAATTGAGTACAACTCCAGATATCACGGAGTTTGCCTCTCCCACTTGGGCCCCGGATGGCAGCCATGTTTTAGTCTCACGCAGCTCGTGGGAGCTACGCACTTTTGAGCTTTGGGCCTATCCACTACAGGGTGGTAGTGGCGTACAAATAACTCAATCGAAGGCAACTAGCACCACACCTGTTCGAAATCGCCATAGTGCCCTAGGTGCGGACTATGACCCGAGTGGGAGGTACCTTTACTATGCGCGCAA
>JAADHW010000124.1:3770-5566 GCA_013151695.1 Gammaproteobacteria bacterium
CCTATAACACTAAATTTCCTATGTGGCAGATTGCGCGACGAGATTTATACAACGGGGTGGAGGACGTCATCACCAGTGCGCGTGGCAGTGGCATACGACCGAAGCTATCACCAGATGGCCAATGGTTAATCTATGCTACCCGCTATAAGCAAAAAACCGGGCTTCGAATTCGAGAGTTAGTCAGCGGTAGGGACGAGTGGTTAGCATATCCTGTACAGCGCGATGAACAGGAAACTCGATTTACTAGAGACACCTTTCCTGGCTACGCCTTCGCTGCAGATGGTCATTCTGTGTATACCAGCAGTGATGGAAAAATTTTGCGTATCGACTTGCGAGACAAGACCCAACATGTTGTACCCTTTTCTATAGATGTCGAAAAACAAGTGAGCACAAGGCTGCACTTTCCCTACCGAATTGGATTGGGTCCGATCAAGGCGCGCGTATTGGCCCATCCTCAGCTTTCGCCAGATGGCCGAAAACTAGCCTTTACAGCGTTTTCGCGTGTCTACATTTACGACCTTAAGAAACAAACTGTGGTAGCCATAAGCCCGATGGAGCTGTCGGCGGCAATGCCCAGTTGGTCCCCCACAGGGAGGTCGTTGGTCTATGTTACTTGGTCTCAAGGTCAAGGTCATATTTATCGACAAAGAGCAAAAGCCGGGGCAAAGGCAAAACGCATTACTCAACAGGCGGCGTTTTACTCTCATCCATCGTGGTCTCCCCATGACAACCGCATTGTCGCCCTTCGTGGTTCTGCGCAAGAACATCAAGAACGAGAGGGGGGTTGGGGCCAGGTTGTTGGGGCGGACGTCATTTGGTTACCCAGTAATGGTGGTGACGCTCATGTTGTGATTCCCTCGCGAGGTCTCTCCCGGCCGCATTTTGGTGCTGAACAGGATCGAATCTACTTGCATGCCTCTACCTCACCGCTACCGAATAAATTAAAAAGTGGGCTCGTCTCTGTTCGCTATGATGGTACAGATCGGCGTGCTGTTTTTAATGTGACGGGGCGTGGTATCTACTCTGTCGGCGATAAGGCAAATCCTGAATTTATGCAACGTTCTACAGATGGTAAACATGTGCTTATTAAACATGCTCACCAGTTGTATGTTGCAAAGCCGGTACCGTACTTGGCGTCACAGAAGATTGAGCTGTCCAAACCGACACTCCCACTGCTTAAAATCACCGATGTGGGTGCGGACTTTGCCAGCTGGAGTGCGGACGGCCAGGAGATTATATGGACTGTTGGCGATCAGTTTTATAAACGCGCAGTTGCATCATTGGTGTTTGAACCCCTTTTGGTTGATTCGAAGGATGACAATGACAATGACAATGACAAAGATGATGATGTTGCGCTCACACTTGCCGAGTCGCATGCGGCGGTACAGAAACGGCAGGTAGACATATATCTACCTCGGAGTAAGCCAGCCGGTAGGATAGCCATTACTCATGCGACGATCCTGACCATGGGTAAACAAGGAGTTATTGAAGACGGGGTAATTGTTATCTCGGGAGATCGTATCGAGGCCATTGGCCCAGCATCGAGAATCGATATTCCAAGTTCGGTCAAACAAATTAACGCCCGGGGCATGTATGTGTTGCCCGGATTCATAGATACACATGCGCACTATCGTGTGAGCGATGAGATACCAGATCCCGCACCGTGGTCGTTCCTAACTAATATGGCTTATGGCGTGACCACTGGAATGGATGTGCAACCCACTACCGTTGCTTTGCTGGCCGCCAAAGATAGCGTGGATGCCGGTCTTTCTATAGGTCCGCGTGCTTTCTCAACC
>JAADHW010000124.1:5578-13098 GCA_013151695.1 Gammaproteobacteria bacterium
TATTCAGTAACAATGATTTTAAAAGCCAATCGCATGCCAAGGCAGTATTGCAGCGCTATCGAGACCATTACAAAGTTCGTAATCTAAAGGCTTATGTTCTTGGTTCACGCAAACAACGACAATGGTTTATCCAAGCAGCACGAGAACTACAGTTGATGCCCACCACCGAGGGTGCGTTAGATATGAAGCTTGGTTTAACTCATATCGTGGATGGTTTTAGTGGTCTTGAACATGCGCTGCCCCTGCCAAAGCTCTATGCAGATGTGGTGACCTTGACCGCTAAGAGCAATATTGCCTATACACCAACACTCCTTGTCAGCTATGGCGGACCTCAAGGTGAAAACTACTTCTATACCCATCACAATCCATACGGTGACAAAAAACTGCAGCGTTTTATGCCTGGTGCTTATATTGACAGTCGAGTATTGCGCCGCTCATGGTTTCATGAAGCTGAGTATGTAACCGACAGCGTCGCGCGTTCGGCTTTGGATATTGTTGCAGCCGGTGGACAAGTGGGTGTGGGCGCCCATGGTCAATTGCAGGGTTTAGGTTATCACTGGGAGCTGTGGTCTTTGGTTCAAGGTGGGTTTGATGAATTGCAGGCGCTGCGCTCTGCCACGATTATGGGTGCGCAAATGTTAGGCATAGAACAAGATGTTGGTTCGCTAGAGGCGGGTAAATTGGCAGATTTGATTTTACTGAGCGAAGATCCCAGACTAGATATCCAACACACCACCAAAATCCATCAAGTCATGAAAGGTGGGGTTTTGTATGACAGTAATACTTTGGATGAAGTTTGGCCGCGTTCGAAGTCTTTGCCTGCGCAGTGGTGGTGGCGTACTCACCCAACAGAGTTAAATAGCAAGGAAGTACCATAGCATCATGCGCATCGCTTTAGCCGGAATTTCTCACGAGACGAATACTTATTGTCAGGGTCTAACGCTTGAAAAGGATTTCTATGTGTATCGGGGTGCAAAAATACTCACCACCGCGGGCCAAGAGTCGGATATGGGTGGTGCGGTTGATGCTTGCAGTCGCCTCGGCTGCGAACCTGTGCCGATAATTTTTGCAAGCGCGCAGCCCTCAGGCATCATCTCACGAGAAGTTTATTTGGGTTTTAAAGACGAGATTCTAAGTTCGCTACAAAATGCAGGTCCGCTAGATGGATGCGTACTCCTTATGCATGGCGCCGGAGTAGTAGAAGGCATAGAAGATCTTGAAGGTGATTTGGCCGCCTCAGTACGGGCATTGTTGGGAGATGTGCCCATCGCTGCAAGTTTTGATTTACATGGCAACATTACCCAAAATATGGCCGATCAGCTTAATGCGATGTTTGCCTGCCATCACTATCCGCATATCGATCTTCATTTGCGAGCAGGAGAAGCGGTCGGTGCAGTGTTTGATATGGCAACCCATGGAACACGTGGAATATGCAAAGTACTGCCGCTACCGATGTTATCGCCGACGACAACTACATTTGGTGGAATCGGAGAGTCAATACTCGATCAGCTGTTGTTGTTGGAGGAGTCGGGCGATTGTATCGACATCAGTTGGTTTCATGGCTTCCCTTATACCGATATCGAACACATTGGCAGCTACGTTTCGGTGTGTTACTACCCGCAAGATGAAGAACCAGCGCTTCAGGCAGCGAGCAACTTTGCGCAGACACTATGGGCGCGTAAAGAAGAACTACAGGTCGTCAGCTTGAATGGTGATGAAGCGGTGGCCAAGGCGATGGACTTTGTTAAGTCTCAGTCAGATTCTGCTCAGCCTACGCCAGTTGTGATAAATGAAACATCGGATAACTGTGGTGGTGGTGCACCCGGGGACGGCACACATTTATTGCGCTCGATGTTAAATGCACACCTAGGTGAACGCGCTTGTTTCGCTTTTTTGGTAGATGCGCAAGTGGCGCAAGCTGCGGCTCGCAGTGGTGTGGGTTCTCAAATAGAAATTGAGTTAGGCGGCAAGACCGATGAGCTACATGGCGCGCCGTTACAGGTAAGTGCCTATGTTAAGGCGTTACATGATGGTCGCTTGGTCATGCAGGCCATGTTTAAAGGTGCGCCTTTAAACCTCGGTCCAATGGCTCGTTTGGTGGTCGAAGGGTTAGATATAGTTGTGGCTTCTCGTCGCAGTCAAACATTTGACCAAGAGCCTTTTCTTGCCTTGGGTATCGACATTATGAAGTACGATATAGTGGCGCTAAAAAGTAGCAATCATTTCCGAGCAGGCTTTCAACACCTCGTCAATCACATAGTGACCGCTGATACACCCGGACTAACGACCCAGAAAATAGAGGTGTTTCCCCGGCAAAAGACAACCCGCCGTCTGTGGCCGCTAGATCCATTGGCGAGCTATCCCGAATAAGCATTAGTAGCGCAATTTCTATGTGATTTTGCGCACAGTTTTAACTTCTCGCGGTGACTATCCTACAAACTGACATAGTTATTGGCATAGTTGTTAGTGCAGTTCCTGCGATGGTAAATCTCAGAATCATTGGTGGTGTATTGACCTTCCTCAGCATTGTGAGCGCGGTGGGAGTACTCGGCGTATTGCTGCTTATTGCTACCTCGCCGGCACCCGAGCAATTTCGACAAATTGATGCTCAAAACAGCTATCTGCAACAGACCACCGCAGCACTTGTTCGCGGCATCACCGTTGTGCAACGCCAGCAGCAACCCCTTGATCGAAAAATAGATGCTCTCGACAACGCACTTCATGAAGGTGCTGTTGTTTTAAACGCGGCTGTGTTGGATGCTTATCAACCGATAACAGTGGTGGGAAAACTCCGTCGGCCGGTCATGCAGTGGTTCAATATAATTGATCATGACGCCGGTGAACTGAGTGAATCTGAAGAAGTAACTGCTTCGCTGTCGGCACTCATGGAAAAACTAAGCATTGCTGGAGAACAACTTCAGCAGTTCAATGGCTATCATGTCGAAATGATGAGTGCGCTATCTCGTTTTGACAGTGCTTCAAAAGAAGTGATTGGAGGGTTCCGTGAACGCGGCGACCAACAACTCGCCGATAACATATACGTCAACACTAAACAAATCAAAAATCTGTTGTTATCGGGTGTTGGAACGGAGTTAGACAGCATTCTTGAAGTTGTTGCGGAATTGGAAAAGCCTAAGAGCAACCTGCTAGATGTCGACAAAAGTCGGTTGCGCGCTGTCATTAACGAAAGCTATACCCTCATCTCTTTGCGGCGTGGCATGGATCAGATGGTCTTAACGCTTGATCATCCTGGACTGGTGCAGTTGTTGAACACCTTAAACGCTCAAACAACACAAGATCAATTGTACGTTCTCGCGACAGTGAACGACGCCCGAGTCCTGCTTAACATTTACACCATTTTGATGTTGGTTGTGCTCGGCTTCTTTGGGCTGCGATTGCAAATTAGCCATAAGGCATTGAACCGGTCGCACGACGATTTGGAATTACGTGTGGCAGCTCGCACTGAAGACCTGAAGCAGGCAAACGTTGATCTAAAGGAGTCTCAAGTTCAGTTGGTGCAAGCGGAAAAGATGTCCTCCTTGGGGCAATTGGTTGCGGGGGTCATGCATGAAATTAACACCCCACTCCTGTATGTACTGAATAACACGATGGTTACTGCAGAAACTGTGACGGACATTAATAGTTACATGAAAACGACCTTGCCCATACTACGCGCAACCTCATCTGAAGAAGCAAAACAGGCAATCAAAAACATCCTGACGAAGCGTGGGGAATTTGACGTCGATGAGCTTGCCCAGGGAATAGAAGAAGTTGCATCTCTGGCCACGGATAGTATTGATGGCTTAAATCAAATTAGCGAATTGGTGCAAAGTCTGAAAGACTTTTCTCGGCTCGACCGCGTTGCAAATGACTCGTTCGATGTGCGCGAAGGTATTGAAAAGACCCTTACAATGACTCGGAATATGTTGAAGAGTGGTATTCAGGTTGAGAAAAACCTTGTCGAAGTGCCACAAATATTTTGCTCTCCGTCGCGTCTGAATCAAGTGTTCATCAATATTGTAACCAATGCAGTGCAAGCGATGGATGGTGAAGGTGTACTCAAAATATCTACATCGCATGTACAAAGCAGTAAGGGCGAGTGGATTGAAATTATATTTGAAGACAGCGGTTGTGGAATCGCAGAAGAAAATGTTGACAAAATCATGGACCCATTCTTCACCACTAAGCCGGTTGGACAAGGTACCGGATTGGGTCTTTCCATTGTTCGACAGATTGTTGATCAGCATGGTGGTCAAATACTAATCGACTCGAAAGTTGGCCATGGCACCCGTATTACGGTTAGCTTGCCGGTGCGCAACGAGCCATTACACACAGACCAAGAGGAGGCTGCATAAAATGGATTCTATTCAGCCCAGTATTCTATTTGTAGATGATGAAACGCGCGTTTTAAAATCTATGCGGGCAATGTTTCGCAAAGACTATAGCGTGCACCTGGCCGATTCGGGCGCAAAAGCACTAGAGATACTGGCACAAAATGACATTGATGTTGTCATCTCTGACCAGCGCATGCCAGAAATGACAGGTGTTGAAGTGTTGTGTGAAATTAAGCAACGTTCACCGAAAACCATGCGGATTTTACTCACCGGATACGCCGACCTCGCGGCAGTGGAAGCATCTATGAATGATGCTGAAGTTTTTAAATACCTGATGAAGCCTTGTTCTGCAGATAAAATAAGAAGTACGGTTCGAGATGCACTTGGCATAAAAATCTCCAAACCAGTAGCTGATGTTCCTGTAGCGACAAAAAGTGCGCCAACAGTTTCCATCCAGTCTGAAAATTCGGTTCACTTGCTTGTTCTGAGCCGCGACAAATTGCTTGTGCAAGGTGTCACTCAGGCCTGCTCAGGGCAAAAGCTGCATCAGGCTGACGATCTTGAGGCCGCATTGCGCATTGTGCGTGAGTACCCTGTTGGCGTATTGGTTACTGACATAGCAGTGAGCGCAAAGGAGATTGCGGCTACAAATACTGCGATACGTGCCATCGTACCTGAGGTTGTCATTGTGCTGGCAAGCGATCGTTCGGATGCAAATGTGTTGATTCAATTAATCAATAGTGGGCAGGTATTCAGGTTCTTGCTAAAGCCGCTGCAAATTGGGCAATGCAAAATATGGCTGGCATCTGCGCTGCGACGATTTGCCGAACGTGGCGGAGAGGCGTTGGCCGCTTTTGACCAAGTGATAGTTAAACCCAGTGCATGGGCTAGGTTTAGAGATTGGTTTCTTGGGGTGCACGGATGAGCATAGGTCAGAGTTTTAGCATCGCTGCATGGGTGGTTCTTATCGGCGTCGTCTCTGCTTGGCTCTATTTAAACCAAGGTAGCAATCAAAACACCGCGGCATTGCCGGAAATTCCTACATTTACACTAACAACAATGCAAGATGTTGCTGCATTAAACTGGGTTGAAAGAGCTGAAAGCGCGTTTGCGGCCGGACGAATCACGCGCCCGGAAGGTGACAGTGCACTGTTCTTCTACCAAAAAATGTTGCTTCGAGAGCCCTCTAATGAGCCTGCAAAGAAGGGGCTTAAAAGGGTTGTAGGTTACCTTATCCAAAATGCTGAGAGCGCTTTACGTCAAGCAGATCTAACTGCAGCTCGAGATCTAGCGGGCCAGGCGTTGCAAATTGAAGCTAATAATCGTGCAGCATCATCTGTTGTGTCTCGAGTGAGTAGGTTGGCAACGATCCGAGAGCTGTCTGAACAAGCCATCGCCCAAATGAGTGCAGGCAATTTAACCACGCCAAAAAATAACAATGCGCTACAAACCTATCGTGAAATACTGGTTCATGATCCTGCCAACCCAAGTGCGCTATTAGGTATAGAGTCTGTTGCCCAACGCTTAGCAACCATTGCGCAGACTGAGGCCTTTGCCGAAAATCACGAACGAGCAAAGAAGCTGATCGCCCTTGCAAAGGAAATTGCGCCAAATGCTACTGGTATAGCGGAAACGGAAAAGTTGACGTTGCAGTGGACAGACATGGTGAAAGATCAGGCTGTAAAAGAAGATCTGCTGGCCGCAACCCAAGCGCTACAAGAAGGGTTCTTGGTCGGTGTGGATAGCCCGGAAGGGTTTGGCGCACTTGATTATTACCGGTCTGCATTAAAGAAAAACCCCCAGTCACAAGCGGCAGTGGCGGGTGTACGGTTGGTGATAGATGGTTTGGTCGAACGTGGCTGGAAGTTTGCCAGGGCAGATCAAATTGAAGCGGTTCGGCTAATGCTCGACCAGGCGCGTGAAGCGGGTGCGCAAGCTTATCAACTGGAAGGGCTGAGCAAAGAAAGCGCATTCTTGGACCGAAGAGCGCGAGCGAGAGCTGGGTATTTTGAAGATGTAACGGCCATACGAGAGTTATCAGTTCGCCGCCAAGGATCACCCGTTCTACCTAGAAATATATCTCGCGGCTGGATTGAATTGTTGTTTACGGTCACCGAAAAGGGTGATGTTACAGATATTCAGGTTGTTGAAGCCAGTGAAGTGGCGCTAGAAAAGCCAGCCACTACGGCAGTTGAGAGATGGCGGTTTGATCCGTTCTTAGACGAAGGTAGACCCATCGCTGTTCGCAGTGGAGTTCGGTTTACTTTCCAAAGTTAGCCAACCGTAACACCGAGCAATTGGATGGGAGACTGGTAACCCATTCGGCAGTGAGGTTATTGTGCAATTTCGGTCTTGATTGTGTGCCACTGTTTCAGAGTTTGGTGCCACAGCCCAGTTGTAACAAAATATAGTTCCGCAACAGACTATGAGATGCAGACGTTTAGCTCACCATCGGCAGCACGAGTATGTCTGTATTGATTTCGTCAATAACTTTGCGGGCCATGTCGCCCAGTACATTCGAGGACTCCGCTCGAGCCACTCTGGCAATGACAAGCAAATCGGCATCTATCTCATCGGCCACGGAGGCGATAACTTTTTCGGGTACTCCCATGATGGCGCTCACCTGGCTACGCTTTAAGCCGAAACTGTCAGCGAACCTTTGACGGTCGGGGTGGTTACCGGAACCATAACAAGTGACCGCATGCAACGATGCACCAAAATCATCTGCAAGCTTTTGTGCGCGTTCGACGATGCTGACATTAGCCTCAATGTATTGTTCATCTTCGGTGTGCTTGATCGCTACTAGTATCCTGTTGATACCGTATGATCTACCGGTTTTCACCAACAGCACGGGGCATTCGCAATCTCGTAGTAGCCGCCAGTCGGAGGTGTCTCGCACCCAGCGCACAAAGCGAGTGTGTTGGGCTAGGTTTTTCACAACTAGGTTGGTTTTCTGACGCTTAGTCGCTGCTACGATTGCCTCACGCCAATTCTCGTTCCATTCAACCTCGGTTTCGACCGGAATGCCCAGTTCACGCGTGTGCATAACGAGCCGTTTCATCCAATCACCCACTCGTTCGGTAGTCGCTCGCTCAACCGTTTCGGAATCCCCATTAGTTGCAACCATTGCCGATTTATAGTTGACGCAGCAATAGACGTGCAGGCGAGCGTCTAGGGAGCGATGTT
>JAADHW010000124.1:13113-14762 GCA_013151695.1 Gammaproteobacteria bacterium
AGGCAATTTTCTCACCCCAATCTAGCGAAATTTGTTCCATGGTACTGGGATCGAGAACGACAAAAATTTTCGTGGTTGGGTCAACCATCGACGTATTAGCCTCAAGAAGTTACTTGAATTTTAGTATTGTCAATTTTTCGGTTGTTCCATATAAGTAATTGCACCTAGCCCGAACATAACGCGAGTACTTAGATTTAGAGACGAAAGTGACCGGCATTCCTACTGTGACCGATGGCAGGAGTTTTCCTGTTGGGTGTAGAAAAGTTCTAATGTCGTGAACCTTAATATTTTTGAGTTTCTATAACTCGGCTGCCATTTTTTCACCAATCATGACCGCAGTAAGGTGCGTATTGGCACGTGGTACATTCGGCATAATGGATGCATCGATGACACGCAAGCCGTCTACACCCAGTACTTTGCAAGCGGAATCAACAACTGTGCGCGGATCATCTTCAGCACCCATTCGGCAGGTACAGGTACCGTGTTGCGTATCACCGGCAAAAGCCATCATCCAATCATCCAGGTTCTCTCCTTTGCAGTCCGATATTGGTTTAAAATCACCTGCTCGAATAATGGCGCTGGAAATCTGGGTAAATGCCGGTTGATGCACAAGATTCACCAGCCTTTCAACACCATCCCGAAGACGATTAAAATCCCGTTCATCATCTAGCATGTTCTCGAAGATGATTGGGTCCTGGTAGGGATCAGTCGACTGTAGCTCCAGATGGCCTCGTGAATAACATTCGTTCACCCACACCCCGACGGTCCCGAAATTTTTGTCTTTTTTAGTTGTCAGCCGACCGATACTATCCCCAAGCCCGTTCATGGCGACGATAAACATATCACCTGGCCCGGCACCCTCCATGTCGGAACTGTAGCGGATACAACAATTGGTGTGACGAAATTCCGGCGGCGGAATGTACTCGTTTTTATACTGAATGACGAATGTCGCCACAGGATGATCTTGAAAATTTCTACCGACAGGTAGATCAAGCTTGACGTCAATGTCGTGTTCTTTCAGATGGTCCGCAGGTCCGATACCTGAACGCATTAGTATTGTGGGTGAATGGACCGCACCAGCAGAAAGAATGATGTTATCAGCATGCAGGTGTTCTCCTGACGCAAGTTCGACGCCGATTGCACGATCACCTGAAAATATGACTTTATTGACCTGAGCCTCGCCCCTGATGTGGAGATTGTTGCGCCCCCGGTTCGGTTCGATGTAGGCATCATTGGTACTCACCCGTTTTCCATTGCGATTGTTGATCGCATAAGGGGAAACTCCCAGTGCTCCTGGCGCATTATGATCCTCCGCCCATGCATATTTCAGGTTTAATGCGCTCTCCATCATGGCACGATCCACAGGACCCATTTCATTCAATGAAGCACGGTAGATTGGAATAGGGCCCTCGGCGCCATGATAGGCTTCATGACCATAGAGAAGATCAGTTTCCAGTTGGTTGAAGTAGGGTAATACTTCCTTAAAAGCCCAACCATCACACCCCTGCTCTGCCCATATATCATAATCTTCTGGCATCCCACGAATTGCGATCTGGCCGTTAATGGCGGAACTGCCACCGAGCCCCCGTCCTCTCCAATACAGTTGTTGTTGCTGAGCCCTGGTCCTCGATGCGGTTAGTTGTGGGTAA
>JAADHW010000305.1 GCA_013151695.1 Gammaproteobacteria bacterium
CACACTAAAGTATCTGTCCAGCCAGCGTCGGTTAGATCATCTTCGTGGAAGTGAATAGCACCATATTGCTCTGGCGCGGATTGGAAGTTTTGTTCTGAACCGTCCCAGTTCACACCACATACCGCGCGGGTGGGCGTTTGATGCAGTTGACCGTGGTGATGGTTACCAGAAACATCAACAATATTTTGTGTTTCAGTGCTTTTGGAAAAATCCCAACAAGCAACCTGTTCGTTGTCTGCCATGATAGACAGTGCTTCCATGCGGCCGTTGAAACATGCGTTATTAGGGCCGCTGGCCGCGAGCAAAAGCTCTCCGCCTGTCAACCTCAGCGCAATCGCCTTTTGCGCAGACCATTTTGCGGGCTGCTCTGCCACATTTGTGGCGATGCGTTTCACGACTAAGTCTACTTCGTCCCCAAAACTCAGGTTCAGGTGGTACCAACGTCGTTGTTGTAAGTTCACCTCCAGCGCTATCTCGGCATTTTTCCAGACGACGTGTATACCGTGAGTACTAACATCGATAACAAGATCACCAAAGGACAGCATGGTTTGTCTGTTCGATCGCAACAAAGTAGGGTAGAACCAAAAACTGATAGTACCTTGTGCCACCCCCGGCAGATCGCAGACGGTTGCAAAAGAGCCGGGTAACAACGGTTGTTCGGAAAGTTGCAAGGGTTCCGGGATCGAAACTACTTCTTCTTCCAACAAACCCGTACCGTGGGGCCGGTCATCGCCACTGATTAGCCGCACGATACTAGCACTGGCTTCTCCTGGAACGTAAGCACTGAACTTGAAGTTAATTTTTTCGCCTGCTCGAACCGATATCGGGTCACAATAACCAACAAGGTCTTTGCAAAAACCTTCGGGTAACTCATGCTTCATGCAGCAACTGCCTCCCCTTCTAAAGTGATGCGGTGCATGAGGCGACGATGCCCGTGATAATCGTTAACGGCAAAGTGCCAGGTTGCCCGGTTATCCCAAAAAGCAAGCGAGCCTGGTTGCCATTGAAAACGATAAGTATGCTCGGGTTGAGCAATATGTTGATACAAATACTGTAACAAGGGTGCAGACTCTGCCTCTGTCCAACCTTCAAAGTGCAGGGTAAAACCTGGGTTCACGTAAAGTGATTTACGCCCAGACAAAGGATGTGTAATCACTGCCGGGTGTAGCGCATCTTGGGTCGCCAGATCAGCATTGCCAAAGCGCCCCTCTAACTCATCCGGACGCTGCGCATCGGCACCAAAGACATGACGCGACGAATGCACTGCACGCAAATCCAACAGGGTTTTCTGCAACCCGCTGGACAAGCTGTCGAAGGCGGCACAAGTGCTGGCATATAAGGTATCACCACCACTGGGTGGCACTTCTCGCGCATACAACATACTACCCAATGCCGGTATTTGGTCATAAGAATGATCAGTGTGCCAACCGCCACCAATGTTGATCTTCTGCCCTACCTCTTTACGCACTTCTGCTATTTCCGGATAGTCACTTACCTCGGCGAAGAAGCGGTTTATGTTGATGGTCCCCCATTTTTTGGCCAACGCAATGTGTTGTTTCGGTGTCAGCTCCTGATCACGAAAAAACAGTACCGAATGATCTGCAAACGCCTGGCGGAGCTCTGCCAAAGCTTTATCGTCAATCTGTGCTAAGTCGACACCACTGATCATTGCACCGACAGCCCCTGTCGCCACCACATTAATGTGTTGCATACTGTTCCCCTCGTCTCAATGACACTTGCAAGGGATTAGAACCGAATATGACAAAAATGACCACCGGCCAGGCCATTGCGAGAAGCCTTCAGATACATGGTGTTGACACGATATTTGGTATCCCTGGTGCGCATATGTACGATTTTAACGATGCGCTGTTTGAACTCAAAGACGACATCTCTTTCTATACCACTCGTCATGAGCAAGGTGCAGGATACATGGCCTACGGATATGCCAAGTCTACCGGACGAGTAGGCACCTATACGGTAGTTCCTGGACCAGGGGTGCTCAACTCCGGTGCAGCATTGTGTACCGCCTATGGTGCAACCACGCCGTTGTTGTGTGTCACCGGCAACATCATGTCTAACCTCATTGGCAAAGGTCGCGGACAGTTACACGAGTTACCAGACCAACTGGCAACACTTCGCAGCATCACCAAGTGGGCAGAACGCATTCAATGCCCACAAGACGCGCCAAAAATAGTCGCAGAAGCATTCAACCAACTGTTATCAGGGCGTCCACAATCAGTAGCTATCGAAGCTCCATGGGATGTCTTCGGTATGAGTGCGGAGGTAGACTTAGCTGTCGATATTGAACCATCGCCACCACCAGCACCCAACCAAAGCGACCTACAAGAAGCTGTGAAGCTCATCAAACAAGCCAACAAGCCGATGATTTCTGTGGGGGCTGGCGCACTTCACGCCGGCCAGTCGATTGCGCAACTCGCACAACGCTTGCAAGCCCCTGTAAGTTCACACAGAAGTGGCAAAGGCATTGTCAGCGATGACTCACCCTATGCCATGAATCTTGTCGCAGCTCGACGCCTCTGGGAAGAAACCGACTTACTCATAGGCATTGGTAGTCGCTTGGAATTACAACACTTTCGCTGGCGTTGGTTTCCACCCGGAATAAAGGTCATACGCATCGACATCGATCCCGAAGAGCTCAAACGTATCCCCATGGATGTGGGGATTCTGACAGACTCAGACATTGGTACACGCGCACTATTACAAGCCTTAGAGGGCGAACTCGACAAGCGCCCGAGTCGCGAAGCACAATTTCGCTCTATTAAAGAGACAAGTCTTGCCGACATCCAAGCTGTGCAACCACAAATGGACTATCTGAACGTGATCAGAGATGTGTTACCGCGCGATGGCTTCTTCGTTGAAGAAGTTTCGCAAATGGGGTTCACCGCTAGATTCGGTTTTCCAGTGTATGAGCCCCGCCATTATGTAACTTGTGGATACCAAGAAAACCTCGGCTTTGGTTTCAACACTGCACTCGGCGTCAAAGTGGCTCACCCTAATAAATCTGTTATCTCTGTTTGCGGAGATGGCGGCTTTATGTATGGCGTGCAAGAACTCGCCACTGCAGTTCAGTATGGTATTAACGTGGTCACAGTTGTTTTTAACAATAGTGCCTATGGCAACGTGTTGCGCGACCAAAATACCAAATACGGCGGACGAGTCATCGGTTCGAAGCTGAACAATCCTAACTTCGTCGCTCTGGCTGAGAGTTTTGGTGCCATGGGGATGAAAGCTGAAAACCCGGCCAAGTTAAAAACTGCTCTAGAGGTTGCTTTTGCAGCTGATGTACCCGTGGTGATCGAAGTGCCAGTCAAACAAGGCAGCGAAACCACACCGTGGGAATTTACTCACCCTCCTGTGCCGCCTGAGTAACACCTTAAGCAGCATGGGTGGGTTAGCGGTTCTTTTTTTTCGGCGGTGGTGCAAAGAATATTAGCGCGCCAGACAAGATATTCAAAGATGCAACCACTATAAGCGCACCATCGTATACACCTACGATGTCGTGGTAATACGATACAGCCCAGGGCGCAATTGCGCCCAGCAGCAGGGCGAAAGGCATACCTGCACCGCGAATAGCGCCGATATGTCGGCGCCCAAAGAAACGCGCCCAAATGACCTCTTGCATAGGAATCATGCCGCCCCAACCCAATCCCAAAATCGCATAGGCTATGTAGATCCAAACAATTTGCTGATGTGCGACCGACACAACAATCAACAACAACGCTAAGCCTGTGACCACTGCAGACCACGCTGCCAACGGTTTGACCGGACTGCGATCTATCAAGTACCCCCACACAGGTTTAGACAGCATCGCTGGAACTGAAGTCACAAATATGGCGAGGGCTGCTCCATTTCGAGTTAACCCCGCATCGGTGAGGTAGGGGACGGTATGTAGCAATAAGACAATAATATTGATTGAGAAAAAGCCAAAAGCGACCACCAAGGCGTAAAAAGACAGCGTACGCAACGCCTCCGCCCGGGTGTAGGCATTGGTGTTTTCAGCTTGTGCAAGGTCGCCAGAGCCAGCCGCAATTTGCGCATCACTGTGCCCATCCGGATTTAAGCCATAATCTTCCGGTGCACGACGCATCAACAAAGCAACCGGATACAACAGTACTGCTGTGATCGCCCCGAGCCAAATCCACGCCTCTCGCCAACCAATCACATCGATCAACCAGGTGGCTAACGGAGTAAGTGCAACGCCTCCAAAAGACACACCCATGGCGGCAAAGGCAATGGCTTTACCACGATTAACCACAAACCACTTGGACAACGTCACATTTACCACCAGGTTGCCGATCATGGCGCAACCCATGGTTAAGACAACGCCATTGAGGATCCACCAAACCCATAAGTCTTCAACAAGACTGTGCAAACACAAGGCAATGCTCAACACGGTGATCCCTAACAACATAATGGGACGCCCACCAAACCGATCAATGCGTACGCCAACAAAAACTGCCACCGCTGCCATCACTATTTGCCCAATGGTTCGCGTCAATGAAAACTCTGCGCGCGTCCAGCCTAACTCGTCGAGCATAGGCGTCATAAAACTTCCCAGCACGTAGCTGTACATACCGAAGGACACAAATTGGGCGATAAAGGCACCGCAGACCAGCCAGTAGCCGTAGTAGATTTTCTTGTCCAAAGCCACCTGTATGAGTTAAAACAAGGGATTAGATCACGAAAGCTCCTGTTTCCCTACCTGGGTTTAAAAATCATTAAGGAAAAGTATGCTGACTCTCTTTCCGGCTAAGTCTGTCATCACCATGAATCCATCTATGCCCAGAGCAGATGCGGTACTGGTGAAGGACGATCGTATTGTAGAGGTTGGTAGCCAAGGACAGATGGAGCCTTGGCTCAAAACCTATCCACATCAAGTGGATGATCAGTTTGCCGACAAGATTATTTGCCCAGGCTTTATCGATCCTCACCTCCATCCAACCATGGCCGCAGTACTTCTGCCTATGCACTTCATCACAGCCATGCGTTGGAAATTGCCCTGGGGTACAGTCGAACCCACGACAACCGAAGCAGCTTTTACGCAGTGTTTACAAGTTCTACATGAGCAAACAGACCCAGACGAACCTTTGTTTACCTGGGGATACCACCCTCTATGGCACGGACCGATGTCTCGAGATCGCCTCAATACGGTGAGTACGCAACGCCCTATCATCGTCTGGCATCGCTCATTTCATGAGGTCTACATGAACGATGGTGCCTTGGCCATGACAAATATTAAAGCAGAACAACTCAAACCCGGATCACAGATTGACTACACACGTGGCCATTTCTTCGAAAACGGCCTCGCCTTTGCCATCAATCGACTCAATCCGTGGATACTTGCACCACAGCGGTACAAACAAGGTCTCGAACGGCTAAAACAAGTTGTCCACTACGGCGGCCACACCAGCATTGGCGATCTGGCAACGGGTCTTTTTGACTTTGAAGCCGAAACTAACGCTTTGCTAGAAACCTTAGAGGGCGATGATGTACCATTTCGCACCCGACTGGTCGCCAACGGGCTGCGCATGTTGGCAGGCGGAAAAACACCCGAACAAGGTGTAGAGATGGCTGACCAGCTACCTAGTCGTAACACTCATCGGCTGATGTTCGGTAAACACATCAAGTTATTCAGCGACGGCGCTTTCTTCAGTCAGCTAGCACAACTTCAAGCGCCAGGCTATATCGACGGACATCATGGCGAATGGTTAATGCCGCCAGCGTTACTTGAGCGCAGCATTCGTGCTTACTGGCATGCGGGCTATCAAATTCACGTGCATGTGACGGGTGACCTAGGGCTTGAACTCGCTTTAGACATTCTAGAAAAAATGCAGTTCGAAAAACCCCGTTTCAATCATGGCTTCACCTTCGAACACTTCGGAATCAGTACCCCGGAACAAATCATCAGAATTAAAGTGCTGGGGGCTCAGGTGTCTGCAAACATCTACTATTTACACGAACTATCCGACATTTACGCCGAACAAGGGATCGGTTATGAACGCGCCTCCCAAATGTCTCGCCTCGCATCCTGTTTTGCGGCGGGCATCAATACCACCTTGCACTCAG
>JAADHW010000119.1 GCA_013151695.1 Gammaproteobacteria bacterium
TTGGGCTGGCGGAAGTTGGTTTTGCCTATCCTATGAGTCAAAAACCTGTGACCAGTGTCGCTGCTATTCGACAGACCAAAGTTTGGACACCAGACAATGACCCTGGCTCTCTTCGCGCATTTGAAGCGTTTCGTATTTCACCTATTCCACTACCCATCGTTGACGTTTTAGCGGGTTTGCAGACCGGGCTCATCGACAGCGTTACGTCCCCGCCAATTGGCGCCATCATCTTGCAATGGCATACCCAAGTTGCGTACGGACTAGAACTGCCATTGATGTACGTGTATGGCACATTTGCAATGACAGAGCGTGCTTTTAAGAAGATGCCGGCCGCGCATCAAGCCATTGTGATGGAAGAGATGCAGCAAGCGGTTGCAAAAGCAGATAAATCAGCTCGACAGGACCATAACGATGCTAAATCAGCGCTTACCCAGCAAGGTATGCAATGGGTAAAACCGAGTAAGGCTGAACTTGAAGAATGGGTAAGCTTGGCAAATATCGCTAGCGAAAAGTTGGTGGCCACAGGTTATGTTTCTGCTGACTTGTACAAACAAGTGTTAGAACTATTGGCCCAGTTTCGTGCCTCAGGCGGCTAAGTCTCTTTTTAACGCCTTACGCTGGGCTGAAGGTGCGTTACTGGCGTTGCTTCTGAGCTCGATGATCGGCCTTGGCGCGACTCAGGTTCTACTGAGAAATTTTTTTGATTCTGGCTTGTACTGGGGCGACAGCGCGGTTCGCGTGATGGTGTTGTGGGTGGCGATGCTGGGTGCCATGGTCGCCTCTCGAAACGATGAGCATATTCGCATCGATCTGGCCAATCGGCTCCTGCCCGCCGAGCTAAGGCCTCTGTTGCAGCGGTTTGTTAATTTTTTCACTTTCAGCGTATTGATAGTGTTTGCTTGGTACAGTTTTCGATTTGTCCAGTATGAATACGAAGATGGCATGATCGCGTTTGCAAATGTACCCGCATGGTTGTGTGAGGCGATCATGCCTTTTGGCGCTGCTGTCATGGCTTGTCGCTATGCGCTACATACGATCTGGCCGAAGCAGCAAGATGCTACATAATAGAAGCCGCGTAATTCGATGATCATTGCTGGTATCATCTTGCTTTTTGTCGTAGCCGCCGGTGGCGCTCCTTTGTTTGCAGTCCTCATGGGTGCTGCGATGTTGGGTTTTTATAGTGCAGACATTGATCTGGCCATCATTGCCATAGAGCTTTATCGGCTTGTGGACACCCCCTTGTTGGTCGCATTGCCATTATTTACCTTCAGCGGCTACTTGCTGAGTGAGGCGAATACATCCACCCGTCTGGTGAATTTGATGCAGAGTCTGTTCGGCTTTTTGCCCAGCGGATTGGCCGTGGTGGGTTTTGTTGTATGCGCTATTTTCACCGCACTCACTGGGGCATCTGGCGTAACAATTGTTGCCTTGGGAGCACTACTTCTTCCAGCGCTTAAAGAAGCTGGGTTTGCAGAGAAATTCAGTCTCGGCTTGGGGACCACTTCTGGCAGCTTAGGTTTGTTGTTGGTTCCCTCGGTGCCTCTCATTCTATACGGGGTTGTGGCACAGCAGCTAAATGTGGGTGAGTCATTCACAATTGTTGATCTGTTTATTGCAGGCGTTGTACCGCTTTTGTTAATGCTGGGTTTACTCTCGGCTTGGACTCTGTGGCATCATCGTGGAGGAAAAATACCACGAATCCCTTTTACCCGTAAAAATGTTTGGCAGGCAGTTAAGGCTGCGCGCTGGGAATTGCCGCTACCTTTCATCGTGCTAGGGGGCGTATTCGGCGGTATATTTGCAATTTCAGAAGCGGCGGCTGTTACGGCGTTGTATGTCATATTGGCAGAAGTATTTCTGTATCGTGAAGTAAGCCTTAAACAACTTCCCAAGGTGATGATCGACTCCATGGTAATGGTTGGCGGTATATTGCTGATTCTTGGGGTTGCTTTGGCATTTACTAACTTCCTGGTCGACGCAGAAGTCCCGCAAAGCCTCTTCAAATTTATGCAAGAGCATATTGAGAGTCCGCTCGGATTCTTACTGCTTCTGAACGTGATGCTGCTGGCGTTGGGCGCGATACTAGATATCTATTCAGCCATCGTCATTTTGGTGCCGCTGTTACTGCCGGTGGCAGCGGCTTACGGGATACACCCGGTGCATCTCGGCATTATTTTTCTCGCTAACATGCAAATTGGCTATTTTACCCCGCCTGTAGGTATGAACTTGTTTATCGCCAGTTATCGTTTCAAAAAGCCACTATTGGATCTGTACAGTGCCACCTTGCCGTTTATGATTATCCTATTGATAGCCTTGGCCATGATTACCTATATACCTTCGTTGAGCTTGTGGTTCCTGACATGACCAATCATCGAACAATTCTATTCACAGCTTTGTTGTTCTGCGCTGGGTATTTGAGTTCGATGGGTGCACAGGACGTGTGGGCTGAAGAACCCCCAACCGAGGTTGCCGCGAAGACTTTGATAGAAGTCTTTCATGCGCACTTGGTTGATGCGATGCAAACAGACAGCCAACAGCAGCGAGAAGAGATTCTGCGTGTGCCTATAGAGAGTACGTTTGATTTACGCAAGATATCTTCTGTGAGCCTAGGCCGTACTTGGAGAAAACTAGATGAAGCACAGCGCAGTGCTTTCACCGAGCTACTTGGCGAACTTGTATTGGCGACCTATGCAGACAGATTTGACAGTTATAGCGGACAGTTTTTCGAAACCGAGGCAGTGGCGGTTCTAAAATCTGGCGTAGTGGTGGAAACCTGGTTAGTCAAGAATGATGGCGATCGGGTTTCGCTAAACTACTTGTTACGCGACAACAAAGTATTCAACGTACTTGCAGAAGGTGTTAGCGATCTTTCTTTGCGAAGGGCCGATTACAACAGCATCATTAAGACCCAAGGCTACGACAGTTTGCTTGAGCATTTAGCAAAGAAAGTACTGCAAGCACGGGGCACCATTGATTGAAAGCGTTGTTTTTTGTTATGTTTCTATTAATGGCGTGTGGTTGTTCGACGTTGAGTGGCGAAGATTTTGCTGTCTATGACCGCAGTGAAAAGCTGAATCGCCTTAGTTTCAAACTATCTGATGATGTAGATCGGGTTGTGCTAAGCCCGGTGGCGAGGGGTTATCAGTCGATCGCGCCAGACTGGTTGGAACATGGGGTTGCTAATGTGTTTCGGAATTTGCGCACAATCTCGAGCTCGATCAACGGTTTTCTGCAAGGCAAGCCGAAAGCAGGGGCTACCGACTTGGCGCGAATAATTGTGAATTCAACCTTTGGAATTGTTGGTTTTTTCGACCCTGCTTCGAGAATAGGGTTGGAGTATCAGCAAGAAGACCTGGGGCAGACATTTGCTGTATGGGGTTGGAAGAAGTCACGTTATGTCTATGTGCCTATGTTGGGTCCGACTACAATTAGAGACTTGCCTTCGATGTTAGTAAATGGTTACTTGCCGCAGTTACTTATTGGGTCAGATTATCATTGGTCTATAGGCTTGGTTGATGTGGTAAGCGCCAGAGCAGGTGTGTTGACGGCTACAAATGTGCGAGATGCCAGTGCACTAGATCGCTACGCCTTTACCAGGGATGCTTACATACAACGTCAAAAATATTTGGTGTACGACGGTGATCTCCCCTACGAAGACCTCTTTGATGATTTTGTTGATGATTTTGTAGATGACGAGTTGGACGAGCCTGAAGGTTAAGCCAATGCCGATGAGTTGCGTCATTTGGGTGTAATAGGGATGTACAACTATGTTTGAGTCTCTGTTGTCAGCCTGGGTGAGATGGGTTGTTGGTCGTGCGAAGAGTTGCATTGTCGCCATTGCGATACTGACGCTCGTGTTAGGTTGGGTTGCCTATGATCGATTCCGCATTAATTCCGACCTCAGTACTCTTATTACCCAAGCAGCTGACTGGCGCCAAGATTTCGATACCTTTGAGCGCGAATTTCCTGACCTGGTACGTACTGCGGTAATTGTGGTGAGTGGGCGTTCTGTGCACAATATTGAAGTCGCCACTCATTCGATAGTGGAAAAACTGCGCAGCGAACCCGAATACTTCTCTGCGGTGGCTGCGCCTGGCAGTGAACGTTTCTTTCGCGATCGGGCGTTACTCTATATGAGCTTGGATGAGTTGGACGACATGTCAGATCGTTTGGCACAGGCCCAGCCGTGGCTTACTGCTGTATCTCAGGATCCGAGTCTTCGCAGCATGTTAGATTTGGTGGACACCGCACTGCGCAATGATGCACCAGCAGGGTTTGCCAACATCCTTCACCTGCTAGGAGATAGCGCGGCGCGCGCTGCTGATTCCGAACAGGCGTCCGTGTCATGGACTGACGAGCTTTTTCCTTTAACGAAGCCTAGATATCAGCTTATTTATCTTAAGCCAGGCGTGGGTGAGGACAAGCTAACAGACGCTCAGGTTGTGAGCGAAATTCGTAGGGTGCTATCTGAGGTTGAGGTGCCTGCCGGATTGGAGGTTTGGCTGACCGGGGAAATTCCCTTACAACACGAAGAAATAGAGGCGGCAGTTTCAGGGGTTTCGATGGCAGGCTGGTTAGCGCTTGTTCTATTGTTGTTGGTCCTGGTTGTCGGTGTTCGCTCGGCCAAAATAATCGTTGCCACATTTGTTATGTTAGGCATTGGGATAGTTTGGACATCTGCCTATGCAATGCTTACCGTTGGAGAATACAATACTCTGTCGGTAGTGTTCATTGTTATGTTTTTTGGTCTCGGCGTAGATTTTGCGTTGCACTATTCGTTACGTTACCAAGAAGCGATTAATCGTGGTGATGGCGAAGTGACCAGCGCCTTGGTCGCAAGTACAGATAGCGTGGGCCGTGCTATATCTCTTTGTACTGTAACAACTGCTCTAGGCTTTATTGGATTTTGGCCAACAGATTACCAAGGGTTGGCAGATCTGGGCATAATTAGCGCTGGAGGAATGTTTGTTGCGTGGTTCCTAACTTTTACCTTTCTACCAGCTTTTTATGCTTTGAGCGGGGCCCCTAGAGCCCACCAAATGGACTTGCCGACGAGCGATCGTATTGTGCACTGGTTAATCTCCCGCCGCAGTTGGGTGATTGCCACAGTAGTTGTTGCCGGGGTAGCGGCTACTGCGATTGCTACTCAATCCAGATTTGACTATAGCGTGCTCGCTCTGAAAGATCCTCAGTCGGAATCTATGCGTACTTTAAGAGTGCTTCAACGCGAAGGTTTGGCTACCGATTACCAACTGGTTGTTGTGAGTGATTCATCAGTTGATAAAGAACGGCTGGAGTCCCTGCATGTGGTCGATGAAGTGAGGTTATTTGAAGATATTGTGCCTCAGCACCAACAAGATAAGTTATTTGTCATCGCAGACTTGCAAGCAATGCTGTGGAGTGACGTTGTGGCACCGAATCAGGTTGATGCGCCCTCGGTGGGTGAACTGCGTGATGCAATTAATCGCGTCCTTAACTCTATACGGTACGTCATCGATCAAGACACGACCCAGATATCACATCAAACTCTGCAGCAGTTCGCGACGGGGTTAGCTGCGATTAGGGTGGCAACCGATAAGAATTTGATGCAATGGCAGCAGGGGGTGGTGGGCAACCTCGTCGAAGAGTTAGATTGGCTGGATAGAGCATTGTCGGTTGAGGAAATCACTCTTGCTCAAATACCCCAGTCCCTACATAGCCGCTTTGTTGGTCGAAGTGGTGCACAACTGTCGGTGATCACCCCCTCGGATGATATTGCCCAGGTCAGGGCGTTGTCTGCGTTTATCACTGGTGTAAGAGATATTTACCCTAACGCTACTGGCCGTCCCGTCATAGAGTGGGGGGTAGGCAGTATTGTGACTACTGCGTTTAAGCAGGCTTTGCTGTTCGCGGTAATATCCATTGGGTTCGTTTTGCTCGTTGCACTAAGAAGCTTTCAATCTGTGGTGCTCATACTCATTCCTCTTTTGCTGACGGGGGTATTTGCATTGTGTTTCGGGGTGCTAATCAATTGGCCTATTAATATGGCGAGTATATTGGTTCTTCCGCTGATTTTTGGTTTAGGTGTGGACAACGGCATTC
>JAADHW010000259.1 GCA_013151695.1 Gammaproteobacteria bacterium
TTAAGCGATGAGGAAATTGAACGTCGTGTACTTAACATCAGCCGAGTTTCTACAGTTGTGATTATGTTGCTTTGCACTTTGCTTGCTTGGTCGATGTTGGACGTGAACGTCACCATCATCGTGTGGATAGGCACCGGTTGCATGATGGCGGCATTTGCTGGTCCGCTAATATTGGGCGCCGTGTGGAAGGGGGTGACCAAGGCAGGTGCGTTCGCTGGCTTACTTTCGGGAGGTACGGTTTTCATCGCTACCTTTAATGGGGTATTTAGTCCCGACTGGTTTGCGCCGGGGCTCCTGCGTGAAGCGGCGGTATGGTTGTCGATCGAAGCTGCTAATCCTTGGTCTTGTGCTGCCATGGGAGAGATTGTCTCAGTGCTGGCAACGGTGGTGGTTTCAAAATTAACTCAACCGTTGCCGCGAGAGCATACGACTCGTTTATTTGGTACTCCAGCAAGTTAATTGTTGCTAGACGAATGCCGTCGTGAGCTGAACAAAAGTATGCAGCCGCCGAGTAGAGTCCATATGACAATGGTCAACCATTCGTTTGGCCATAACAGAGCGCTGGGGCTCCATGGTAGAAATGCGGAGAGCAAGCCGAGGGAAAGTATGACAGCCCCCCATCCCACCAAGTTGGGATGGCTTACTTTGAATGGGCGCTCCATATCAGGTTCGGTACGACGCAACACCAAAAAAGATATTGAGACGAAAAGAAACGCTATGGTGACGGCAAAACTGCCACTATTGACCAACCAAACCAATATGGTTTTGCCGAACAGTGGAGCAACCATTGAAGAGATGCCAATGGTTAGTATACCAATGTGAGGTGTTCGGTATTTAGGGTGCAGCCGAGAAAAAGCAGCCGGAACGTGGCCTGACTCCGACAAGGCAAATAGTACGCGCGAGCCGCCCACTATGAATGCATTCCAACTGGTAAGAATGCCGCCGATACCGCCGAGTGTACCTGCCCAGCCCAGGTGGTTCCCCATAAGCTTCTCGCCGCATCCGCTGTTGCCATTTGGGCGGAGGCCAGGTCGGCAGAAGGGATCGCGAACCCAACCGCGGCAGATACAGCGATGTACCACAGAACAGCACATAAAACAGAGATGATGAGTAATTTTCCAATCATATTTGGGGGTAAATCTATCTCTTCAGCAGACTGCGGGATGACGTCAAAACCAACCAACATTGCGGGCACCATGATCAATACGGCAAGTATGCCGCTGGTAGGACTTGCTATCCAAGGCTCTGCATTTTCGAATGATCCATGCAAGCCTGCACCGGTAATCAGAAATAGACCAGCGCAAAAAATTAGAGCAGTTGCAACTGTTTGCGCAATCGCCGCCATGCGGATTCCCATATAGTTGATCCAGGTGATAGCCCCTGCGCCGAATGCACCTATCAATGCGAAACCTAGGTCGACGTCAGCACCGAGGGTGCGCCAAAGGGTGCCTAGACGAATCTCTGGAAACAAATAGACCATGGCAGTAGGTAGCGCAACGGCTTCGTAGAAACACACGTTGATGTAGGCAAACAACAAAGCCCACGTACATACGAAGCTCCAACGCCCACCGAGGGCGCGACGAGTATAGATGTGTTCGCCACCAGCCCTAGGCATTGCAGAAGCGAGCTCGCTGTAGGTTAGCCCAATCAAGGTGATGGCTAGACCGCCAACTGAAAATGCGATGAGCGTACCGAAAGTGCCCGCGTTGGTAAGCCAGACCCCCGTCAGTAAAACCCAACTCCAGCCAATCATTGCGCCAAAGGAAAGTGCGATCACTTCTCTGCCTTTAAGTACCTTGGCGAATCGATTGTTGGCCATATCGGAGCTCTTGATGAGGAGATTTGTAGCTTACTGGAAAAGTGGGGGCTGTTAGAATGTGTTTTATCAACCGGAGATACTATTGAATCTACAATCCCCTGTTCAAACCGTTGAATTTCGACATCGGCACAAGACATTTGAGTTTCGCATTACCCATGATCAGGCCATAGAGCTCTATCTCGATGGTTGTTTACGAAAGCGGAGGGAGGTGGGAGATCGCGAGCCGCAATACGTCTGGACTAATGTCGAACTGGAATGGGAGGAACACCACTACATTGAAGTGCGTTTCTGGGCTAGTAGCGGAGAGTTAAAAATTACCGTTAACGGAGACACTGTTGTTGAGAAAGTGTTGTCGATGTGAATTTACGGTACCAAAGATGTGAACTATGTAATGGTTTGTCTGGTCAGTGCATGCAGCTGATCCGCAGCGGTCTAAGCTTCAATGTGACTAAATAAGTTGGAATTTCTAAGTTGGAGGTCACCCATCGCTTGTTCACGCGGATTGCCGTGCCCATGCTGCTCATGGCAACGGTTGTTGCGTGTCTGACTCTAGCTGCCATTTGGATATTGCAGAAACAGCTAGAGAAAGCTGAACTACTCTCGAAGGCTGAAATTGTGGCGGCAGCGATAGAATCTAACGCAACAAATTTTGGCAGTGCGCACGAGCTTATGGAGTACGTGCTTGAGTTTGGTCTGCAAGCGGCTGGTTTAAAGCAGGTCGCACTGATGGATGTGACACACAACGTCGTTGTAGCGGCGAGCGTAGACAGTTGGATTGCGTCTCCATTAAGTAGAGTTCCGCAGCTTAGAGATGCTCAGGGGCAAACTCGCTGGCGTGGGATCGACGCTCAGGATTATGGCTTCTCTATTCCTGTGGTGGTGCAAAACCGATCCATCACCGCAGGCTACAGTGCCGACTTGCAGGCACTTATCATTATCGACGGCTCTGAACTAGTAGGTCTTAATCAAGAGATCCTGACCACACTATTCATTGTTATGGGTGCAGGTGGTGGTTTGTTGTTTCTTGGTGGGTTCTTGTTAATCAGGCGGCGCGTTTTGCGACCCATACGTGAAATCCTACAAGCTGTACAAAGAAGAACGGATGAGCAACCACGACCAAATTTCCCCTACACCTACCCGGACGAAATAGGCAAGTTGGCCGAAGCCATGGATTTGTCTTTCAACGAAATAGCTGAAACCAACAAACGAGTTCAGGTGATGAGCCGAGCCATAGAAGGCAGTAGTAATGAGGTTTACGTTGTCAATGTCGACACCTTACAGGTTGTCAGTGCAAATCTGGCTGCGCAGAGAAATCTTGGCTATGAACTGGCTGAGCTCCTTGCAATGAGCGTGCCCGACATTGCAGCAGAAGTGATAGAGCCAGAGTTGAAGGAAAAATTCGCCTCTCAGTTAGCCCAGAATAATGAAATTACCCATTGTTACAGCCATCAACGTAAAGATGGCACAACCTATCCGTTCGAATTTAAGGCGGTACTGGTAGAAGATGGCCAGCAGAGTGTTTTAATTGTCTTAGGCAATGATGTTAGTTCTCGGCTGCGACAGGAAGAGGCGTTGCGACGTAGTGAGGAACGGATGACCCTAGCATTGGAAGGGTCAAATGATGGTGTATTTGATTTCAATATAGCGGAATCGCAGCTATATGTATCGGAACAGGTGCGCTCGTGGATTGATATAGATTTGGAAGAGATTAGCCTAAAACAATTTCTACACTTTGTTCACGCAGACGACCTTGTTCGAGTGGAGGGTGGGCTGCAGAAATCGTTTGCGGACGGTAAAGACTTCAACGTTGAATTTCGTGTCCGCTCAAAAAATAAAACTCATCGCTGGATACAAGTTCGTGGACAAGTACTGTTTGATGAAGGTGTTGCGGTACGATTGTCTGGTTTCGCCTCAGATGTAACCCGAAGAAAGGTAGCGGAAAACCTGTTGCAAGGTACAGTGTCGCGGCTGGGTGCAGTCTTGGATCACATTGCCGACGGTATTGTTACGCTGAATGAAGGCGGAGCAGTTTGTACTGTTAATCCTGCGGTGCTGCAGATATTTCAAGTAGAGAAGCATCAGCTGGCGGGTGCTGCGTTAGATCAATGGTTAAGCTTGAGTGAAGCTGATTCTGCGGCGATTAAGTGGCAGGAGATTGCAGATGGACAGGTGCGAGAGTGCGAGGTTCTACGTGGTGACGGTAACCTTGTTTCTTTAGAGATTGCAGTGACCCATATGGAGCTCGTATCTGACGAACAGTACACAGTGGTGGTTAGAGATATCACAGACCGAAAGCGTCATGAATCAGAATTGCATTTGGCGATGGAAGAAGCCCAAGCGGCGACCCAAGCGAAGGGAGAGTTTTTGGCCACCATGAGCCATGAAATACGTACACCAATGAATGGTGTTCTAGGCATGACTCAATTGTTGCTCGACATGGGGTTGTCAGATGAGCAGCAGGAAACTGCTGAAATCATTTTGTCATCTGGCGAGTCGCTGCTCACCCTTATAAACGACATTTTAGATTACTCAAAAATAGAAGCTGGTAAGCTTGAGCTTGAACTGGTGCCGTTTGATATGCGCGGCGCAATAAAAGAAGTAATGGATTTGTTGGCTGCCAGCGCGCGGCGCAAGTCGCTAGATCTATATGTAGACTACCCAGACGAAGAACCTTTTGCTTTTAGCGGTGACGTAGGTCGTCTGCGACAAGTGCTAATAAATTTAGTTGGCAACGCCATCAAGTTTACTCAGTCAGGGCATGTAGTGGTCACCATCCGCAAGTTAGATGAAGATGATGAGGGTCAACTGTTGCGGCTCACGGTTGCGGACACCGGAGTGGGAGTTGCAGAAAACGTGCAGGGAAAATTGTTCAATTCTTTTACGCAAGCAGACGCTTCTACGACAAGAAAATTCGGCGGAACCGGACTTGGACTTGCCATTTGCAAACAGTTGATTGAACTCATGGGCGGCGATATTGGCATTAACTCTACGCAGGGCGCAGGCTCAGAAATTTGGTTCGAGATTAAGTTAGCCAAGAGTGACGATGTTGTCTCTAAAGAAGAGCTACCTATCGATTTATTGCGCAATGTGCGTCTGCTAGCAGTTGATGATAATCAAATTGGGGTGGATATTGTATGCGGCATGGCAGAAAGTTTTGGCATGCAAGTTGTGACAACCAAAGATCCGTTATCGGTACCTCAACTGATGTACAAAGCCCATGCAGACAATGCAGAATTTGATATTGTTGCGCTGGACTACAATATGCCGGTTGTTGATGGGTTGACCGTGGCGACCAATATTCGCGATGATGAAAATTATGACAAAACAAAAATAGTTTTACTTACCTCGTCAGATTTGAACCCTCCCAGCGGCTTGGACGGTTATGCACTTAAGCCACTGATGCGGCGTGGGTTTGCTCGTTTGTTGTTAAGAGCACTATACGGCGAAGGCATAAAGATTCACTACACTGGTGAAGTTAGAATGACTCATCAGGTGAGCAATCTCAGAGTTTTACTGGCAGAAGACAATCCGGTCAATCAACGCGTTGCTGTGAAAATGTTGGAGAAATTGGGTTGTCGCGTGGATGTTGCTGGCAACGGGCGTGAAGCCATTGCGATGTGGGAACAGTTCCCCTATTCGATAATTTTTATGGATTGCCAGATGCCTGAGATGGATGGTTTGTCAGCAACTCAAGAGATTCGGGAGCGCGAAGCAGGACTTGTGCGTACCCATACCCCCATCATCGCCATGACGGCAAATGCGATGCCACAGGATGAGGCAGATTGCTTAGCGGCAGGCATGGACGACTATGCGAGTAAGCCTATCAAGCTAAGTCTATTAGGTGATTTGGTTGAAAAATGGCGTGGTATGGAAACATCTCAAATCCACTAGCAGCGTAGTACCAGTTGAAATGGCCATAGGTTTTGTGCGTCAATATCGTGCTCAAACAGACCTGTGGTGGTAATCGTGACACTGACAACCCAAGCAAACGAAACGACGCAATCTCAAATGCAAGAACTTCTTGATGGGCAGCGAAAGGCCTTTCTTGCAGAAGGGGTTGTATCTCATGCAACACGCATCGACCGCCTACAGCGGGTGGTGAAAGTTCTCAAAGACAACGAAAGTCTGTTTGTTGAAGCCATGTCTGAAGATTTTGGACATCGAAGCGAGCACCAGTCTCTATTTACTGACATCGCGGGTTCTATAGGACCGTTGCGACATGCCTTGGCTAACGTCACGAACTGGACCAAATCGCAACGACGCAAAGTGGGTCCATTTCCGCTTAACTTGCTGGGTGCAAAAGCCAGAGTTGAATATCAACCGTTGGGTGTTGTTGGTGTGATCAGTCCCTGGAATTTCCCGGTTAATCTTACTTTCACGCCGCTGGCTGGAATTCTGGCCGCGGGTAACCGCTGCTTGATTAAACCCAGTGAGTTCACGCCAGCAACTTCTCAGGCCATGGCCGAGAGCTTTGCCCGCGAGTTCAATGATGAAGAAATTGCCGTTGTCATCGGCGGTGCCCAAACGGGTGCTGATTTTTCCGCTCTTGCTTTCGATCATCTACTTTTCACCGGGGCTACATCTGTTGCCAAGCATGTTATGAGAGCTGCGGCGGAAAATTTGGTGCCGGTCACCTTAGAGCTTGGCGGAAAGTCGCCGGTGGTGATTAGTCAAAGCGCAGATATGGACAAAACCACGGATGCGATAATGGCTGGGAAACTGCTGAATGCCGGGCAAATTTGTTTAGCTCCAGATTATGTATTTGTCCCAACGGGACGCATAGAAGAATTTGTTGCATCTGCTCAGAGAGCGGTGAAAAAGATGTTTCCAACTTTATTGGACAATCCCGACTACACCTCAGTGGTAAACGAGCGCCACTTTCAGCGCCTCAATGCCTATGTGGATGAAGCGCGAACTAAGGGTGCCAAGGTGATTGAAATAAATCCCGCCAATGAAGACTTTGGTCAACAAGCGCATCATAAAATTGCGCCGACGTTGATCATAGATCCTGAGGAAGATCTTGGCGTCATGAACGAAGAAATATTTGGCCCCATCATGCCGGTAAAATCTTACGCGAATGTAGATGAAACGATAAACTACATTAATCACAAACCTCGGCCGTTAGGTTTGTATTATTTCGGCACCGATCAGGCTGAAGA
>JAADHW010000362.1 GCA_013151695.1 Gammaproteobacteria bacterium
ACACTAAAACACATATGCAACGCGCCCTCAACACCAAGAATAGTCAAAAAATCAATGTTTGAAGAACTAACCAGCAATGTGGTTCTGCTTGAACTCGCATTTGTAGTAGCCACCCTAGCGTGCATTGATAGCCTCAATGTTGCTAATGCGAAAATGAATTCTTATCTCTTATTCGACAAACGAAAACTACATTTTTCCCTTGCCTACGCGACTGGCCTTTTGTTGGCATATTTACTTTGCGCTGTTCCGCTCTATTTTTGGGCGGTGTTTTTGTCGAACCAGGTGGTTGTAGAAACTATTGTTTTATTCGTTTTCGGGGTTTTGTTTGTCAAGATTGCATACCCACTGACGAAGCGTCCAAAAGAACGTCGGCTATCTGAATTTTTTACAGAAGACTCTTGGGCAGTCTTCAAATACGGCTTTCAGTCTCGGTTTTTTGCCATACCCTTGGCTATCCCCTTCTTTATTGTCATGGAAGAGGTACACAGCGCCGCAGCTGAACCAAAATGGATCCTTGCTTCGTTCGTGTTTTACAACCTTACCTACCTTGCACCATTAATTGCAGTTGTCACTATTCAGTTGATTTATAGCAAATTTCCTCCTCGCTCGTTTCATCGATTCGCTGACCAGCTCATTCGGTTCAGTGCTTTTCTAGGACCAGTGATTTTGTTCCTTATTGGCGGATTTATGGTACTGCAGGCGTCTTTCCGATTGTTGGACTACCTTAGCGGTAACTATTTATCTAATTTCACAGATCAACTTATTGGCATCTAACGTCCTGAGGTATGACAAATGAACGGAAACCATATTGACGTCCTAATTGTAGGTGCAGGAATATCAGGTATTGGGGCTGCCTATCACTTACAAAAAAACTGCCCTAGTAAAGAGTATCTGGTCCTTGAAGGCAGGGATGATCTGGGTGGTACTTGGGACTTGTTTAAATATCCAGGAATACGTTCCGATTCTGATATGCATACATTGGGTTATTCATTTAAACCCTGGACCCATCCTCAGGCCATTGCCGAAGGTCCTGCTATCTTGGATTATCTGCGAGAGGCCGCCGAAGAAAATGGCATAGTCAAAAACATACGTTTTGGACACCAAGTCGATGCAGCAAGCTGGTGTAGCGAATCCAGTCGTTGGACAGTGACAGCTCAAATGCAAAAGACCGGTCAGGTGGTCGGGTTTACGTGCAATTTTTTGTTTATGTGCAGTGGCTATTACGATTACGCTCAAGGGTACTCACCTGAATTTGCCGGAAGTTCAGATTTTCGCGGTCAGATAGTGCACCCCCAAAACTGGCCCGAGAATTTGGACTACTCCGGCAAGCAGGTTGTTGTCATTGGTAGTGGCGCCACCGCCGTCACGCTGATTCCAGAGATGGCAAAAACAACAGAGCATATAACCATGTTACAACGCTCTCCCACCTATGTCGTTGCTCAGCCTGACGAGGATAAATTCGCCAACCTGTTGCGCCGCTACCTACCAAACAAGTGGGCTTATTCAGTCACTCGCTGGAAAAACATACTTTGGGGATTGGTTATTTTCCAGCTGGTAAAACTCTATCCAGAGAAAACTAAAATCTCGCTTATCGATATGGTAAGAAAGGAATTGCCAGACTTTGATGTAGATAAACATTTTACACCAAGCTATATGCCTTGGGATCAACGTGTCTGTGTTGTACCAAATAGCGATCTGTTTGCTGCCATTCGAAACAAACGTGCCTCGGTGGTTACCGATCAAATAGATAGATTCGTCACCAACGGGATTAAACTTAAGTCAGGCGAGACTCTCTCGGCGGAAATCATAATCACAGCTACCGGACTTAACTTACAATTCTTAAGTGATGTCGCAATCAGGGTAGATGGGAAATTGATGGAACCCACTGAGACGGTAACCTACAAAGGGATGATGTACACCGGCATTCCGAACATGGCGTTATCTTCTGGCTATTTTTCTGCCTCCTGGACTCTGAAATGTGATTTAACTTGCGAATATGTTTGCCGCCTTCTAAATTTCATGGATGAAAACGGTTACCGTGAGTGCCAACCACAGTTAAACGATCCGGCCTTCTGCGAGAACGAAGCTATGTCCTTCACCTCCAGTTACGTGCAACGATCTATTCATAAGTTTCCGAAACAAGGAGTCAAACCGCCCTGGTGTCTGTCTGAAAACTATGTCAAAGACAGACTCGCCTTAAAATATGGTGCTATCGCTGATGATGTGATGTTGTTTAGGTAAGGTGTGATGGAGTCGTAACAACGATTTCATCGCACCCCGATGGAACGCCTAGCGATTAGAGTTCAGCAGACTCAATGTACATCAACCACAGTTAACTAACCCTAAGTCTTCACAGACCCAAAGTCTGCTCCCACTCGGTTAAGGTTTCATCAAGGCGGCCCATCATGTCGTGAATTTGCTCTTCTGTAATACAAAGAGGCGGCGATATCCAGAAAGGTAGCCCGCGACGGAAGGCTGGCTGACGACGAGCGCCATACAAAGAACCGTACATGACCAATCCGTGTTTTAACGCCAATTGTTGAAACAGGAGTTCTGCCTGTTGATTCTGATCAAAAAACTCCATAGTGTCTTTGTTCTTGACAAGTTCACCAACCATGAACAAACCCCAACCCCGAATGTCTTTGATCGTTGGGTGCGACAGAAGTTGCTGTTTGTGTGAGAACAACACCGCTTCCATATTTGCAGCGTTTTCTACTAATTTGTCTTCCCGAAGAACATCAATAGTAGCAATGCCAGCAGCTACAGCAACCGGGTGACCACCACCAGTGAAACCATGGATAAAATACGCGTCCTTCTTGAAGGGTTCATTCACTTCATCTGATACGGTGACGGCACCTAAGGGTGCATACATCCCTGACATGCCTTTTGCGGTTGTCATAATATCCGCCTGCACCCCAAAATGTTCCATCGCAAACCACTTACCGGTGCGTCCAAAACCGGTGACCACTTCGTCAGCAACCAACAAAACATCGTAGTGATCACATATCTCACGTATCCTCTGCCAGTAACTTGTTGGTGGTACAACCGCATAGTCACATCCGGCGCCATGGGGGGTGGCCAGATACGCGGCAACCGTTTTAGGACCCGCGTAGTGAATGGCATGCTCCAGTTCTTGAGCCGAAATAGTACCCCACTCTTCCCGTGTCATACCCTCAGGTTTTTTATAATCGCTGTATTGGTTAATCTGGGGGTATCGCTGCAACATAGGTTCAAACGGTCCTTGACTGCCAGCACTACCAGACACTGAAAGTGTAGCAATGGTCATGCCGTGATACGATTCGTGATTGGAGATGATCTTGTGTTTATCTTTGTGACCTCGCGCCAACTGTGACTGTCTGACTAGTTTCATGGCCGTATCTACTGCTTCAGAACCACCCGAAACAAGATAACTAGCATTCAAGGTTCCGGGTGCAATACTAGCTAATTTGTTACACAACTCCGCTTTTGGGCCATTTGCCAGTATCGGATGTACAAAGTTGAATTTATCCAGCTGTTCGTGTATCGCGCGCTTCATTCGTTCGTCGTTATGACCAATGTTCACTGCCATTGGACCACCAGAGGCGTCTATATATTGGTTACCTTCGGTATCGTATAAATAAATACCTTTCGCTTCGCGCAATTCGACATCAAAAGGATGGTAAGAAAAAGTGTTGGCCCATTTTCCTTCAGGCTTAATATATTCTGGCAGGTTTTTTCCGGGGTACTGATTCATGAGTTTTTTCCTTGTGTTGGTAAGGTTAAAGTCAATCCGCTAGAATTATATCGAGTATATACTTAATATAATATCCATCCGCTTACCAATAAACTGCCTTTAACTTGATTTTAAAAGACCCATCTTCATCAGTACCGGTGAATTGCACCATATGCGGTGTTGATACTTGGTCTACAACAACCCAGATATAGGCAGGCGTGGATTTTGACTCGTCAATCTGGAAATGACGGGCAGCGATTTCTTGACCACCAATTGGAACAATGTCACTACCCAGATCTATCAGTTTCACTCTAGATACACTTAGTTCTTCGGTATCGAGAATATTGAGCATTTTCGGAAAGGACCCCGCTAGTTGATCTCGGATGAAAAATGGCAACCCATTAAAGGTAGTGTCGAAGTCTGTTCTTGAAAAGCGAACACTTCTTGGCTTATCAGTGATGTTGTTAAATATTCGCTGAGAGAGCGGTAAAAGTTCATTACTATTTGGTAACGCTAAACGTAATATTGTCCGAGTAAGTTCGTCAAATTGTTCACGGTCTCGTTGCGAAACATTATTTACCTCTGTAAACGAGCCCCAGATTTCATCGTCGTTAGAATCAACATTAGTCCAGTAGCCGTTAGCGGACTCAAAAACTTTATTATCCGCACTAACGAGATCTCCCTCATGGTAATGCTCAATTAAATTGGAATGTAAACTAGTAGTTTCCCAAAAATCTTCGAAGCTTAAGCGGCTGTGTTCCGCAATCACGCGCACTTTGTCATGTTCAATAATTTTTACTGTCATGCTGCCAATAAACTCAGCTTCAGAAGTAATTGCGTATTGCAGAGTTACCAAAGAACTATCTTTTGCACAGACAATACCTGGATTTAGAACCAGGCTTATCCCATATATACATAAAGCAATGTGTGATTTCATCAATATTGTTCCTTGCAAATTTGGACTCACACCTAACAAATTCTCACGCCAGCCCTAGGATAGTTAGTTCTATACTATTGAGGTGCTAGATATATATCAAGTATATACTTAGTGAAGGACTAGCCGGTCAATTTTCAAATGTCCGCACGCGTTAGTCCACGTGTCACTTAGGTTACTCTTGGACGGAACACGTTAGGTCACGCACGTCATCGTATGTAGCAACTGAGTACCCTAGATCTTCTATGATCCACCCTGCACGCTAACTTGTCGTTTGGCGAATGAGACACAACCTTTGCGGGTAACTCGGGTTAACCGCTACGATGTTGGATCGTTTGTTAAATAACGCTCATGAGGTGCAGATCAAAGACGGCAGTTATCGATTGAAAGACAAGAGCAAAGCCGATGTGTTCACACCGGCGGACAGCAGCGCTCCTTGCAGCGGCGAATCGAATCGCTGACCATCCGACCCTATCCAGAGTTTATTTCGCGAGGCGCAGCCTATACCCGGACAGCTCGAGCTCCACCTCGTCACCGGATCCATACGCATAGATACAGATGCTCCCACCCAGTGACCAGGTACAGGCTTCGTCGTCCGTCAGCGTCTCGAGGTAGGCCCCAAGCGGCGGCACCGGCCAATCGTCACTGTGAACAGTCACCCGCAATCGGTCTTGTGTGAGGTTCAATTCGAGCCCGGTTATGAAGGCAAAGTCGGAACCCAGATTGGCGATCTCGTAGCGGCCAATCCGAGCCCGCCAGGCTACCGACGCGGGAGAAGGCGAAATACGCCAACCGGCCAAAGCGTTCTGCCCTCCTTCGTCGAAAAAGAGAGTATCAACTTCTCCAACACGTCCGAAACCCACAGCAAGGTCATTGAGTTCGGATGGGGAGTAGGGAATCAGATCAAAAATGCGAAAGCGCGGGCGAAAAAGATCGCCGACGGATGGACGGAGTTCCACGGAACTGCCCAACATGAGTCTTTCGGTTCGCAATCCATCACGATGTCGGCGAATCTCAAAGTCACCCAACACTGTCGAATAAACCCCGGCTAAGGCTTCCAGCTCGCCTGGGTCCCGTGTCGTGGCGAGTGCCGCGCGGGAATGCGGACGCCCAGTCGAGTTATTATTCGTCAGACCGTCGTTTGTGACACCTGCGCGAGCCTCATATGCCAACCGCAATGCGAGAGCTGCTATCTCCTCAATACTCGTTTCTCCAGTGTTCGTAAGTGCCACGACACCAAGCTTTCTGTCGGGGAGGAGTAAGAGAGAAGAACGATGGGCGATCAATCCTCCATTGTGACCGACCTGCAGCCCCCCGCCTGCGATCTGAATTGGGTTGAGCAACCACCCAAGCCCGAATTCGAAGTCGTAGTCGAGTGCAACATCAGCGTTCTGGC